>NZ_CABPRH010000002.1:0-413257 GCF_902410085.1 Haloferax sp. KTX1 | reverse complement strand
GACCCCCGGGAAGGTGTGTCATCCCGGTGAGCGCCTGACGACCTTGGGGTCGGGGCGTTCGGTGGAAGCGTTCGGGGGGAGTACCCCCGTGCGCTTCTTCGCATTAATCCGAATGCCGGGGATACATAAAAGGCCGTCGAACCGATGGCGCTTCGTCATGCGGTTTCATGCCTCGATTGCTCATAAGATGATGATAGACTGTCGGCGGGAACGATGACTCTCGGAAGAACAGATATCGCGCGACTGGAGGCCGGTCGGTCATCCCGCGCGTCGTACGTTCGGTCTGACCGGGTGTCGGTCGCGCAAACAGACGCTGGCGGCGCTGTCTGAAAGGCGTATCGACTGCTCTCTCGGATTGTGTTGCTACGCGTGCGTGCGCACGATAAGAATGTGAACGTCGGTCGGATTACTCGTCGAGGTGTTCGATCCCCTTCTTTGAGACGTTACCCTTGGTGATCTTCCCCTCCATCCAGCCGGGCTTGTCCTCGGGGGCGCTGCTGTTCCACGCCCACGCGTCGAAGATGTGGACCTTGTCGGTCCCCTTCTCACGAAGTCGAATCTCGACTGCGTCCGACTTCGCCTCGTCCTCGGAGCCGGCGGGGTCGAGTCGTCGGGCCGCCTTGAGCGCCGCCTGTCTCGGCATGCTGCCGGAAAACACACTCGTCTCTGTACCGTCCTCCTCTCGGAGCACGAAGTTCCGCTTACCGTCCTCGCGTACCATGATTTTCCACCTCTATGCCAATGAACCACATGGCACATGATAAATATATCGCCGGATTTCGACCGACGACGCCGTGTTGCTTATAAACCCGACCGATTTGCCGTGCCGGCAACCCCACCGAGACGGCGGCGAGTTTCGCTGTGAGACGGTCGGGTTGCGGCGAAAATCACCACTCCACGGGCAGACGGAGACAACACTTATGTATCCCCTGCGGCGAACCAACGGATAGACCCCCAGATGGTCCGGAAAAAGAAGCTCAGTCCGAGTGGCGCCAAAGACGAGAACGGCGAGTACCACAACGTCCACGTCAACCTCCACGAAGACGAACTCGCGGTCGCCGGAATGGAGATCGGAGACGAGGTTTTCGTCCGCGTTCGGGACGGCAAAATCATCATCCAGAAAGCGGACCCAGACCAGGTCGAACACGACTTCTGAGCGCGTGACCCGTATCGTCTCGAACCAAGCCGCCGCCAGCGGAAGGCCCGACAGACAGCAATGAACCCCTACCGACTCGCCAAACCGCTCCTGTTTTCGCTCCCACCCGAGACCGCCCACCGGACCATCCACGGACTGCTCGCGACCGCTCGCGGCACCCCCGTCGAACCGCTGTTGGAGCGGCGCTACCGCGTCGACGACGACCGGCTCGCCACGCGTGCGTTCGGCCTCGACTTCCCGAACCCGGTCGGCGTCGCGGCGGGCTTCGACAAGAACGCCGAGATACCCACCGTCCTCTCGGCGCTCGGCTTCGGCCACGTCGAGGTCGGCGGCGTCACCGCGGAGCCCCAGCCCGGAAACCCGCGCCCGCGCATGTTCCGCCTGCCGGAAGACGAGGCGCTCATCAACCGCATGGGCCTCAACAACGAGGGCGCGGACGCGGTCGGCGAGCGCCTCGCCGCCGGACCGCATCCCGACATCCCGGTCGGCGTCAACCTCGCGCTCTCGGAGGTGACGCCAACCGAGGAGGCCCCTGGCGACTACCGCTACACCTACGAGCGCGTCGCCGACGGCGCGGACTACTTCGTCGTCAACGTCTCGTGTCCCAACAGCGAGGGGTTCCGCGACCTGCAGAACCGCGACTCCCTCGAAGCGATTCTCGGGACGCTCGTCGACGCCGGTGCCGACCCGCTACTCGTGAAACTCTCGCCCGACCTCCCGGACCCCGCCGTGGAGGACGCGCTCGAAGTCGTCGACGACCTCGGTCTCGACGGCGTCATCGCCAGCAACACGACCACCTCGCGGCCCGACACCCTTCGGAACCCCAACCGAGCCGAGCGCGGCGGCCTCTCCGGGAAGCCCATCGAGGCCGAGGCAACGAACATGATTCGCTTCATCGCTGAGCGGACCGACGTGCCCGTCGTGGGCGTCGGCGGCGTCTCGGACGCCGAAAGCGCCTACCGGAAGATTCGCGCCGGGGCCGAGATGGTCCAACTCTACACGGGCATGGTGTACGAGGGCCCGTCTATCGCCCGCGACATCAACCGCGGCCTCCTCGACCTGCTCGACCGCGACGGCTTCGACGACGTGGCCGACGCCGTCGGGTCGGGGCTGTAGCGTCGTCCGCGACGACCGCTCACCGCGAGGTGAGAACCGACCGTCCGCGCATCGGTGTCGAACCGAAGACTGATTTTCGAGCCATTCGCTTGACAAGACGTGCGCCCGCCTTCCACTCGTGATTCCGGCGTGCTTGCGGTCCTCGCGTCGAACGCCGTCGCACCGGTCGGCGTCCTGTTCCTCGGTTGGGCACCGGCCGCGCTCTTCGGCGTGTTCGTCGCCGAAATCGCCGCCGTGCTGTGGTGGACGCTGGTGAAGATACCCTTCGCCGCCAAACGTCCCAACAACGGCATCGGCGACGGGGACCGACTGTTCGGCCCGTTGCAGGCCAAACGAGGAGGCGTCTCGCTTCCCGGACCCCTCCCGGAATGCTACCCGCGGAACGTCCCCACGTTCCTCATCGCGGCGTTCCTGCTCGTCCCGCTCGAACTCGCCATCGCCTTCGTCGCCTTCGGCCTGACCGACCCGGTCGTCACCGACGAGGTCACCGGTCAGATTCTCCTCGGCGGCGCGGGCGTGTTCGTCGGGCGGGGCGTCGAAACGGTCACCGGCTACTTCGCGGCGGGGGGCTACCGCGACCACTCCGCACGGTCGGTGTTGCTTCCCCCGTTCAAACTCCTGTTCGCCGCCGGACTGCTGATGTTCGTCGTCGGGCCGTTCGCGGTCGAACTCGAAAACGACGTGTTCCTCGTGGTCCTCGTCGGCCTGAAGTTCCTCTACGACCTCCGCGCGCTCCAACTCGAACGGAGCGAAAAGCGGGGCGTCTTCTACCGACTCTACGGGAGCGAGGAGACCGAGATAGAACCGGTCCCGGTCGAGGTGCCGGCGGAAGCGCCGACCTATCGAACCACGCCCGCCCGCGCGGTCGCTCTCACCGACGCGGCCTACCAAAGCCTCCGGTACACGGTCACCAGCGGCGTGCTGTGGTGCTACGGCGTCGCCGCCGCCCTCGTCTTCTTCGGCGCGTGGACGTTCGCGCTCGCGCCGCTCGCCCTCGCCGCCGCGTTCGGGGCCGTCCGAGGGACCTCCCGCTATCTCGCCTCCGGCCCCGTCGAGTTCCGGTGCTACGGCGACGTGCTCGTCGCCCACGACGCGCTGTTGGACGAACCCCAAGCCCGGCTCGAACGCGACGCGGTCACGGATGTCGATATCTCTGCGGACGCCGTCGACCGCCTGTTCGGCACGGAGACGATACGGTTCGAGACGGGCGTGGACACGAGTCCTGACGTGGGACTCACCGTCCCCGACCCCGAGGAGGCCCGCACCGACGATGCGAACGCGAACCATCCGATGACGATTCCCCACGTCGAAGACGCGGCGGCGGTGCTGGACGCCTTCAAGGGAGAGACAGGGGCCGAAACGGAGACTGCGACCGAAGCCGCGCCCGAACCAGCGGCGTCCGGCAACGGCGACTGACGAGCGGTCAGCTGAGCGACCGACTGCCGAAAGAAAAACGAAACCGAACCCGACCGAGTCGCCGCCTCAGTCGGCGTGCTGGACGATGACGATGGCGTCGCCGGCTTCGAGCATGTCGCCCTCGCCGACGTACTCGCGAGACTCCTCGATGGTGAACATGTCGGGGTCGAGTTCGACGCCCGCGACGTGCATCACGCCGTCTTCGACCTCGTAGTCGTCGCTTTCGAGGGCGGCCTCGATGTCCGGGACCTGCGCGCCGTACTCGGGGCCGACGAGCGAGTAGTCGAGGTCGACGCCGGTGACGACCGACTCGATTTCGGGCTCCTCGTCGAGCAGTTCGAGCTCCTCGATGTGCATGACGCCGCTCACGTCCTCCTCGAAGCCGTGGATGTCGCCGTACACTTCCACGAGGTCGACCGGGGCGTTCATCGAGAGCTGGTTGTCGCTTTTGTACTTCCGGAGCGCGCCGACGACGGCCATCGCCGTCTCGCCGGCCGCGACGTCGGCGTCGAGGCCGAGCGGTTCGGGCCACGGCTGGTCGTGGACGCTCGCCTCGTCGTACATGTCGCGCCAGAGCTCCTCCGTGACGTGCGCGAGGATGGGCGCGAAGCAGGTCAGGAACCGCTTGTGGGCGGTCTGGAGCGTGTAGGCCGCCGAGGGGTCGTCGCCCTCGCGGACGCGCTGTTTGGCGATTTCGAGGTAGTCGTCGCAGAACGTGTGCCAGAAGAAACTCCGCAGGCGGTCGCGCGCCTTCGAGAACTCGCGGTTCTCCAGTTTCTCCGTGACGAACTGGAGTTCGCGGTCGAGCGACGCCAGAAGCCAGCGGTCGATGGCCTTCAGGTCGTCGTGGTCGAACTCGGCGGGCGCGTCCTCGGTGAGACTCTCGACGAGCTTCGAGGCGTTCCAGAGCTTCCGCATGAGCTTTTCGCCCGCGACGAGGCCCTTTTCCTGGTACGGCAGGTCGTCGCCGACGGCGCTCCCGGCGGCCCAGTAGCGGGCGGCGTCGACCGGGAACTTCTCTAAGACCTCGTCGGGCGAGACGACGTTGCCGACGGACTTCGACATCTTCTCGCGGTTCTCGTCGAGGACCATCCCGTTTATCATGACGCTGTCGAACGGGACCTCGCCGGTGTGCTCGTAGCACTTGACGACCGTGTGGAACAGCCAAAAGGAGATGATGTCGTGGCCCTGCGGGCGCATGTCGAACGGGTAGAGTTCGGGCCGGTCGAGTTCCATCGCCTCCGTCTCGGGGTTCCAGTCCCAGCCGCCGTTGATGAGCGGCGTGAGCGACGACGTCGCCCACGTGTCGAACACGTCGTCCTCGGCGGCGAACTCGTCGTGGCCGCACTCGGGACAGGACTCGACCGGCGGGTCGTCAGAGAGCGGGTCGACCGGCAGGTCCTCGCGGTCGGCGACGACGACGTGCTCGCAGTCCTCGCAGTACCAGACGGGGAACGGAATCCCCGAGGAGCGCTGTCGCGAGATGGCCCAGTCCCACTGGAGCCCTTCGATCCAGTTCTTGTACCGCGTGAACATCTTCTCGGGGTACCAGTCCATCTGCTCGCCGGCTTCGAGGTACTCCTCGCGCTTGTCGAGCAGTTTGATGTACCACTGGTCTTTGACGAGGAACTCGACGCTCGTGCCGCAGCGCTCGTGGACGTTGACCGTGTGCGTGATGGCGCGCTTGTCGAGGAGCGCCCCCGAATCGTCGAGGTCGGAGACGATAGCCTCCCGCGCCTCGTCGGCCGAGAGCCCGGCGTAGTCGTCGGCCTCCTCGGTCATCGTGCCGGACTCGTCGATAGCGACGCGGAGCGGCAGGTCGTGGGCCTGATACCACTCGATGTCGGTCTGGTCGCCGAAGGTACAGCACATGACGAGGCCCGTGCCCGTTTCGAGGTCGACGCGCTCGTCTTCGAGGATGGGAACGGTCTGACCGAACAGCGGGACCTCGGCTTCCTGTCCGACGAGGTGCGCGTTGTCGTCGTCGTCGGGGTGGACGAAGACGGCGACGCAGGCGGGGAGCAGTTCGGGTCGCGTCGTGGAGATGACGAACGACTCCTCGGAATCGGCCACGCCGAACTCGATGTCGTGGAAGTGCGAACCCTGCTCGTCGTCTTCGGTCTCGACCTGCGAGATGGCGGTCTCGCACTCGGGACACCAGATGGCGGGCGCGCGCTGGCGGTACTGCCGGCCCTTCTCGTAGAGGTCGACGAAAGAGAGCTGAGAGACGCGCTGGACCTCGGGCGAAATCGTCTGGTACGTCTGGTCCCAGTCGATGGAGATACCGAGGTTCTGCATCTTCTCCGTGAACTCGCTTTCGTACTCCGCCGTGACCTCGCGGCAGAGCTTCTGGAACTCGCGTCGCTCGTAGTCCTGGTGTTTGATGCCGAGTTCGTCCTCGGTCAGGAGCTCCGACGCGATGCCGTTGTCGTCGTAACCGAACGGGAAGTAGACCTCGTCGCCGCGCATCCGGTTGAACCGGGCAACGAAGTCTTGCAGGGTGAAGCCGTAGACGTGGCCCCAGTGCAAGCTTCCGGACACCGTCGGCGGCGGTGAGTCGATAGAGAAGACGGTGTCGGGGTCTACCGCACGCTCCGGGTACGCGTACAGGTCCTCGTCGACCCACCTCTCTTGCCACTTCGCCTCGACGGTTTCCGGATCGTATTCTCCGCTCGGCATTGCGTTGGCGTACCTACAGCCGGGCGGACTGTTAAACGCCTCGGTTAAGTGCCCGAGGGGACGGAATTCGGCCGTGCGAGCGCCGGCATCCTCACAGAATCGACAGCGCCGATTCGAGGTCCGAACGCAGGTCGTCGACGTGCTCGACGCCCACCGACAGCCGCAACAGCGAATCGGAGATGCCGAGCGCGTCGCGTTCGGTCTGCGAGAGCGGCGAGTGCGTCATCGTCGCCGGGTGCTCGATGAGGCTCTCGACGCCGCCGAGGCTGACCGCCAGCGGAAACTCCCGGAGTTCGCCGAGGAACTCCGCGGTCCCGTTGAGGTCGGTGTCGAGTTCGAACGACAGCACGCCGCCGAAGCCCGACTGCTGGCGGGCCGCGAGGTCGTGTTGCGGATGGGACTCCAGCCCCGGGTACAGCACTCGCGTCACGGCCTCGTGGGAGTCGAGGAACTCGGCGATTGCCATCGCGTTGGCCTCGTGTTGGCGCATCCGTAGCGGGAGCGTCTTGATGCCCCGGAGCGTCAGATAGGAGTCGAACGGCGAGAGCATCGACCCCATCCCGACGCGCTGGAGGAAGGTGAGCTCCTCCAGCACGTCCTCGCGGTCGGTGACGACCGCGCCGCCGATGGAGTCGGAGTGTCCGTTGAGGTATTTCGTGGTGCTGTGGACGACCACGTCGGCTCCGAGCGACAGCGGGTTCTGGAACTGCGGGCTGAGGAAGGTGTTGTCCACGCCGAAGACCGCGTCGCCCTCGTCGGCGACGGCCGCGATGGCCTCGATGTCGCAGAGGTGCATGAGCGGGTTCGTCGGCGTCTCCATCCAGACGAGCGCCGTCTCCTCGCGCATCGCGGCCGCGACGTTCTCGGGGTCGGTGGCGTCGACGAACGACACGTCCACGTTCAGCCGGTCGGCGAACAGCCGGTTGAGCATCGTCTTCGTCCCGCCGTAGAGGTCCTCGAACGCGACGATGTGGTCGCCCGGCCGGACCACCGCGGTCATCGTCGCGGCGATGGCCGCCGTGCCGGAGACGAACGCCAGCGCGTGGTCCGCGCCTTCGAGCGCCGCGAGCCGGTGTTCCAGCGCGTTCCGCGTCGGATTCGACAGCCGCGAGTAGAGGTACTCGCCGGCATTGGGGTCGAGCGTCTCCAAGTCCGCGCCGGGGTCGATGGTCGGAACCGAATAGGTCGACGAGAGGTGGACCGGAACGACGACGTCCTCGACGCCCGGAGCCGGGGCCTGCCCGCGCTCGCCGTGGGTCACCGCCAGCGTCTCGCGTCGTACATCATAATCATTCATACAAGAAATCCGGCGACTCGCGTCCTAAAGGTTTCCATCGTGTTCTGACCAAATGCACAAAAAGAATTACTGCCGGCGTATAATTACCACAGATTATCAGAAGTCAGGTTACAGACCGTCAAAAAATCTGCCGGGAGCCTACGCCAGCGCCGACAGGTCGAATTCGAACGCCGCGACCGGCAGTTCGAGGTCGTGGTCGACGATAACCTTCGGGTGGAGTTCGCCGACGACGCCGACTTCCTCGCCGTCGATGACGACCGCGGCGGTGCGGCCGTCGATGAAGGAGGGGTGGTCGGTCGCGGGCGTCTCCAGTTCCGCGTCGAAGTCGCGGCAGAGCGCCGCGAGGCGGGCCTTCGCGTCCTCGTAGGTCGCGTCGTGGCGCGCGAGGACGGCCGCGACGTGGCGGGCCTCGGCGACGCGGGTGTTCTCGTCGTCGTCGCGGTGGGCCACGTGGCCGATTTCCGCGAGGTCCTGCGGGTACGCCCGGTGGGTGTTGTTCTCCAGCACCATCGTCAGCGAGGGCAGCACCCACGTCCGGAGCATGGTGTAGTCCTCGCTGTACGGCTCGGTGATGGAGGCGGGTTCGCCGCCGCCGAGGTAGTCTGAACCGACCTCGACGTCCATGCGCTCGTAGTTCTCCTCCTCAGAGATCATGTGGAAGTTGAGCAGGTCCTCGAAGCCGAGGCCGACGAGCGAGGTGCGGACGGCGTCTTCGAGTCGGGAGCGCTCGTGGCGCTGGCCGACCGTCCCCACGTCGGGGTAGCGCGGTTCGAGTTCGTTGAAGCCGTAGGCGCGGCCCACGTCGTCGACGAGGTCGAGCGGGTGGAGCACGTCGACGCGATACGGCGGAATCGAGACCTCGTAGACGGTCTCCTCACCCAACTCGGCGTTCGCGTCGAGGCCGGAGCGCTCGAACAGGTCGATGACTTCGTCCAGTTCCAACTCGACGCCGAGGACCGTCTCGATGCGGTCGTGAGAGACGTGTTTCGTCTCGACTTCGAAGTCGGGCTTGGTGACGGTGCCCGTCTCGTACTGGACCTCGACGTCCTCGATGGTCGCCCCGCGGGCGGCCAGCGCGTAGCAGATGATGTTGCACATCCGGTCGATGGTCCACTGGTCGGTGCCGGTGAGTTCGACGAGCAGGTCGCGGGAGTCAGTCGAGACCTCAGTCCGGCGGCCGTTGATGACCGGCGGGAACGAGAACAGGCCGATCTCGTCGTAGATTGCCGGATAGCGGTCGTACTCGCTCACGAGGTCGGCGTACTTCCGGCCCGTCGCGTGCTGTTCGAGCACCTCGGCGGGCGTGAGTTCGTCGTTGGAGTCGAGCGCGACGAAGGTGTCGCCGTCGGGTTCGATGCCCGTGTACGTGATGGAGTTGCCGGAGGCGTTCTCCGAGAGCACGTCGCCTTTCAGCATCGTCAGGTCGTGGATGCCGATGGCACCCTTGGCGCGCTTGCGGCCCATCGTCGCGTGGAGTTTCTCCTGCAACTGGATGAGCGAGTCGAGCGCGGCGTCGTCCAAGTCGACCCCGCGGACGACCGCGCCCGTGACGTAGGGGCGCTCGTCGGGCACGTCGTCGTCGACCACGAAGGTCCAGTCGGGATCGTTCGTGTTCGGCACGGAGACGCCGCGGGCGTCGCCGTACTGGTAGCGAAGCGAGCGGGCGACGCCCTCGACCGACAGGCGGTCGAGGCGGTCGGGTCCGAACTCCAGTTGGAACGCCCCGTCGTCGGTGACGCCCTCGAACTCCAGTCCGAGCGCGAACAGGTCGTCTTTGAACTCCTCGTCGGACTTGTCTTCGTGGCCGGTCAGACGGCGCAGTTCGTCGGGTTGAACGTCGACTACGGGCATTACTTGAGCACCTCCGTCTCGCGGAGCAGGTCGAGGTCGCACAGCGTTCCGTGCACGTCGCGGATGTCGTCGAAGCCGTACATGAGCATCAAGAGGCGTTCGAGGGCGAGGCCCCACGCCATCACGTCGCACTCGACGCCGAGCGGCCGCAGGACTTCCTCGCGGAACATGCCGGAGTTACCGATTTCGATGAGTTCGCCCGTCTCGGGGTGTCGGCCGAACAGCTCGAACGACGGCTCCGTGTAGGGGTTGTAGTGCGGCTTGAACTGGATGTCCGTGATGCCGAAGTGGGAGTAGAACTCCTCGAAGGTGCCCATCAGGTCGCGCACCGAGAGGTCCTCGGCCATCACCCAGCCCTCGATCTGGTAGAACTCCAAGAGGTGCGTCGGGTCGAGCGTGTCGTTGCGGTACACCTTCTCGACCGAGAAGTACCGCTGGGGCGGCTCTAGCTCGCCGACCTCGTGACCGGAGAGGTAGCGCATCGACAGCGACGTGGTGTGGCCGCGGAGCGCGATGGCCCGCGCGAAGTCCTCGGACCACGGCGAGTGGTAGCCGTCGCCGTCCTCGCCGACGCCGTTGAGGTGGGCGTCGCGGACGTTGTCGATGAGGTCCTCGGGGATGTCCTCCATCGGCGGCACGTCGAGGGCGAAGCGGTCCCAGTGGGTGCGCGCCGGGTGGTCCTGCGGCATGAACAGACAGTCGTTGATCCAGAAGTCCGCGTCGGCGTGCGGGCCTTCCATCTCGGCGAACCCCATGCCGGTGAGCACGTCCTTCACGCGGTCGGCGGTCTGCCGGAGGATGTGTTTCTTGCCGCCGCGGGCCTCGGGCGCGTCGGCCTCGACGTTGTACTCGGTGAACTCCACGTCCTCCCACTCGCCGGAGGTGAGCAGCTCGGGAGTGAGACGGTCGACCGTCTCGGCCGCCTCGACGCCCTCCATCAGCGCCGTGACGCCCTCGTCGGTGAGGGTGACGGCGCGGATGGTGCGCTCGTGGCGGACCACGAGCTTCCGCGATTCGAGCTGGTCGAGCACGTCGTCGGCGACGGACTCGCCCGCGTCGAGGGCCGCGAGCGCGGCGGCCTCCTCGTCCGCGTCGGGGTCGGCGTCCGCGTCGGGCGCGAGTTCGCCCGAGTCGATGGTCCCGTAGCCCTTGCGCGCGAAGTTCGACAGCGCGATATCGACCTGCGGGCCGCCGAGCGAGGACGCGCCGATGACCTGCCCCATCGGGACCGCGTCGCCGTCGCCCGCGTCGAGCGCGGCGCGGTAGAGCCGGACCTCTGGGAGGCCCTCGTCGGCGTACTCGACGCCCTCGTCGGTCAGTTCGACGGACTCGGTCGTGGTCTCGGCGACCGAGACGAGTCCCTCGTCGCGGAGGTCGAAGACCGCGCCCGTGACCGTCTCGGGCTTCTGGTCCGTCGCCTCCGCGAGCTGTGCAATCGTTCGTTCGTCCGTGGCGCTCGCGGCGTTCAACACCGCGACCTGTGATTCCGGAAGTCGCATCTGGTTCGTTGTGGCGTTAGCCGTCTGGTGGTCGGTTAGCAGTTTCGAAGCCTCGCCGCGGTGGCGAGGGCGACCGGCGGGGTCGGTTTCGTCCGGGGGGCGCGGTGACGCCCGGCCGGAGTCCGCCGACCTCAGGCGGCCAGAAAGAAGAAGCCGAACCCGTCGGTGGTCGGTTCGCTCGCTCGCGCCCCGCGTTTGGGTTCGGATACCATATGCGACCGATTGTGAGTGCCGACTAAAAGCGTTGCGCGTCCACTCCGAGTCAATCCGAGCGCAGATACGTTCTTGGTATCGGCCGACCGAGAGACGGCGAAGACGAATGCGAGACCTAGACGCGACTCTCTCCGCGATTCGCCTCGGCCACGAGGCGTCGCTCATCGTCAAACCCCCGCACCGCCCGGACGACAGAGACGACGTCGAGGCCGTCCTCGTCCGGGCCGCGCCGCCCTACGAGTTCGACGACGGTGAACTGACCTACCGCGTGGTCGAAGACGAAGGCGACGGCGAGCGCGCGGGTGCGACCGGCTTTCGCGTCCTCGCGTCGCGCGACGTCGCCGACCCCGTCCGCGAACTCGGCGAACTCCGCGCCGTGGTCGACATGAGCGCCTGAGCCGCATCGCCGAGTTTTCTACGCCACGTTCCGCTCGCGGAGCGTCTCGCCCGATTCGAACCGGTCGAGCGACAGCGCCGATACGTCCACGTCGCAGGCGTCCTCGCCGAGACAGAGGTCGGCGACCGCCTCGCCCGTGGCGGGTGCGTGCTGGAAGCCGTGGCCCGAAAAGCCCGCGGCGACGACGAGGCCGGGAGCCGCCTCGTCCAGAATCGCGTGGTGGTCGGGCGTCACGGCGTACAGGCCGGCCCACCCGTTTCGAATCCGCGTCTCCGGGCCGAAGTAGGCCGCGGCGTCGTCGGCCCGCTCGGTCGCCTCGACCGCCCACTCGACGTCCATCGACTCGTCGAACCGGTCGGGGTCCACGTCGGGGTCCGAGCCGGCGAAGTGCCCGCCGACGATAGCGGTCCCCTCCCGATCCGGGCGGAAGTACGCCCCCGTGTCGAGGTCGATGGTGAGCGGGGCGTCCGCGGGGAGGTCGCCCTCGGGTTCGACGACGGCTATCTGTCGGCGGCGCGGCGCGATTGGGAGGTCGACGCCGGCGAGCGCCGCGACCCGGCCGGACCACGCGCCCGCCGCGACGACCGCGGCGTCGGCGTCGATGGAACCGTCCGGCGTCTCGGCGCGCCAGCCGCCGGTATCGGAAGCGGTCGCGGCCGCGGCCGCAGTATCGACCGAACCGTCGTCGGAACCGCCGTCGCCGACGCGAGCGAGGTCGGTCACCGGCGTCTTCGTCCGAACGTCGACGCCGGCGGCGCGGACCGCGTCCGCGTAGCCCTGTACCGCCGAGTGCGGGTCGGCGACGCCGTCCGCGGCCGAGAACGTCGCCGCGACGAACGACTCGGTTCGGAGTTCCGGGAGGTACTCGGCGGCCTCCGCGGGCGAGAGGACGCGACTCGGCGCACCGGCATCGGCCTGCATGGCGACGTTTTCTCTGAACGCCGCGGCGGTCTCCTCGGTCCGGGCGAGAAAGAGGTAGCCCGACCGCCGGTAGTCGATGTCGACGCCGAAGTCGTCCGCGAAGGACTCCCAGACGGGGACGCTGGCGAGCGAGAGTTCGACGTTCACGCGGGTCGAGAACTGCGTTCGGATGCCGCCCGCCGCGCGCCCCGTGCTGCCGCCGCCGAGCGTCCCCGCCTCGCAGACGGTGACCTCGACCCCGCGGCCGGCCAGCGCGTGGGCGCAGGCGAGTCCGACGACCCCGCCGCCGACGATGAGGACGTGCATGGTCCCGTCTGATTCGCCACCGACATGAGTGTGTCTGTCACATACTGTCGAGGAACAATGTTTTCACGCGGCCGCGGAGAGTAGTCAGGGTATGGTCCGTATCCTCTCCGCCGACGCCGTCGGCGAGTTACTGTCGCTCGCGGAGCTGTTTCCGGTCGTCGAGGAGGCGTTCGTCAAGCAGGGCCGCGGCGAGGTCGAACGCCCGCCTCGGCCACATTTTCCGGTCGGTATCGGCATCGACAGGGTTCGGGACGGAAACGGGAACGGCGTCGCGGGGGCGGGCTCGAAGCCGACGGAGCGGGACAGCCCGCTCGGCACCGGCCTCACCATGTCGGCGTACATCCACGGCCGCGAGGTGTACGCGACGAAACTCGCCGCCGTCCACCCGGAGAACGCCGCCCGCGGCCTCCCGACGGTGAACGCGCAGGTCGTCCTCACCGACGCGACGACCGGCCTCCCGCTTTCGCTCCTCGACGGGACCACGGTCACGAGCGCCCGAACGGGCTGTATCGGCGGCCTCGCCGCGGAGTGCCTCGCGGCCGACCCGATTCGGCTCGGCGTCCTCGGCGCGGGCACGCAGGCTCGCTGGCAGAGCCGCGCCATCGCCGTCGGCTCCGCGGTCGAGTCGGTCCGAGTCTACTCCCCGAGCGACGCCCGCGACGCGTGCGCCGCCGACCTCCGCGACGACGGCCTCCCCGCCGAGGCGGTCGAGTCGCCCGAGGCGGCCGTCTCCGGCGCGAACGTCGTCGTCACCGCGACCACCAGCGAGACGCCCGTCTTCGACGGCTCGTGGCTCGACCCCGGAACGCTCGTCGTCGCCGTCGGGGCCTACACGCCCGAGACGCGGGAACTCGACGCCGAAACGTTCGAGCGGGCCGCGCGGGTGTTCGCCGACGTGCCCGAGGAGGTCGCCGAGGTCGGCGACGTGCGCGGGGCCAGCATCGGTGAGTCCGACCTGATTCCGCTCTCGGCCGTCTTCGAGGGGGACGCCGGCCGCGACGGCGACGACGAGATTCTGGTGGTCGAGAGCGTCGGTTCGGCGGTGCTCGACGCCGCGACCGCCGAGTACCTCTACGAGAAGTCGAGCGCGCGCGGCGTCGGAGAAGAAGTGGGATTGTGAGCGGTCGTTAGTGTCCTCGCCTCACTAATGTTCGGCGGCGACGCCCCGCCGCTCCGTCTCTAAGTCGATGTCGAGCGAGTCGAGGACCTCCTCGGCCTCCTCGCGCTTTTCGTGGTGGTCTTCGAGGAACTCGCGCATCATCGTCGCCGCCTGCTCCTTGCAGCCGCCGCAGAGGCGCTCGCCGCCGACGCACTCGTCGTAGACCTCCTTGGCGAGTTCGTCGTCGTCGCCCGTCAGCAGGTAGGCGTACAGCTCGTACACCGGACACTTGTCGGCCTCGCCGCCGAGTTCGCGCTGTTCTTCGGCCGTGTCGCGGCCGCCGGTCGTCGCCGACTTCACCTTGTCGTAGCCCTCCTCGGGCGCGTCGAGAAGCGAGATGTGGCTCGCCGGAATCGACGACGACATCTTGCCGCCGGTGAGGCCGGTCATGAAGCGGTGATAGATGGACGACGGCGGGATGAAGCCGTAGCCGCCGTGGTGGGCCTCGACCTCGCGGGCGAGGTCTTCGGCCTCGTCGACGCCGATATCGAACGCGTCGATGTGCTGGTCGTACCGGCGCTTTTCGCCCTCGATGTCTTCGATGAGCGCCTCGAACGCCTCGTCGGTGGCCTGCCGGGCGAAGAAGCGAATCCGCGGGCGGAGCGGTTCCATCCCGGCGTTTTCGAGCTTCTCGACCGCCGACTCGCGGACCGACTCGGCGACGAGCACGCCGGCCGCGTCGAGGTCGGCGTCGGCGAGCCAGTCGGCCGCCTCGCCGCACCGCGGCACGTCGGGGTCCTCGGCGTACTCCTCGCGGGCGTCGTGGGCGGCCGCGACCAGCGGGCGCTCGTTGTCTCGCAGTTCGAAGCTCGCGAACGCCTCGGTCACCTTGAAGAATCGCATCCGGGTGGCGAGGTCGCGGGCGAACCGGACGTGGGGGTCCTGGTCGGGACCGACCGGGATGACCGTCGGCTTGGGGTCGTCCAACTGCGGGTAGAGGATGTCGGCCATCTGCGTGACGACCGACTGCATGTGCGAGACGTTGGTCTCGCCGTCGAAGCCGTAGATGGACTGGAACTCCGAGAAGTTGGCCTTCCCGCCGAGTTCGAACGCGAGCCGCTGGAGGCGGTCGTTGTCCGACTGTCGGTAGAGTTCGCCCGCCTCGGGGTCGAACCCGAGCGCGATGAGCGACAGCAGGTAGTCGCGGCTGTGCTCGTTGATTTCGTCCCACGGGATGCCGCGGGCGGAGTGGGCCTCCATGTCGGCGATGAGGCCGTAGGCGTCGCCGCCCTGCTCTTGATGCCAGATTATCTCGTCGAAGACGAGCTTGTGGCCGATGTGGGGGTCGCCCGTCGGCATGAACCCCGAGAGGACGGCGAAGTCGTCGCCGTTTCGCATGGCGTCGAGGACCGGCCGGTAGTCGCGGTGGCCGAAGATGACCCCGCGGCGCATCAGGTAGTGCGGGTTCGGCACCTCGTCGAGCACCTCGTCGAACTCCTCGATGCCGAACTCCTCGAACAGCTTCCGGTAGTCGGAGACGGTCGACGAGCCCCACGGGTCGAGGGCGACGTCATCTGCTCCCTCTGCTGTGCCTCCATCGGTGCGGATGCGCTCCGCGGGTTCGTCGTCTGTCATGGCGTGAGCCGACTGACCGAGAGCCAGTCTATCTCTCCGTTGTCGTCGGTCAGCGCAAAAACCATTCGCTTGCGGACACCGCCGGCGAGGCGCACGTCGAGCGAGAGGTCCCGCGGGACGAACGTGTGGTCGGGCGCGACCACGCGCACGAGGAACGCGGAGTGCGAGAGGTCCGACACCGACTCGAACTCCGTGTAGACGCGGAAGTCCGAGCCGAACTTGAAGCCGCTCTTGGGGACCGTCTTGGCCCCCCGAAGCGCGGCGTACACCGCGAGCCGGCGGTCGAACCGGTCGCCCTCCACGTCGCGGCCGCGGGAGACCACGTCGGCCTCGTCGATGGCGAGCGCGTCGGCGCGGGCGAGGTAGGCGGCTTCCAGAAGCGACAGTTGGAGCGGGCCGCTGTCGGCGTTTCTGCCGTACAGGCGCTGGCCGAAGAAGCCGCGCTGGTAGAGGCGGTCGACGCCGTCCCAGACGAGCGCGCGGTCCGAGAGGAGTTCGGCGTCGAGGTCGGCCGGGAGGTCCTCCGCGGCCGTGCCCTCGGGGGCGTAGCCCTCGGTGTCGAAGTAGGTCAGGTCGCCGTCCTCGTCGACGATGGCGAGCACCACCTCCCCGAGCGACGAGACGGGGATGGACTCGCGCTCGCCGACGACGCGGACGCGGTGTTCGACCTCGTCGTCCCACGGGCCCTTCCCGCGGGGGTAGACGAGGAAGTCAGCGCCCGCGGCGTCGGCGACGCCGGGCCAGCCCTCGCGGGCGGGCGAGAGGTAGAACCCGCGGTCGCGGAGGTCCTTGTAGACGACGAAGTCGAGGGTGGTGCCGGTGCGCGCGAGGAGTTCGCGCAGGCCCATCCCGTCCACGCCGTCGATGTCGTCCCGCGAGAGCAGGTGGGCGGCCTCGACGGGCGCGACCTCCAGGTCGTCGCCGCCGGTGGGCCTCCCGTAGCCGCGGGAGTCGTGGAACCGCTGTCGAGCGTCGCCCGGGAGGTGGACGACGCCGTCTTCGAGGCGTCCTTGCATACCCGAATCGGGGCGCGGCGACGACAAAGGGTCTGCGATGCCGGCGGCGCGGTTCGGTGGCGCGTCGGGACGGCCGCCGCCGTCGGCTCGCCGAGGTCGCGACTGCGGACGCGCCCCTCGCGGCCGGCCGTGTCGCCAGCGACGGGGCCACGGCCGTCGCCCGCCGTCTTGGAATCCAGCGAGTGGCTGTCGGCTCATCGGACCTCGCAGGTCGAGTCGAGACACCGCCGGCCGCGACTCGTCTCGAACATCGGCAGGCCGCAGTCGCAGTCGTCGCCGACGACGCCCGCGGGGAGCGAGAAGGCCGTCTCGCACTCGGGATAGGCGTCACAGCCGGCGAGCAGGCGGCCGCGCCGCCGGATGATGCGGAGCGGTGACCCGCAGTCCGGACACGACCACTCGCCGTCGAAGCGGGCTTTCACGCGGTCGTCCAGCGGGTCGCACCGGCGGTCGATGCACACCTCGAACGGCGCGCCGCGCTCGACGCGCAGCAGCGGCAGGCCGCAGTCGTCGCAGGTCTCGTCGAGGACGGTCCCGCCCGCCGGCAGGCGGTACTCGGTCCCCGAGTCGAGGGCGACGACGGAGCCGTTAGTCCTGACGAGCGGGTCGCCGGTGTCGGGATGCGAGCCGACCGGGACGCCCGCGTCGCTCGCGGGGTACTCGGCGCGGCCGGTCACGTCGTTCGACTCGACCGTGAGGGTCTGGTCGCCGGCGCGGGCCACGAGGCCGAACGACCCCGGCCCGGACTCGACGGTCAGCGAGTCGGCGCGGGTCAACCACGCGACGGGCTGGTAGCCCCCCGCGTCGTGGACGAGGACGGTTCGGTCGGGTTTGGCGACGACGACGACCCGGCCGCGCTGGGTCCGGTCGCGGGAGCCCTCGAATGTGACGGTGCAGTCGCCGGCGAAGACGCGTATCGAATCCATGCGCCGGGGTGGCCGCCGATTCCGATTTGAACCTACGTGCGAGGGTTCACCGGGCATGCCGCGGCACGAAGCTCTTTGGTCGGCCGCGGCCGAGGGCGAACCATGGACGCGAACGTCGTGCTGTTCGACATGGACGGAGTGTTGGTCGATTCCGAGCAGTACTGGCACGCCTTCGAGGACGAGTGGGTGTTCGCCGACGCCATCGAGTCCGGCGACCCCGACCACGAGGAGATAACGGGGATGAACTTCCGCGAGATATACGACTACCTCGACGCGGCGTACGGGACGACCGTCACGAAAGACGAGTTCGTCGCGGCGTACCACGAGAACTCAGAGAGCGTCTACGGCGAGCACGTCGTCCTGATGGACGGCGCGGAGGCGCTGTTTTCGGACCTCCGCGCGGCGGGCAAGAAGGTGGCAATCGTCTCGTCGGCCCCGCGGGACTGGATTTCGACCGTCCGCGAGCGGTTCGACCTCGACCCCCTCGACCTCGTGCTCTCGGCCGACGACATCGACGACCCCGGGAAGCCCGAACCCCACATCTACGAGCACGCCGCCGCCGAGTTCGGCGTCGCCCCCGAGGAGTGCGTCGTCGTCGAGGACTCGATAAACGGCATCGAGGCGGCCGTCCGGTCCGGCGCGTACACCATCGCCTACCGCGGCGGGCAGAACGCCGACCTCGACCTCTCGCGGGCGGACGAAATCGTCGACGGGCCGGCGACGCTGCGGGCGGCGCTGTTGGGCGAGGAGTAGGCGAAACGCGACCGAGCGGCGACGACCAAAAACGACTGAAAAGCGGCTGACGCCGCGGTTTCTGCTATTCGACCCGAACCGTCCGCGACGCCCGAATCGGGAGCAGCGGCAGGTCGGGGAACGTGACTTCCACGACGAACTCCAGTTCGTCGTCCGTCGCGCCGAAGACGCCGACGGGGACGGTCACCTCGTCGGAGAGGTAGCACGTCTTCGCCGACATCTCCACGTCGTTGACGGTGACGCGGATGCCGACCGAGCCGCCGCCGCCGTCGTTTCGCACCCGGATGTCGTGCATGTCGCTCTCGCCGCGAGCGACCGACTCGGGGAAGTCGCCCCAGTCGATTTCGGGCGCGGGGAGGTCCTTCGCGCTCTCGATGACGCGCTCGGCGACGCCCTGCGAGAGGCCCGCGCGGGTGAGTTCCTTCACGCCGGCGTCGACCACGTCGGCCGGGGTCGAGAGGCCGCCGGTGGCGAGCTTTCTCGCGCGGCCGGGTCCGATGCCGTCGACGGCCGTGAGCGCCGCGGCGTCGCTGCTGACGCCGTTGTCGACGCGGGCCTCGACGCGCCTCGCGAGGTTGGCCGCGCGGGCGTCCGCGAAGGTGTCGAGGAACTCGCGGAGCGCGGAGAGCAGTCGGAGCGCGTTCTGCTTGATGACCCACGCGTCGCTCCGGAGTTCGCTCGGCGTCGAGTTCGCCATGCTGGCGTGGAGGATGGCGAGCACCTTCTTCGGGCCGTCTTCGAGCGTGGTCGAGACGCCGGTCAGCACCGAATCGACGGCGTCGACCTCGGACTGGCGCGCCGACACCTGTCGGAAGTCGGCCGCGCCCGCGACGGTTTCGAGGATGTCGTCGGCGGTGATGCGGTCGCGGTCCGCGAGGTCGGCGAAGCGGGAGGCGGTCCCGAGACGGAGGTAGTACTTCGAGGTGAGGCGGCCGAGCGGGGTCGCGTCGATGGAGAGGTCGTCGTCCATCTCGACGAAGCCGCGGGAGACGAGGCGGTCGAGCACGTCGCGGACGCGCTCGCGAAGGTCCTCGAAGTCGTAGGCCGCCGGGTTCGACTGCGCCCGCCGGTAGTAGAACGTCGTCTCCAGCCACGACATGACGTCGTCGAGGTCGCGGATGGTCCCCATCGAAATCTCCGCGTTGAGGTGCGAGTCGAGGTCCTCGGCGAGTCTGGACTCGATTTCCTTGCCCTCGCGGAGCAGGCGGCGGTACTTGTTCTGGTCCGAGCGGTCGCAGACGACCCAGCCGTAGCCCACGTCGTCGTAGCCGGGGCGGCCGGCGCGGCCGAGCATCTGGAGGATGTCGAGCGGCGAGATGTCCACCTCGCCTTCGAGCGGGTCGTGGTGTTTCGTGTCGCGGATGACGACGCAGCGGGCGGGGAGGTTCACGCCCCACGCGAGCGTCGAGGTCGAAAACAGGAGCTGAATCTTGCCCTCCTTGAACCACTCCTCGACCGCCTCGCGGTCGTCCCGCGAGAGGCCGGCGTGGTGGAAGCCCACGCCGTCCAAGACGCCCTTGGCGAGCGAGTCGTTGCTCAGCTCCTTGGCCTCGTTGTGGAAGTCGTAGTCGCCGCGCGCGCCGATTGGCACGTCGCGCTTTGCGAGTTCGTCGCGGGCCTTGGCGGCCGCGCGGACGGCGTCCTGCCGCGAGGAGACGAAGACGAGCGACTGGCCGCCGTCGCGGATGTGCGGCTCCGCGAGGTCGAACGCGCGGTACAGCCGGCGGTACTTGTCGGCGAAGGAGTTCTCCCCGTGGGAGTAGGTCTTGACGCCCGCGTGGAGGTCGACCGGGCGGTAGTCGTCGCCGAACTCGAAGGTCGTCTCGGCGGGCGCGTCGAGCCACGCCGCCACGTCGTCGATGTTGGGCATGGTCGCCGACAGCGCGACGATGCGGGGGTCGCAGATGCGTCGCATCCGCGAGACGGTGACTTCGAGGACGCCGCCGCGGGTCTCCGAGTCCAGCAGGTGGACCTCGTCGATGACGACGCAGTCCACGTCCTCGATGAAGGAGTAGCGCGCCGAGTCGTGTTTCCGGGTCGCGGAGTCGGTCTTCTCGGGCGTCATCACGAGGATGTCGGCGCGGGCGGCCCGCCGGGGGTTCAGGTCGCGCTCGCCGGTGACGACGTACACCGAGTAGCCGAGGTCCTCGAAGCGCTCCCACTCCGTTTCCTTTTCGGTGGTGAGCGCGCGGAGCGGCGCGATGAAAAGCGCCGTCCCCTCGTCGCGGAGCGTGCGGCAGATGGCGAGCTCGGCGAGCGCCGTCTTCCCGCTGGCGGTGGGCGCGGAGGCGACGACGTTGTGGTCGGTGTCGAGGATGGCGGGGAGCGCCTCGCGCTGCATCCGGTTGAACTCCTCGAACCCGAAGGCGTCTGCGAACTCGGGGACCGCCTCGGCGACTTTCACTGGGCGCACCTCCGGGTGCGCGCTGGCGTCGGGGACGAGACGAAGACGAGCGTCATACACGAAGCCGAGTCGTCCGTGGGGAAAGGCGTTTCTCCATCCGGCGCGGCGGCTCGCGGCTGTCGAACGGTCGGGAAAACGGAGGGGCTGAGGTTGGTGGGTGGTAGGGGGGAGGATTGATTCGGGGACCGAAGCGCCGGGGCGCTTACGCGGCGCCGGCGAGCGCGGCGATGAACGACCAGTTCGTCCCCGCGGTGGCCTCGTGCTTCTTCGATTCGGCCTTCGTCATGTCGCGGCGGTGTTTCCAGTTCATACTCGGTAGAAGTCTTTACTCGAATATAAGTTTTTCAGTTAAGTGATACATCTAGCACGGTCGTACATGCTGTTTGATGGAAAGTCGTGATATATCCGGCCCGGACGTTTCGTTTTCCGTGAAAGTAGTGTCCGTTTGAACGATTCTGGACAAGTCGTGATAGCACGGGGCACACGTGCGATGGCTAACGTCACGGGGACGCGGTTTCGGTTGACTCGGCGGGCGATTCCATCGGCAACCCGACAGACGGCGGACCAATCCTCACGTTTTTGCCCGTCGCCTCGCAAGAACTGCCTATGCGCACGCGGCGGAAGCCAGACTGGTTGAAGATGCGACCGCCATCGGGCCGGCGTTTCACCGATATCAAATCGACGCTCCGGGACCGGAACCTCAACACCGTCTGCGAGGAGGCGAACTGCCCGAACCTCGGAGAGTGTTGGAGCGGCCGCGACGGCCCCGGCACGGCCACGTTCATGCTCATGGGCGACCGGTGCTCGCGCGGGTGTAACTTCTGCGACGTGACGACCGGCGGGATGGAGCCGCTGGACCCCGACGAACCGGCGAACGTCGCCGACGCGGTGACCGAAATCGGCCTCGACTACGTCGTGTTGACCTCGGTGGACCGCGACGACCTGCCGGACCAGGGCGCGGCCCACTTCGCAGAAACCATCCGCGAAATCAAGCGCCGCGACCCCGAGGTGCTCGTCGAGGTGCTGATTCCCGACTTCCAGGGCGACCCCGAACACGTCCGAAAGATAATCGACGCCGGCCCCGACGTCATCGCCCACAACATCGAGACCGTCGAGCGCCTCCAGTGGCCGATTCGGGACCGCCGCGCCGGCTACGAGCAGTCGCTTTCGGTGCTCCAGCAGGTGACAGACGAGTCCGACATTCACACGAAGACCTCCGTCATGCTGGGCCTCGGCGAGCACGCCCACGAGGTCTACCAGACCCTCTCGGACCTCCGCGAGGCCGACGTGGACATCGTCACGTTCGGCCAGTACCTCCAGCCTTCGCGGAGCCATCTCGACGTGTTCGAGTACGTCCACCCCGACGCCTTCGAGACGTGGCGGCGCGTCGCGGAGGACGAACTGGGCTTTCTCTACTGCGCGTCCGGCCCGATGGTCCGGTCGTCGTACAAGGCCGGCGAACTGTTCGTGGACGCGCTCCTCCGCGAGGGGTCGAGCGTCGAGGAGGCGCGGCAGGCCGCCCGCGCGGCCGCCGGACAGTAAGTCGCCGACCGCCGCGCCGACCGACTGCGTCGGCCGCTCCACCCCGTCCGCGCGACCCGGCAGACCCGGTCCGACCCCGCGCCCGCCGCGGACCCGACCTGCAACGCTGTCGATATTTCCGATTATTTCTCGGCGATGTGTGGGTTCACACTAATGAACGTCAGGAAGAATCGTTTAGGAGCTAAGATGTCCAATTTTACCCCGAGTGAGTTTACATAGCACGATGTGATGCGCAATATTCCGAGCCAAAGTAAACTATATACGAAAACAATATAACGCCGGCGGGTGTCGATTTTGGCATGAACAGGAGGGTTCTCCCGTGAGCGTGCTTCAACGCGACCCGCAGGACCAAGTACGGGTGCTGGACGAGGACGGGACCGTCGTCGGCGAGGTCCCCGACGTCGACGACGAGACGCTCGTCGAGATGTACCGATACATGCGTCTCGCGCGACACTTCGACACGCGGGCGGTGAGTCTCCAGCGGCAGGGACGGATGGGGACGTATCCGCCGCTGTCGGGACAGGAGGGCGCACAGATCGGGAGCGCGCTCGCGCTCGACGAACAGGACTGGATGGTTCCGAGCTATCGCGAACACGGCGCGTCGTTGCTGCGGGGCCTCCCGCTGAAGCAGACGCTCCTGTACTGGATGGGCCACGAGAATGGCAACGAGATGCCCGAGGGCGTGAACCTCTTTCCGCCCGCGGTGCCCATCGCCTCGCAGATTCCCCACGCGACCGGCGCGGCGTGGGCGAAGAAGCTCCGCGGCGAGGAGGACACGGCCGTCATCTGCTACTTCGGCGACGGCGCGACCTCCGAGGGCGACTTCCACGAGGGACTGAACTTCGCGGGCGTCTTCGACACGCCGAACGTCTTCTTCTGTAACAACAACCAGTGGGCCATCTCGGTGCCGCGGGAGCGACAGACCGCCGCCGAGACGCTGGCGCAGAAGGCGACCGCCTACGGCATCGACGGCGTGCAGGTCGACGGGATGGACCCGCTCGCGGTCTACTCGGTGACGAAGGCCGCACTCGACAAGGCCAAGAACCCCGCCGAGGGCGAGGGCCGGCCGACGCTCATCGAGGCGGTCCAGTACCGCTTCGGCGCGCACACGACGGCCGACGACCCGACCGTCTACCGCGACGACGACGAGGTCGAAAAGTGGAAGGCGAAAGACCCGATTCCGCGGCTGGAAGCGTTCCTCCGCGAGACGGGCCGCATCGACGACGAGACCGTCGAGACCATCGAGGAAGACGTGAAACAGCGGGTCGCCGACGCCATCGAGGCGGCCGAGTCCGACCCGCGACCGGACCCGAGCGAGATGTTCAACTACGCCTACGCCGAGCGGACCCCGGAGATTCAGGCACAGTTCGAGGAGTTCGAGGCGCTCCGCGAGAAGTTCGGCGACGAAGGATTCCTCAGAGAATGAGCAGTCAGAACCTCACCATCGTGCAGGCGGTACGGGACGGTCTCTACACCGAGATGAACCTCGACGACGAGGTGCTCGTCATGGGCGAGGACGTCGGCAAGAACGGCGGCGTCTTTCGGGCCACGGAGGGGCTCTGGGACGAGTTCGGCGACGACCGCGTCATCGACACGCCGCTGGCCGAATCGGGCATCGTCGGCACGGCCATCGGCATGGCCGCGATGGGGCTGAAGCCGGTCCCCGAGATTCAGTTCTCCGGCTTCATGTACCCCGGTTTCGACCAAATCGTGAGCCACATGGGTCGGTTCCGCAACCGCACCCGCGGCCGCTACACGCTCCCGATGGTGCTTCGGGCGCCCTACGGCGGCGGCATCCGCGCCCCCGAGTCGCACTCGGAGTCAAAGGAGATGTTCTACGCGCACGAGGCCGGCCTGAAGGTCGTCATCCCCTCGACGCCGTACGACACGAAGGGACTGCTCATCTCCGCCATCCGCGACCCCGACCCGGTCATCTTCATGGAGCCGAAGCTCATCTACCGGGCGTTCCGCGGCGAGGTCCCGGAAGGCGATTACACGGTCCCCATCGGCGAGGCCGCGGTCCGCCGCGAGGGCACGGACGTGTCCGTGTTCACCTTCGGCGCGATGACGCGCCCGACGCTCGACGCCGTCGAGAACCTCGAAGAGGAGGGCATCGACGCCGAGGTCGTGGACATCCGCACCGTCTCGCCGCTCGACCGCGAGACCATCGTGGAGTCGTTCAAGAAGACCGGCCGCGCGGTGGTCGTCCACGAGGCCCCGAAGAACGGCGGTCTCGGAGCCGAGATCACGGCGACGGTTCAGGAGGAGGCGCTGCTCTACCAGGAAGCGCCGGTCAAGCGCGTCGCGGGCTACGACGTGCCGTACCCGCTGTACGCGCTGGAGGACTACTACCTCCCCTCGGTCGCCCGCGTCGAAGAAGGTATTCGTGAGGCGGTGAACTTCTGAACGATGGCGCTCAAGGAATTCAAACTCCCCGACGTCGGCGAAGGCGTCGCGGAAGGCGAACTCGTAACGTGGCACGTCGCGCCGGGCGACGAGGTGACAGAAGACCAGGTGCTCGCGGAGGTCGAGACCGACAAGGCGCTCGTCGACGTGCCCTCGCCGTTCAACGGGACGGTCGAGGAACTCCTCGCCGAGGAGGGCGAGGTCGTGCCCGTCGGCAACGTCATCATCACCATCCGGGTCGATGGAGACGAGGAGGCCGCCGAGGCCGCCGGTTCGGACGCCGAGGCCGCCGACGCGGAGACGACGCCCGAGAGCGACGACGCCGGCGACGATGGCGACGATGGCGACGACGGTTCCAGTTCCGGCGGGCGCGTGTTCGCCCCGCCGAGCGTCCGCCGCCTCGCCCGCGAACTCGGCGTCGACCTCGACTCCGTCGACGGGAGCGGCCCGAGCGGTCGCGTGACCGAAGGCGACGTTCGCGCCGCCGCGGAAGACGACGGCGACGAGGGCGGCGACGAACCAAGCGGCCCGCGGACCGTCCAGACCAACGGGAAGTCCGCGACCGCGAAGCGCGACGAGGGAACAGCTGCGTCCGCGTCGGCGACCGCGTCCGCCGCATCGACCGAAAGCGCCGACCGAGAACAGACGCTCGCCGCGCCCGCGACCCGCGCGCTGGCCAAGGAGGAAGGCGTCGACATCGACGCCGTCCCCGCGACCGAGATGCGCGACGGCGAGGCGTTCGTCACGCCCGAGGCCGTCCAGGAGTACGCCCAAGCACAGCGCGAGGCGCAGGCCGCGGACGCCGAGGCGGTGGCCGCCGAGGCCGACGCCGGAACCGCGGACGCCGAGGCGACGGGCGACGCGACGAGTGAATCCGCACCGCCCGAGGCCGGCCCCGGTGCCGGCGAGCGCGTCCCCTACAAGGGCGTCCGCAAGGCCATCGGCGACCAGATGCAGCGGTCGAAGTACACCGCGCCGCACGTCACCCACCACGACGAGGTGGACGTGACCGAACTGGTCGAACTGCGCGAACAGCTCAAGCCCGTCGCCGAGGACCGCGGCTCGCGGCTGACCTACATGCCGTTCGTGATGAAGGCCGTCGTCGCGGCGCTGAAGGACTTCCCGTACCTCAACTCGCAACTCGACGAGGAAAACGAGGAAATCGTCCTGCGCGACGAGTACAACATCGGCGTCGCGGCCGCGACCGACGCCGGCCTGCTCGTTCCCGTCGTCCGCGACGCGGACCGCAAGGGGATGCTCGAACTCGCCGACGAGATGAACGAGAAGGTCGAGAAGGCCCGCAACCGCAAAATCGCGCCCGAGGAGATGCGCGGCGGCACCTTCACCATCACCAACGTCGGCGGCATCGGCGGCGAGTACGCGACGCCCATCGTCAACTACCCCGAGGTGGCGATTCTCGCGCTCGGAGCCATCAAAGACAAGCCCCGGGTCGTCGACGGTGAGGTCGTGCCGCGTAAAGTCCTCACCCTCTCGCTGTCGTTCGACCACCGCGTCGTCGACGGCGCGCAGGGCGCTCGGTTCACGAACCGCGTCAAGGAACTGCTCGAAGACCCCAAGCTGCTGGTGTTAGAATAATGGTCGTCGGAGACATCGCAACCGGAACGGAACTGCTCGTCATCGGCGCGGGGCCGGGCGGCTACGTCGCCGCCATCCGCGCCGCACAGAACGGTATCGACACGACGCTCGTCGAGAAGGACGCCTACGGGGGCACCTGCCTCAACTACGGCTGTATCCCCTCGAAGGCGCTCATCACCGGCGCGAACCTCGCCCACGAGGCGGGCAACGCCGAGGAGATGGGCATCCACGCCGACCCCGTCGTGGATATGTCGCAGCTGCGCGACTGGAAGAGCGGCGTCGTCGACCAACTCACCGGCGGCGTCGAGAAGCTCTGTAAGGCCAACGGCGTCAACCTCGTCGAGGGGACCGCCCGCTTCAAGGACGAAAACGCCGTCCGCATCGCCCACGGGGGCGAGGGACAGGGCTCGGAGACCGTCGAGTTCGAACACTGCATCATCGCCACCGGCTCGCGCGTCATCCAGATTCCCGGCTTCGACTTCGGCGACGAGCCGGTGTGGTCGTCGCGGGACGCCCTCGAAGCCGACACCGTCCCGGAGCGACTGGTCGTCGTCGGCGGCGGCTACATCGGGATGGAGCTGTCCACGACGTTCGCCAAGCTCGGCGCGGACGTGACCGTCGTGGAGATGCTCGACGACATCCTGCCGGGCTACGAGTCCGACGTGGCCCGCGTCGTCCGCAAGCGCGCCGAAGAGCTCGGCATCGACATGCACTTCGGCGAGGGGGCCAGCGGCTGGCGCGACGAGGACGACGGCATCATGGTGACCACCGAGACCGAAGACGGCGAGGAAAACGAGTACCGCGCCGACAAGGTGCTCGTCGCCGTCGGGCGCTCGCCCGTCACCGACACGATGGACATCGAGAGCACCGGCCTCGAAGCCGACGACCGCGGGTTCCTCTCGGTCGACGAGTGCCGCCGCACCGACGTCGAGCACATCTACGCCGTCGGCGACGTGGTCGAGGACACGCCGATGCTCGCGCACGTCGCCTCGAAAGAGGGCATCGTCGCCGCCGAACACGTCGCCGGCGAGCCGGTCGCCTTCGACAGTCAGGCCGTCCCGGCCGCCGTCTTCACCGACCCCGAAATCGGCACGGTCGGCATGACCGAAGCCGACGCCGAGGAGGCCGGCTTCACGCCCGTCGTCGGGCAGATGCCCTTCCGGGCGTCCGGCCGCGCGCTGACGACGAACCACGCCGACGGCTTCGTCCGCGTCGTCGCCGACGAGGAGTCCGGCTTCGTCCTCGGGGCGCAGATCGTCGGCCCCGAGGCCTCGGAGCTCATCGCCGAACTCGCGTTCGCCATCGAGATGGGCGCGACGCTCGAAGACGTGGCCTCGACCATCCACACCCACCCGACGCTCGCGGAAGCGGTCATGGAGGCCGCCGAGAACGCGCTCGGACAGGCGATTCACACGCTGAATCGGTGAGGTGAGGAGCGGTCGAAAAGCGGGAGGACTTTTTTACGCGGTCAGGTCGCCGTCGAGCTCCGGGTCGAAGACGTCCTCGACGCGACAGTCGAAGTACGCCGCCAGCTTGAACGCCAGTTCGAGCGAGGGGTCGTACCGCTCGCGCTCGATGGCGTTGATGGTCTGTCGGGTGACGCCGACCGCGTCGGCGAGTTCGCCCTGACTGAGGTCTGCGGCCTCGCGGCGCGTGCGGACCCCGTTTTTCATGTCCGAGCGCGGACCCAGAGGTAGCACAGGGCGAAGAGACCGAACAGTCCGACGAAGCCGTACAGCGCGCCCGAGACGAACGGCGAGACCTCGAACAGCCCGAGCGTCGCGCCGAGCCGGGCGGCGGACGCGCCGAGGACGAGGATTACCGCGGCGACGGTCATCGTGAGCTGGCTCGCCCGTCGTTCGAGCGACCGGTCGCGCTCGTCGAACAGCGCGACGTCGGTGCTGCGCCAAGCGACGAGCGCGGCGACGATGCCGAGCCAGTAGACGGCCTCGCCGACCACGGGGTAGTCGAGAAACCGGAGGACGAGGGAGGCGAGCACGCCGGCCCCGATGGAGCCGAACAGCAGGCGTCGGTACCGCCGTCGTCTGGAGAGCCGAGGCGTCGGTGAGCGTTGGACCTGTGTCATAGTTCTGTGTAAAGCGCCGGGTCGGAGACCGGGTGGAAAGTTCGCTTTACAGTAAAGCATACTTTACACACCGACTTAATCGTTGTCCCGGTTCGGTCGCGTCGCTCCGAGGTTCGCGCGGCCGCAGAGAAGGGCGTCAGCGTCGGTTCAGGCCGGGTCGAGTCGGGTCGCGGTCGCGGTCGCGCTCACCCGTCGTCGAACCACCACAGCGCCAGCATCGTCCCCACGACCGCCGCGGCCGCGGGAATCGACTCGTCGACGCCGAGTGTCCGGACGTCGAAGAGGACGACGCCCTCGAACAGGGCGGCGAGCGCGAGGGCCACGAAGACGAAGCCCGCCACCCATAACTCGGGCGTGTTGACGTCGCTGATTGGCATACGCGGGGCTACGGCCCCCCATATGATAAATGTTAGCAAGGAACAAACAGTCTACTCGTCGGCGTCGAGAATCCCGTGGCTCTCGAAGAGCTTTCCGAGTCGGTCCATGGAGGCGACGACGGCGTCGCAGGCCGGGCGGACCGCGTCCTTGGGGACGAAGCCGACCGAGAGGCCGGCGACTTCGAGCATCGGGAGGTCGTTCGCGCCGTCGCCGACCGCGACGGTTCGGTCCATCGGCACGTCGTGTTCGGCGGCGTGATTCTCCAGCGCCGTGTCCTTCGTGCCCTCGATGAGCGACCCCTCCACGTCGCCGGTGAGTCGGCCGCCCCTCACGGGCAGGCGGTTCGAGACGATGTCGTCGACCTCGACGCCCTCCGTTTCGAGCGCGCGCTCGACGCCGCGTTCGAACCCGCCGGTGAAGATGGCGACGTGGTGGCCGTAGTCGCGGAGGCGCCGGATGAGGTCGGCCGCGCCGGGGCGGAGTTCGACCTCGCCGTAGGCCTCCTCGGCGAGTTCCTCTTCGAGGCCTTCGAGGAGGCGGGCGCGCGAGCGCAGGCTCTCCGCGTAGCTCATCTCGTCGTTCATGGCCCGCTCGGTGATGTCGGCCATCTCGTCGGCCGTGCCGTTCTTCTTGCCGAGGAGGACCGTCATCTCGGAGTCCGAGAGCGTGCCGTCGAAGTCGAAGGCGATGATGCGCATATCTGCCCGTCGTCGCCGCGGGGTTTCAAAGCTTCCGCGTCGGCAGTTATGCGGCGGGGAGGGGCGCTGGCGAGCCGCCCCCGGCGGGAAACGGGGGGTGACCGCGCACAGCTATTTACCCGTCGTCTCCCTGACAAGCACGTATGGACGACCCCCACGACGCCGAACACGAGACGCTCAGCGACGTCGAAGCCGACCTGGCCGACGATTTCGGCGACGAGGGCGACAGCCCGCTCCGACAGTTCGTCCGAAGCCTCCGCGACCTCGACGACGCCGACGTGCGCGCGGTCGGTCAGTACGACGGCGAGGCGTTCGAACTCCTCTACCTCCGCGACGACATCGACGACGCGCTCGGACCGAACGAGCGGAGCGAGCGCGTGAAGACGCTCGTGATGAAGGCGCTCGGCGAACCGGTCAACGAACCCGGACTCGATGGATACGGGGATTTGAACGCCGTCATCAGGTGGTTCGACGAAGTCGTCGTCGCCATCTACCCCAACGACGAGTGGTCGGGAGCCATCGCGACGTTCGACCGGGCGAACTCGCCGCTTGTCGACCTCGCGGTGGAGCACCTCTCGTGAGGTCGGCCGAGAGACGACGGCCGCGACGCCCGCTCAGATTCGGAGCGGCGTCCACGACCCCGGTCCGTCGTCGAGGCCGCGGGCCCGGTACTCCGGGTCGCCGTCGGTGTCGCGCGTCTCGACGAACCCGTCGAACGGCTGTTTGAGGAGCGCGAGTTCGCGCTCGTCGACGAAGCCGGTGTCGAGGGTGAAGACGCCGGTAAACCCCGCCGCTGAGATGCGGCCCGTGATGACGTGCAGGAACTGGAACAGTCGCTTGAGGTCGGTGTACATCACGAGCGTCGAGAGGACGTGCAGGCCGACGCGGGCCGACCGGTTCGCCTCGTGGTGCTCCCGGAGCGACTGAGTCAGGTGGATGCCGATGCCGGTCAGGTCGCCGGGGCTGGAGACGTACCGGAGGTTGCCCGCGTCGGAGCGGTCGCCGAGGAGGTCGGCGACGCTCGTCGTGTCGATGACCTCGAACTGCTCCGGGGGCGACCCGCTGATGGACGATAGCTCCTGTGCGATGCTCGGGGCGGGCTTCTTCGTCGTCACGACGACCGTCCCCGCGTCGTCGCGCTCGCCGGGCGCGAGCATCGAGAGCATGAGCCGACGCTTCCGCGTCATCGTCGGGCCGGCGATGAGCACGGACCCGGTGTCCGGAAGCGACACCTCGGGCGACCGCGTCGCCGGCGAAGCGTTCTCGGGACGGAAGACCATCTACCGAATCTACCGGAGTCGTGCAGATAATACTAGTGGGGCGAACGACCGCGTCGCCCGAATCGTGCGAGACAGTCTCAATGTCACGATATCGGCCGTTGTGACAACCCTTAACCCGAATGGGTCTGACGCTACGCGCATGAAGGTACTCGTCACGGACCCGATCGCCGACGCGGGTCTGGATCGGCTACGCGAGGCCGGTTACGAGGTAGAGACCGCGTACGACGTCGAAGGTGACGCCCTGCTCGAAGCCGTCTCCGACGCGAACGGGCTCATCGTCCGCTCCGGAACGCAGGTGACCGCCGAGGTGTTCGAGGCGGCTCCCGACCTCGTCATCGTCGGACGCGCCGGCATCGGCGTCGACAACATCGACATCGACGCCGCGACCCAACACGGCGTCATCGTCGCCAACGCGCCCGAGGGGAACGTCCGCGCCGCCGCCGAACACACCGTCGCGATGGGCTTCGCCGCCGCGCGCTCGATTCCGCAGGCCCACGCCCGCCTCAAGGACGGCGAGTGGGCCAAGTCCGACTACCTCGGCAACGAGGTCAACGGCAAGACCCTCGGCGTCGTCGGCCTCGGCCGCGTCGGCCAGGAGGTCGCGAAGAAGTTCTCGTCGCTCGGGATGGACATCGTCGCCTACGACCCCTACATCGGCGAGGAGCGCGCCGACCAGCTCGGTGCCGAGCTCGTCGAGTTCGACGCCTGTCTCGCCCGCGCCGACTTCCTCACCGTCCACACGCCGCTGACCCCCGAGACGGAGGGGCTCATCTCCACCGACGAACTCGAAACGATGGGGAGCGGCTACCTCGTCAACTGCGCCCGCGGCGGCGTCGTCGACGAGGGCGCTCTCGCCGAAGCCGTCGACGCCGGCGTCATCGACGGGGCCGCGGTCGACGTGTTCGCCGACGAGCCCGTCTCGCCCGACAACCCGCTTCTCTCCGTCGACGACGTGGTCGTCACGCCGCACCTCGGCGCGTCCACCTCGGCCGCACAGGAGAACGTCGCCGTCTCGACGGCCGACCAAATCGTCGCCGCGTTCCGCGACGAACCCGTCATCAACGCGCTCAACGCGCCGTCGGTCGACGAGAGCGCCTTCCCGCGCATCCAGCCGTACATCGGCCTCGCCGAGACCGCCGGGAAAATCGCCGCCCAACTGCTGGACGGCCGCCTCGGCGAAGTCGAGGTCACCTACACCGGCGACATCGCCGCCGAGGACATCGAACTCGTCACGGCCTCCGCGCTGAAGGGCGTCTTCGCGCCGCTCGAATGGCAGGTCAACGCCGTCAACGCCCCGCAGGTCGCCAAGGAACGCGGCATCGAGGTCGTCGAGTCGAAGTCCCGCCAGTCGGACGACTTCCAGAGCCTCGTGACCGTCACCGTCCGCAACGGCGACGAGGAGATGACCGTCTCCGGGACGCTTTTCACCGGCGAGGACCCGCGCATCGTCCGCATCAACGGCTACCGGCTCGACGCCATTCCGTACGGCCAGATGCTCGTCGCCCGCAACTACGACAAGCCGGGCGTCATCGGCTTCATCGGGACCGTCCTCGGCGAGAACGACGTGAACATCGCCGGGATGTTCAACGCCCGCCGCGCGAAGGCCGGCGGCGAGGCGCTGACCGTCTACAACCTCGACGACGACGTGCCGGACGACGTTCGGGAGAAACTCCTCGCCGACGACCGCATCATCGACGTGGACCTCATCACGCTCTGAAGCGGGCGACCCGCGCCTCTTTCTGAGAAACGACTACGACCGAAACGACGCTACCGCCGGCCGAGCGCCGACGCGACTCCATCGACCACGCGCCCGACGGCGGCTTGCACCGTTTCGGCCGCGCTCGATTCGACGCGCGAGTGACGAGACCGCTCATTTTGCCGGCCCGACGGGCCGTGCGTCCGCTGTCGGCCGCGGCCGCGACTCTCGGCCAGCAACTGTTCGTAGTGGTCGATTATCTCCTGTTGGTCCGCATCGGCGTTGTCGAGACGCTCGCTGAGTCGAGAGTTCGCGCGGCGAAGCGCCTCGTTCTCGCGCTGGAGCGACTCTCGGCTCCGTGCGTCGGTAGCCGACGACGGACGGCGGCCGCGTGACTGCTGACGACCGTGCGACTGCTGACGACCGCGTGACTGCGAGGCCGTGGACGCCTGTGCTGACGCGGTCGTGGACGCGCGTGAGGACGAGGGCGCTGACGCGGTCGTGGATGCGCGTGAGGACGAGGGCGCTGACGAGGCCGCGGATGCGCGGGTGGACGTGGCCGAAGACGCGGGGGCTGAGGCGGCCGAAGACGCGGTTTCGGACGGCCCGTTCTCGATTCCGTCCGGCGGGTACGTTCTCGAACCGGCCCCGTCCCGACTGACGGTCCCGGTCGGCATGCTGCTGAGCGACATCGTGTGGCACAACGTACCACAGAATGAAAAGGATGCGTCAGACGCGCACCTGACGCCCGTCATCGTCCCCGGGGTGACCGCTTCGCCGGTCGCCGAGGGCGGCCGGCGCGCCTACTCGGCGAGGTGTTCGAGCACCGCCTCGGTGTCGTTCGGGACGGGTTCGGGGTCGTCGCCCGCCTCGAACGCCGCGTCGGGGTCCTTCAGCAGGTGGCCCGTCGTGAGGCAGACGACCCGCTCGTCGGCGTCGACGACGCCCTCGGCGCGGAGCTTTCGGAGGCCGGCGACGGAGGCGGCGGAGGCGGGTTCGACGCCGACGCCCTCGGCCGCGAGGTCGCGCTGCGCCTCGGTGATTTCCTCGTCGGAGACGGCGACGGCCGTGCCGTCCGTCTCGCGGATGCCGGGGAGCGCCTTCGGCGCGTTGACCGGGTTGCCGATGCGGATGGCGGTCGCGCGCGTCTCGACGTCCTCCCAGCGCTGGGTGTCGTCCCAGCCGTTCTCGACGGCCTCGACCATCGGGGCCGCGCCCTCGGCCTGCACGCCGGTCAGCTTCGGCACGTCGTCGGCGTCGAGCGCGCCCGACTGGACGAGTTCGCGGAACGCCTTGTAGAGCGCCGAGGTGTTGCCCGCGTTACCGACGGGGAGGACGATGCGGTCCGGATAGCCGCCGTAGTCCTCGTGGAACTCTTCGAGGATTTCGAGGCCGATGGTCTTCTGACCCTCAAGCCGGAAGGGATTCAGCGAGTTGAGGAGGTACGCCTCGCCGCGGGCGGCGAGGTCCTGGACGATGTCGAGACAGGAGTCGAAGTTGCCGTCGACTTCGAGGATGCGCGCGTCGTGGAGCGACGCCTGCGCGATTTTCCCGGCGGCGACCTTCCCGGCGGGGAGCAACACGAGCGTCTCCATCCCGCCGCGCGCGCCGTAGGCGGCGAGCGCGGCCGAGGTGTTCCCGGTCGAGGCGCAGGCGAGGCGGCCGACGCCGAGTTCCTTCGCCACGCGGACGCCGACGGTCATGCCGCGGTCCTTGAACGAGCCGGTGGGGTTCATCCCCTCGTGTTTGACGCGGAGCGTCTCGACGCCGACGTCGGCTTCGAGGCGCGGGACCTCGTGGAGCGGCGTCGCGCCCTCGGGGAGCGAGACGCCCTCCTCGAAGGGGAGCGCGGCGTTGTAGCGCCAGACGCCGCGGCCCTCGAAGTCGTCCCACGTCGGCGGGGAGGCGTAGCGGACTTCGAGGAGGCCGTCGCAGTCGTCGCAGGTGTACCGAACGTCCTCGAACGGCGCGAACTGCGCGCCGCACGCGATACATTCGAGCCAGGTGCCGTCGTCGGCGACGGATGGCTCCTCGGGGGCGGGTGCCGTGAGTTCGAGGCTCATTGCTCGGGCGGTGGCACCAGAGGGACAAAAGCGGGCGGGTTTGGGCGGCACCTGCCGGGCGACGGACTCGCCGGGAGCGCGGTCGACCGGGGGAGCTACGACTCGCCGAACGCGTCGATGCGGGCGTGAACGTCTTCGGCCCACTCGTCGAGCGCGGCGTGCATCATCTCCTTGGCCTCGGGGAGCGGCGTCGCCGTGTACTGGTAGACGTAACCGCCGGGGTCGAGCAGGCGGCGCTTGCGCTCGGTGAGGCCCTTATCGAGGAGCGTCGTCAGCGAGCGGTTGACGTTGCTCCGGTCGCGGTCGAGCACCTCCGCGAGTTCGGCGACGGTGCTCCCGGGGTTGTCGAGTAGTGCGAGATACGTCCGGCTCTCGTGGCTCTGGATGCCGAAGACGCACGCGAGGACCTGTCCGAAGTTCGGGTCCTCGGTCTCCATCAGTTCGCCCATGTCCGGTGCGTCGGCCATGCACACCTGTTCGCCGTGCGCCGGATTAAACCCTCACCTACAGGCGAGCGAGCGGTCGGGGCCGGACGGGACGCCGCGGCTACTCCGCCTTCGCGTAGCCCATCTTCAGCACGCACGCCCGCATCCCGTCTTCGTCCTCGTGTTTGTGGAGCGTCGTCGGCGTATCGCAGTAAAAGACCGTCCCGTCGTGGCGGAGCGTCACCTCGTGAACGCCGCCGAGCAGTTCCGCTCGGACGACGACGCGGCGGCCCTCGCGGAGCGCGTCGAGGATTTCGTCTGCGGTCAGTTCGCCGGACTCGACTCGGAGCGGCTCGGGCATACCGGAGGGTCGCAGGCGAGCGCTATCAGTATTGTCGATGGCGGCGAGTGCCGACAGAAACGCGTGCCGACAGCGGGCGGCGAACCGAGCCGAAACCGGACCCGGCTCAGTTCGTCGTCCAGTTGGAACGGTGTTCCTCGTCCGTCGTCGGCACCTCCACGCCCTCGACGGCCTCCGCGACCTCGGTCTCCTTCGGCGTGTCGATGTGCCAGCGGTCGATTTCGTCCTCGAAGCCCCGCAGCGTCTCCGACACCTCCGACTTCAGCTCGTCGTCGTTGACGTTCACCTCGAAGACGAACCGCTCGTCGCCGGAGCCGCGGCCGACCCGCTGGATGTTCGCGCTCACGAGTTCGTTGTCGAAGTAGTACGGGGCCAACTGGGTCATCACGTTGCGGTAGACCGTGTCCTCGACCTTCCGCAGCGCCTTCCGCCCGGCGGAGTCGGCCGCGCGAGCGACGTAGTTGATGGAGTCCTGCCACGACTCGACAGCCCCCTCGTTGTCGCCCTCCTCGACCCGCTCGTAGGAGCGAGAGAGCTTCTCGCCCGCCGTCTTGAGGTCGTCGTTGGGCGTCTTGCCCGCCTTCTCGCCCTCGCCCTCGCCGACGCTGGCCTGCTGGGCCGTCTTCTCGTTTACGTCCTCGCCGAGTCGCTCGTGGGACTTCGGCCGCCACTCGTCCCAGTCGTCGAAGGCGTCGCCGTCGACGTCGGCGTCGCGGAGCGCGCGGGTGATTCGCTCCCCGTGTTCGACGACCTCGTCCCAGGTGCCGCGGCGTTTGAACCCGGAGATGCTCTCTTCCATTGTCGTTGACGGGACTACGTGCCAGACGGTATAAACTCTACGAGGAGACAGGTTCGCACACGGGTGAGAACGTCTAGCGGTCGCCGTAGACGAGCCGCTCTGCGGCCGCGTCGAGGCGCGCCGACACCCGACCGAGCCACGCCGTCGGCGACGCGGCCCGGAGCGCCGACTCGTCGAGTTCGATTCGGTCGTCGCCGAACGGGTCGCGGTCCCCGCTCGCGGCGGCGTCCACGACGGTGGTCATCGAACACCGGCCGCACGCCTCTCGGGTCGAGTCTCCCATGCGCCGGGGTTCGGAACCTTCACGAATAAACCTTGGTTTCCGGGCGGGTCGCGACGGGCTTATACGGTCGAACGTGTTGCTCCGTCTCATGGGATATCGCGTCGTGGACGCAACCGCCGTCGAACCCGCCGACGACCGCCCGTGCGAACTCCGCCGCATCGGCGGCGAGGGCGGCTTAGAGACCGTCGCGCTCAACCGCTTCCGGGCCGCCCCCGGCGAGCAGGTGCCGCTTTCGTACCACTACCACACCGAACAGGAGGAGGCGTTCTACGTCCTCTCGGGCACGCTGTTCGTCGAGACGCCGGACGAGACGTTCGAAGTCGACGCCGACGGCCTGTTCGTCGCCGACCCGGAGAGCCCGCACCGGGCGTACAACCCCGAGGACGCCGACGAGCCGGTCGAACTGCTCGCGCTCGGCTCGCCGGCCGTGTCGGGCGACGCCGTGCCCTACGACCCCGACGAGGAATGAGGAGCGTCGAACCCGAGGACGCCGAGGGACCCGAAGCGCCGGACGAGCCGAGCGGGGCGGACGCGTCGCCCCCGAATCCGGCCCTCGACCGCCCCGAGTGGGACGACGAGTACCTCGACCGAGTCGCCGAGCGGCTCATGTACAACTACGACTTGGAGCGGGCGTACGCCGTCCGCGGCGAGCGGTTCGACCTGTTCGGCTCGATGCGGATGGAGAGCCAAAAGCAGTTCCTCCACCGGTCTATCAACTACGCCAACCACCACGCGATGGAGTACATGTTCGCGCGGCGGGTCGAGTCGGCGACGGTCGCCGAACTCGAACGGCTCGTCGAACTGGGTCACGCGCTCGCCGACGAGTGGATAGACCCCGACGAGGAGCACTACGGGACGGACTTCACGTTCGTGCTCGTCGCCGACGCGGTGCCGGAGGAAGTCCGGACGTTCGTGTCCGAGTTCGCCGACCGGACGCTCCTGAAGTTCGGCTACTACGGCCACTACGAGGTGAACGTCGCCGTCGTCGCGCCGGCAGACGAGGACGCCGTCGCCAGCCGCAACGCCGACTCGGTCGCCGCGTTCACGCTCTGGACCGACGGCTCGCCGGCGGTCTCAGACGGGCTGTTAGGCCGGGTCCTCGGGAAGTTGCGTCGGTGAGAAAAACGGAGTCGAAGGGTCGGTGGTCAGAGGCGAACGGCGAACGACCGCGCGTCAGTCGTCGCCCGGCTGCGGACGACCGCCGCTACCGCCACCGCCGCCCGAACTCCGGGCCTCTTTGATGTTGTCGTAGCCGATTTTCGCCAGCGACAGCGCCAGATAGACGAGCACCAGCGCGAGGACGATTTGGACGACCGCCGACACCATCGCGAAGGTGCCCGCCGAGGCCATCCACTCGGGGTTCAGGAACTTCGCGTAGAGGTTGTCGTGGAACGCGAGCCACAGCAGGCCCAGCGACGTGATAGTCGTCATGAGCGCCATCGGCAGGCCCGTGCTGAGAAGCTGCTTGGAGTCGTCCCAGTTGGCCAGCCAGACGGTCGCGGTCAGGAGCGCCAGCGCGGCCAGAAGCTGGTTCGCGCCGCCGAACAACTGCCAGAGCGTCAGCCACGAGCCGCTGGTGATGAGGATGTACGCCGGCAGCGACTGCACGAACGCGTTGCCGTAGCGGTTGGTCGCGAACTCCTCGACCGGCGTCTCGGGCGTCCCGACGATTTCCTCCATCATGTAGCGACCGAGGCGAACCGCGGTGTCGGTCGACGTGAGGAGGAAGCTGACCAGGACGAGCGCCATGAACGGCCCGCCGAAGTCAGTCGGGATGCCGAAGCTCGACAGGATGACGCCGCCGCCCGCGGCGAACGTCGGCAGCGCGAGGCCGATGCCGCCGCCCACGTCGGGCGCGACGATGGCGACCGTCGCCAGCGCGACGGTGGCGAGGAGGCCCTCGCCGAGCATGCCGCCGTAGCCGATGACGCGCGCGTCGGACTCCTTGTTCAGTTGCTTCGAGGTCGTGCCCGACGAGACGAGCGAGTGGAACCCGCTTATCGTCCCGCAGGCGATGGTGATGAACAGAAGCGGGAACAGCGGCGCGCCGGAGCGGCCGATGAACCCGTAGTACGGTTCGAGGTTCGTCACGAGCGGCTGGGTCGGGGTCGTGAAGAACGTGCCCGCGACGATGGCGACGAGCGCGCCGCCGACGCCCGCGTACAGCAGGAACGACGAGAGGTAGTCGCGCGGTTGCAGCAGCACCCAGACCGGGAGGGCGCTCGCAATCGCCCCGTAGACAAGGATGAGCGGCACCCACGCCGCGGTGTTCCCGTTGAACGAACTCGCGCCGGGGAGCCACGCGCCGGAGCCGGAGAACAGGACGAACGTCTCGGCGGGCGCGCGGGCCGCGGGTTCGAACAGCGCAATCGGGTACTGAATCCCCGCGTAGACGCCGACGAACATCGCCACGACGAACACGAACGTCCCGAGCAGGAACGGGAGGTTCAGCTGATAGAGATAGATGCCGAACAGCACCGCGAGGACGATGTACACCAGACTCGCCGTGGCCGCCTCCGGATAGGCGTTGAACACGATGGCCACCACGAGGGCGAACACCGCGACGACGAGGACGATGGTGAGAAACGCGAACCACAACAGCATGTTCTTGCCGCGCTCGCCGACGTACTCGCCGATGATGTAGCCGATGGACTTCCCGTCGTGTCGCAGACTGCTCGACAGCGACACGAAGTCGTGGACGCTCCCGAGAAGCGGGTTGCCGATGGCGATCCACGCGAGCGCGGGAACCCAGCCCCACACAACGCCCGCCGTAATCGGTCCGACGATCGGCGCGCCGCCTGCGATGCTCGAATAGTGATGCCCCAGTAACACCGGCTTTTTCGCCGGAACGTATTCTTGACCGTCTTCGTACTTGTGCGCTGGCGTCTCACGACTGTCGTCGAGTTCGACGAACTGCGCGAGATATCGGGAGTAACCGAGATACCCGACGGTAAACAACGCGAGTACCGTGACGACCAACCAAATGACTTGTACCATGGTACGCTGCCCCACTCGGTGACACGAAAATCCCCACCTTAACATTAACGATAGATAGGAATGTATCGTGTTCGAACGACAGGTTCAATCGGCGAGGGACGCCGAAAATTCTCACCGCGGGGTCGGTTTACCTACCTACTGAACTGCGGTCGCGGTGTCGATGTCGAGTTCGGCCGCCACCTCGCCCAAGAAGTCACCCTTGACCTCGGCGACCCGCGTCTCGACGGCGGCGACGAGCGGCGGCGAAAAGTTCTCGCGGAGGTCGGCGAGTCGCTCCCGTTCTGTCTTGACTCTGTCGCGCAAGAACGTCGCGCCCCGTCCCGACTCGTCGGGGTCGGGTTCGGGCGTGAGGCGGTTGACCGCGAGGCCGCGCACGTCGAGGCCGTAGGAGTCGAGTTGGTCGATCGCGCGCTCGGTCTCGCGCAGCGACAGTTCGTCGGGGTTCACGACGAGGAAGAACGCGGCGTCGTCCCGCAGCGTCTCCTTTGCGAACGAGAAGTCGTCGCGGCGCTGTTCGAGGCGGGCGATGATGGGGTCGCCGTCCATCATCCGCCGCGGTTCGTTGTTGCCGATAGCGGCGCGTTCGAACAGTTTGACTGACTCCTTGCGCTTGTGGAGGAGCCGCTGAATCCAGCCGTCGAGGTACTCCGGTAAGGAGAGCAGTCGGAGCGTCCCGCCGGTCGGCGAGGTGTCGAAGACGACTCGGTCGTAGTCGTCCGCCGACCGCATCACGTCGATGAAGCGGTCGAACAGCGCCGACTCGTACGCGCCGGGCGTCTGGTGGGCCATCTCTATCTGCCGGTCTATCTCGTTGACCATCGCCGGGCTGACCTGGTCGCCCATCGCCCGCTTCGTCTCCATGAGGTGTTCGCGGACCTCCGTCTCGGGGTCGATCTCCATCGCGTCGAGGTTCGGTTCGTCGGCGACGGCCGCCGGCTCGTCGGTAAAGGACTGGTCGAACACGTCGCTCGTGCTGTGGGCCGGGTCGGTCGACACGAGGAGCGTCCGGACGCCGTCGCGGGCGCACTTGACCGCGTAGGCGCTGGACATCGTGGTCTTGCCGACGCCGCCTTTGCCGCCGAAGAAGACGAATTTGCGCATGTTAGAAGTGGTACTGGTGGCCCTTGCGTTCGAGGAGCGAGCCGCGGTCCCACATCCGCCGCTCCCACGCCTCGAACTCGTCTTCGAGATAGGGGAGCAGTTCGGCGGTGTAGTACGAGATGGGCGAGGGGATGCCGAACGCGTCGGGGAAGCACGCGAGCATGAACGCGTCCTCGTCGTCCTCGGCCTGTTTTTCGATCTTCTCGTAGGCGGGGTGCGAAATCATCCCGTGGTAGAGGCCGCGGAGCCACTCTTCGACGAGTTCGCGGAAGGATTCGATGCGCGCGGCGAGCGTCATCAGTTTACACACTCACCCGCTTTCGGACAAAAGGGTATCGTTCACGAACGTCCGCGCTGGTTACCTGCGATTTCATATGTGCGGCCCCGGTAGGCCCGCTCATGAACGCGGGGGAGACGATTCCGGTGACGGTGCTCGGCGGGAGTCTCGGGGCGGGCAAGACGACGCTTCTCAACCACCTGTTGACGAACGCCGGCGACCGCGACATCGCCGTGCTCGTCAACGACATGGGCTCCGTGAACGTCGACGCCGAACTGGTCGCAGAAGAGTCCGACCTCGCGGTCGGCGACGGCGTGACCGAACTCTCGAACGGCTGTATCTGCTGTGAGCTTCAGGACGACCTCGAAACCGCGGTCGTCCGCCTCGCGCGCGAGCGGTCGTTCGACCACCTCGTCGTGGAGGCCTCGGGCGTCTCGGAGCCCGGCCCGGTCGCCCGGCTGTTCGTCACTTCCCGGGCGGCCGCCCGCTACGACGTGGCCGGCCTCGCCACGGTCGTCGACTCGCGGCTGTTCGCGGACACCTTCGGCGACGGCGACCCCGACCGCACCGTGGCCGAGGAGGGCGACGGCTCGGTGCGCCCGCTTTCAGACCTCCTCGTCGAACAGGTCGAGAGCGCGGACCTCGTCGTCCTCAACAAGCGCGACCTCGTCTCCGACGCGGAACTCGCGGCGGTCCGCGACGCGGTCGAGGCGCTCCGCCCCGGCGCGACCGTCGTGGAGACGGACCACGGCGACGTGGACGTTGACCTGCTCCTGTCGGACCTCCACGACCCCGACGCGCCCGTCGGCTGGCGGGCCGCGTTGGAGAGTGACGCGGACGGAAGCGAGGGCGACCGAGACGACCACGGCGACCACGAACAGGACCACGGCCACGACCACGGCGACCACGAACAGGACCACAGCCGCGACGAAACCACACACGCCGAGGCGACCTACGGCGTCACCTCGTTCGTCTACCGCCGCCGGGCACCGCTCGACCCCGACGGCGCGGCCGAAGTCCTCGGAAATCACCCCGACTCGGTCGTCCGGGCGAAAGGGTCGCTGTGGGTCGCCGGAGCCGAGGACGTCCACTACACCTACAGTCAGGCCGGCCCGTCGGCGTACGTCGCCGCCGCCGGTCCGTGGGTCGCCTCGCGCCCCGAGTTCGAACAGGACACCTACCGCCGCAATCATCCCGAACTCGACTGGCACGACGACCACGGCGACCGGCGGACCGAACTGGTGTTCATCGGCCGCCGGATGGACGAAGACGCGCTCGCGGCCGCGCTCGACGCCCACCTGCTCGACCCCGGCGCGGACGCCGACGCCGGCGACTATCCGACCGAACCGGGCGCGGAAGTCGCGCTCGCGGAACCGACCCGGGAGCGCGAGTCGACCCCGACCGCCGACGCGGCCTCGGAGGGCGGCCGATGAGCGGCGAGTCGGAGCGAGCCGGCGACGACGAGGAGCGCGGAGAGGAGATAGAGTGGGGCGAGGGCGACCCGCGGGTGCTTTTCGTGATGAATCTCGTCCTCTCGACGGCGTTCGCGGCGGTCGTCGTCTACGGCCTGTCGTACATCGACCTCGCGGCCTTCTCGGTCGTCAACGTCGCGTCGGCGGCGCTCGTGCTCACGGCGGTCACCTACCTCGTGACGAACTGAAACCGCCGGATGCGTCGCCGACCCATTCTACGCGTGAACTACCCGCAGGGCACCGCTGGCGGCCGATAGCCGCATTTATGTCCTTCGGGAAACCGCCTTCTCAGTAAGATGCCCATCGAAGACCGAGACGACGCGTACCTCATCACGCACGCGCTGGCGAAGGACACGCTCTCGCGCCTCCGGGACGTGGAGACGACGCAGGTCGCCTTCCGGAAAGGCCTCGTCAAACTCGGCCGCATCTGTGGCTACGAGATAATCGACGGCGCGATGGAGACCGAGTACGTCACCATCCAGACCCCGCTGGCCGAGACGACCGGCGAGCGCGTGAAGGGTCTCGACAACGTCGTCATCATCAACGTGCTCCGCGCCGCGACGCCGTTCGTGGAGGGGCTGCTCAAGGCGTTCCCGCGGGCGAAGCAGGGCGTCATCTCCGCCGGCCGCGACGAGGAGGCGGGGATGGACGACGACGGCGGCTTCCCCATCACCATCGACTACGTGAAGCTCCCCGAAATCACGGAGAAAGACACCGTCATCGTGGCCGACCCGATGCTCGCCACCGGCTCGACGATGTGCTCGGTCCTCGACCACATCCTCGACAACGCCGGCGTCGACCCCGAGAAGCTGTTCGTCCTCTCGGCGGTCTCCGCGCCCGACGGCCTGCTCCGCGTCGACAACGAGTTCCCCGAGGTCGACCTGCTGACGGTCGCCATCGACGACTACCTCGACGACGACGGCTACATCGTCCCCGGCCTGGGCGACGCCGGCGACCGCGCGTTCCGCACGACGTAACTCGGTCTCGTCCCGTCGCGCCTCGCTTCGTCGCGCGGGAGTCGCGGACGGCCGCCTCGGCCGCCGACCCGGATTCGGGTAACGACTAAGTTACCGCCCGCGCACCTCCGACGCATGGACGAACCTCGCGCCGCCGGAGGGAGCCGACGATGAGCGACCCGTGCGATGGCTGTGGGCGGGCGGTCGAAGACGCCCTCGCCCGCGCGGTCCAGTTGCAGGTCGACGGCTCGACCGTCGACGACCAGCGACTCTGTCCGACCTGCTTCGCCGACTGGATAACCAAGTACGAAGAACAGATGTCGCCCAAACAGTCGTCGGACGACTCCGCGGACTCCGAGATAATCGTCGACTGACGGCATCGGGCCGGTGGCCGCGTTCCCGACGCCCGCCGTCCGAACCCCTTCTCTTCGGGTCGAAAACGAGCCTCCGGCGGCCGGTCTTTGTTCGAGTCGAACGTCCCGAACCGGACCCCCGTAGACTACTGTGAGATGCGTTCCCATTGGGTTCCCCGGGGACGGGACCCGACTCGCCGAACCCCTTCGTTTCGAGTCGAACGTCCCGCGAACGCACGGGACGAATATCGAAGGCGAACGCGGAGAGGCCGGCGCGTCGGACCCGACCGAACCGAATCGACAGCCCGAGACTGAAGTCCTCTTTCGACCGACCAGTTCAGGGATGTGCCTCGTTATCGAATTACTATTCAAAATTCGGTAATTATGTGGCAGTATCGGCGGGAAAATCGCGATTAGCTGGTCATTGACATGAACAACCATAAATACGCATCGCGTCGAATAGGACTGTATGACTCGAAAGCTTGACCGCCGACAGTTTATCGCCGCGACAGGTGCCGCTGGCCTCGCCGGACTCGCCGGCTGTTCCGGCGGCGGTGGCGAAGAGACGACCACGACGACGACCGAATCCGGCGGCGAAGAGACCACTACCGCCGCCGAGGAGACGACGACCGAATCCGGCGGTAACGGTGGCACGGAGAGCCGACTCTCGTGGCACGCCGGCGGGACGGGCGGCACGTACTACCCCCTCTCGAACGAGTTCAAGTCGGTCGTCGAGTCGCAGACCGACTTCACGCTTCAGGTGCAGTCCACCGGCGCGTCCGTCGAGAACGTCGGTAGTCTCGCCCGCGGCGACGCGGACTTCGCGCTGATTCAGAACGACGTCGCCTACTTCGCCCGCAACGGCGAGGGCATCGAGGCGTTCCAGGGCAGCCCCGTCGAGAACCTCCGCGGCGTCGCCACGCTCTACCCCGAGACGATTCACATCGTCACGCTCGCGGACACGGGTATCGAGACGCCCTCGGACCTCTCCGGTGCGACCATCAACACCGGCGACCTCGGTTCGGGCACGCAGGTCAACGCGACCCAGATTCTCGAAGCCCTCGGCATCTCCGACTACAGCGAGCAGAACACCGGCTTCTCGCAGGCCTCCGACCAGCTGAAGAACGGCGACATCGACGCCGCGTTCGTCGTCGGCGGCTGGCCGGTCGGTGCCATCGAGGAGCTCGCCGCGACCGAGGACGTCCGCATCGTCCCCATCGAGGGCGACAACCGCACGGCCGTCAAGGACGCCGCGCCGTTCTACGCCGACGACGAGGTCCCGTCGGGCACCTACGGGCTGGAGAACCCCGCCCCGACCGTCTCGGTTCAGGCCATGATCGCGACCAACGCCGAACAGCCCGAGGCGACCGTCGAAGCGGTCACCGGCGCCATCTTCGACAACGTCGACCAGCTCACCATCAAGACGGAGTTCATCTCCAAGGAGAGCGCACAGGACGGCATGTCCATCGAGCTTCACCCCGGCGCGCAGGCCTACTTCGGCTAACGCGGGACGCTTCGATTCACTTTCGAACAGCGGTTTCCTACCCACCTTTCGATGCTTGATTCGACTCCCACACGTCTCCTCGTCGTAGTCGCGGTGCTGGCGGTCGCCGTCGGCGGAAGCGCCGCCGTCCCGGCCGGACAGGTGCTCGTCGTCGAAGACGCCGAGACCGGCGAGCGACTACAGACGATGCCGGTCGAAGAGAACACGACCGTCGCGCTCGAATACACCCACAGCGTCGAGAAGACGCGCGTCCTCGACGCCTACGCGGTTCGGGACGGCGAGCTCGTCATGACCAAAATGGAGTTCAAATCCTACGGCGCGGGACTCCCCGCTCGGGCGAACGTGACGACCGAGAACGGCTCGTTCGTCTTCGACCCCGAGGGGAGCTACGAGGACCTGTACGTCAAACCCGGCCGCATCGCCGGCCACAAACTACACGTCGGTGACCGGACCTACGACCTCGTAGCGCTCTCCGACGCGCGCTCGGTCCGCCTGTACGTCACGCACCGCTCCGTCCTCGACGCCGCCCTCCACTGACCAACGATGAACCGAACACACGACGAGGGCCGAACCGACGGCCCCGACGACCGACGCGACTCCCGGCCCGACGCGGCACCGGCCGACCCGCCGGTTCGAACCGACGGCGGCGAGTCGCCCGCGGACGACGACCGCGAGGCCGCGAGCACCGACGAAGAACTATCCGAAGAAGAGGCACAGGAGATGCTGGAGGGCATCGACCGGAAGCGGACGCTCTCGGGGTGGGCGGCGATTCTCACGTCGCTCGTCGCGATCTCGTTTTCCGTCTTCCAGTCGTGGCTGGCCGCCCGCGGCTTCGAGTTCGCCGCGACGCTACCGCTCGTCGGCGAGGTGTCGCTGGGGGCGCTCCAACTCCTGCAGGTGAACTCGATCCACGTCGCCTTCGCGCTCGTGTTGGCGTTCGTCCTCTTCCCGCCGACGACCGGCCACGGCAGGTTCGCCACGGCGCTCGGCCGCGTGGTCCCGAGCCTCGCGTCGAGTCTCGGCGAGGACCACCCGCTCACCCGCGGTGCGGCGGGCCTCCGCCGGTTCGTCCGGTGGCTCGCGGTCGACCCCGAACGCGAGCGCGTGACGCCGCTCGACGTGTTCTGCATCGTACTCGCCGTCGCCACGGCGGCCTACATGGTGTTCGAGTGGTCCGAGATACAGCAACTTCGCGTGTTCGGACTCGAAGCCGGTCGGACGGTCGCCGAGTACCTCGGCGCACCGTTCGTCTCGCTGTCCGAGACGCTCGGCCCGCTGGGCTTCCTCGCCGACGCGGTCGTCGCGGTCATCGGCGTGCTCCCCTTCGCGGACGTGTCCTACCCGTTCTTCCTCGGCGCGGTCGGCGTCCTCCTCGTCCTGGAGGCGACCCGCCGCTCGCTCGGGTTCTACCTGATGGTCATCGTCGCCTCGTTCATCGTCTACGCGAAGTTCGGCTACCTCATCTCGCCGTCGATGCCGCTGGTCGGCGTGCTGTCCATCCCCGAGGGGTCGTGGGCGAACATCGTCCAGAACCTCTGGTACAACACCGAAAACGGCGTCTTCGGCATCCCGGTCACCGTCTCCGTGCAGTTCATCTACATCTTCATCCTGTTCGGGGCGTTCCTGGAGATGTCCGGGGCCGGCCAGTGGTTCATCGACCTCGCGTACGCCGCGACCGGGACCCGAAAGGGCGGCCCGGCGAAGGCGTCTATCCTCGCGTCCGGCTTCATGGGGACCATCTCCGGCTCCTCCATCGCCAACACGGTGACGACCGGCGCGTTCACCATCCCGCTGATGAAGCGCTCCGGCTACCGCTCGGAGTTCGCCGGGGCCGTCGAGGCCTCCGCCTCCTCCGGCGGACAGATTCTCCCGCCGGTGATGGGCGCGGCGGCGTTCCTCATGATTGAGTTCATCGGCGTCCCCTTCTCCGACATCATCATCGCGGCGGCCATCCCCGCCGTGGTGTTCTTCTTCGGCGTGTGGGTGATGGTCCACCTCGAAGCGACCCGGGCCGGTATCGGCGGCCTCGACCGCTCCGAGGTCGTCGACCTCGGCAAGCACCTCTCCCGCGGGTGGTTCTACCTCATCCCGCTCGTGTTGCTCATGTACTACCTGCTCGTCGAGCGCCTGACGGTCGCGCGCTCGGCGTGGTTCACGCTCATCGCCATCATGGCGCTTCTGTCCGTCGTCGCGGCGTACAGCGAGCGGACCCGCGTCCCCCTCTTGGGCGCTATCGCGGCGGCGTTCGTCGCGCAACTCGGCTCGTACGTCACCACCGGCGTCGGCATCGTCGACGCGGTCACCGGCGGGAGCGGCGACCCGCTGGGCGCGACCGCCGCGCTGTTCGCCGCCGCGGGCGACCTCGGCGTCATCGCCATCTTCGTCAGCCTCGTCGTGATGCTCGTCCGGCCGGCGCTCGACTCGCCGCTGTTGGAGTTCGACGACGCGGTCGACGAGGCGGCCGACAACGTCGCCAACGCCGTCTCGCGGCCGTCGCTGTCCGACCTGAACGTCTTCCGCTACGTGACGTTCATCGGGAAGTCGATGGACTCCGGCGCGCGCACCTCGACCGAGGTCGTCGTCGCCGTCGCCGCCGCGGGCATCATCCCCGGCGTCGTCAGCGCGACCGGACTCGGCCCGAACCTGACCGCGCTCATCAAGGCGGTCGCCGGCGGCTCTATCGTCCTCCTGCTGCTTTTCACCGCCATCGCCTCCATCATCCTCGGGATGGGGATGCCGACGACGGTGACGTACATCATCCTCGTCTCGCTGCTCGGGCCGGCCATCGCGCAGTCCTCCGACATCCCGCTGCTCGCGGCCCACCTGTTCATCCTCTACTTCGGGGTGATAGCGGACATCACACCGCCGGTGGCGGTCGCGGCGTACGCCGCCTCCGGTATCGCCCGGTCCAATCCGTTCCGGACCGGGACGAAGGCGTTCTCGCTGTCGCTCAACAAGGCCATCGTGCCGTTCGCGTTCGCCCTCACGCCGGGCATCCTGCTCCTCCGCGGGCGGGGCGAGGCCGCGGCGGTCGTCACGTTCGCCGACGTGGCCGACGTGGGCTACTTCGTCCCCGAGGTGGTCATCCCGGTGGCGGGCGTCTTCGTCGGCGTCGTCGGACTGGGCGCGACCGTCATCGGCTACCTCTACAGCCGCGTGTCGCAGACCGAACGCGCCCTGTTCGCCCTCTCGGCGTTCCTCCTCATGGCACCGATGCTGCTTCTGAACGCCGTGTACGACCTCGGCGGCTTCCTCGGACTCGTCGGCGAGGTCCCCAACACGGTCCCCGTCGACCTCGCCATGCGCGCGGCCGGCGGGGCGCTGTTCGGCGCGCTGGCCGCGAAGAACCGCCGCGAGGCGGGCGACAAGGCCGCGCCGACCCCCGCGGAACAGGTAGAGCCGACCGACTGAACGTCGAAAACGGAACGTCGCGGCCGCGCTACTCGATGTCCGCGCGGCCGCTGGTCGCGCTTCGGATGCGGTCGCGGAGGTCCGGGCCGTCCTCGACGGGGACGCGGACCGCGAAGGAGACGTCGGCCTCGTAGGCGGCCTCGAACTCGACGCCCGCGCTCTCCAAGAGGCCGCGGACGCTCCCCGAGTCGTCGTACTCGACGGTCGCGGTGAACCGCTCGTGGGGTATCTCCTCGACGACGCCCGCGGCGTCGAGCGCCTCCTTCACGGCCCGGGAGTACGCGCGAGCGAGGCCGCCGACGCCGAGGTTGGTGCCGCCGTAGTAGCGCGTCACGACGGCGGCGACGTTGCGCACGTCTTGCTGAACGAGGACGTTGAGCGCCGGTTTGCCCGACGAACCGCTCGGCTCGCCGTCGTCGCTCTGGTACTCGCGGAGCATGACGCTCCCCCCGCCGGGCACCGACGACGAGGCCGACCCCGCGGGCACCCGGTAGGCGGGGACGTTGTGGGTGGCGTCGGGGTGGCGCTCCTCGATTTCGGCGACGAACGCCTCCGCCTCCTCGACCGTCTCCGCGGGGGAGACGTAGCCGATGAACTCCGAGCCGTTGACCTCGAAGCGGGCGTCGGCCCGGCCGGCGACGGTTCGATAGGCGTCGGTCATGCCACCGAGTTGGCGGCGCGGCGTGGAAAAGCGTTCGCACCGTGTCGTCGGCGAACCGACGCCGGCGTCGGGGAAGGGAAGGCGACGGGGGCGCGGACCGAACGCGACGCGCTACTGACCGCAGGCGTCCGCGTACGACGTACACCCGTTTTGGATGCAGACGCCGCAGAGGTGGCGCGTCTCGGAGATCGGCTCACCACAGCACATGCAACTGCGCATGGAACCCATGCGAAAACCTACCGCGGGAGGTCACAAGAATCTTATTGCAGCGTTGACAGAATATTCGCGGAGCCGACGGACCGGCTCAGGCGATGGTGATTCGGCGGACGAAATCGAGGTTCGACAGGTCGTTGAGCAGGTCGCCGGGAATCGGTTCGTCGGTGATGATGTAGAGCTTCGGGTCGTCGGTGAACTCGGGGTCCTCGCTTATCGTCTGTCGAATCGAGATGTCCGCGTCGGCGAGCTTCGAGGTGACGGTGGCGACGATGCCGGGCTCGTCGGCGTCGGCGACCTCGACGGTGAGCACGGAGAGGTCGAGCACCGGCGCGAGGTCCATCAGGCTCGGAATCGACGAGATGTTCTGGAAGATTCGCCGAAGCTCCTCGTCGGCGAGGATGGCGTCTGTCGTCGAGTCGACGACCCGCCGGTCGACGTCGGCCTCGCGGGCGATGCCGGTGTTCGGTATCTCGATGCCGCCCGAGACGACCCGTCCCTGGTCGTTGACGGAAAAGCCCCGTTCCAAGAGGAGCCGGATGACGGCCTGCTGGCTCGGGCTGCCCTCGAACTTCTCCATAATCTCGTCGAACATTCGTTGGTCGGGGGATTTGCGGGCGGGTACATTAAGTGGTCCGTCACCGGCGACCGCGGGGCGACGGTGCCGCGGGGGCGACGCCGCGGACGGGCGACCGACGCCGCGGGCAGGCCACCGGGGTCGCGGCCGGGGAGTGGGTTTAACCGTCGGCGCGGAGACCCGTCGTGCATGCGCGAACTACGCACCTGCGACTTCTGTGGGACCGACGCCGTCGGCGTGTTCGAGGTACTGCCGCCGGCGTTGACGCCGGCCGACGACCAGCGCCGCGTCGTCCTCTGCGAGCACTGCGAGGAGACGCTCGGCGAGGTCATCGCGCCGCTTCTCTCCCGACTCGGCGTCGACGCCGACGTGGACGTGGCCGACGACGCGCGGGCCGAGACGGGCGCGTCCGCGGCACCGGAGCGAACTGCGGGCGGGTCGGTCGGCGAGGCCGCCTCCGTCGACGTGAACGCGGTCGACCCCGCGCCGACGCCGCCGGAGCCGGCGAACCACGACTCGTCGGACGAGACCGGCGACTCCGACGAAGCGGAACAGACCGGCGAAGCAGAACAGACCGACGAAGCAGAACAGACCGACGAAGCAGAACAGACCGACGACGAACCCGAGTCGGTCGCCGCCGCCGAGGAGCCACAGACGAGCGCCGAGTCGTCCGGCCGGGACGGGGAGCCGCCGAAGTTCCGGAAGGTCATCCGCATCCTCCAGAACCGGGAGTTCCCCGTCGAGCGGGCGGAGGTCGAGGCGCTGGCGTCCGGCGCGTACGACCTCGACGACGACGAGGTCGCCGATATCTTCGACTACGCAATCGAACGCGGCCTGCTCGTCGACGACGCGGGGACGCTCCGGCGGCCCTGAGCGGTCGAACGCGGGAACTCGGAGAAAAAGCGGTGACTACAGTTTCCCTTTCGTGCTCGGCGTGTCGGAGCGCCGCGGGTCCACGCGAGTCGCGTCGTCGAGCGACCGCGCCAGCGCCTTGAACAGCGCCTCGACCTCGTGGTGGGCGTTGTCGCCCTCGACGCCCGCGTGGAGCGTGAGGCCGGCGTTCATCGCGAGCGACATGGCGAAGTGCTCGGCCATGTGGCTGGTGAACTCGCCGATAGAGGGCTGGGAGAACTCCCCGGAGAACTCGAAGAAGGGGCGGCCCGACACGTCCACGACGACGGAGGCGACGGCCTCGTCGAGCGGGACCTTGCGGTCGGCGTAGCGGACGATGCCGCGCTTGTCGCCGAGCGCCTCGGTGAACGCCTCGCCGAGGACGATGGCCACGTCCTCGACGGTGTGGTGGTCGTCGATGTGGAGGTCGCCGTCGCACTGGACGGTCAGGTCGAACAGGCCGTGTTTGGCGAAGGCCTCCAGCATGTGGTCGAAGAATCCGATACCGGTGTCGACGACCGCGTCGCCGTCGCCGTCGATGGCCAGCGTCACGTCGATGGTCGTCTCGGCCGTCTCTCTGGAGACGGCCGCGCGTCGGTCGGCGTCGCTCATGTCGCGTTCGAGGCGGGCCGCGCATATAGGGATTCTCGTCGCCGAGCGGGTGATTCACGCCACCGGCGCGTCAGACGCGCGTCTGACGGACGTTCATGGTTTCGGACGCGTACGGTGGGGTATGCAGCGAAAGGGAGCGCTGGTGGTGGGGTACACCATCTGCGTCGGGGGACTCCTGCTCACCGCGCGGTCCGGGGTCGCCGTCGCGTTCGGCGTCGCGCTGGTGACGCTCGCGGTCGGCGCGGCGGTGCTCGGCGGGGGCGTCCGAAGTGACAGGTAGCGAGCCGACGCGGCGGGGGTCGACGCGCCGCGAGCGGATGCGCCGTGAGCCGACTCGTCCGGGGGCGAGCGACTGATGCGGCGCGGAGCGACCGGCAGCCCGAAACGGGACGTCGTGACGGTCAGCATGCTCGTCCTCGCCGGGCCGTTCCTCGCGACCTCGCGCCCCGAGACCGTGATAATCGGCGCGCTGTTCGTCGCCGTCGGCGTCTACGGAACGGTCGAGAGCCTCGTCGCGGCCGTCGCCGCGTATCTCGACGCGTAGCGCCGCGCGGCCGCGCGGCGCTTCGGCGCTGGGCGCGTGGGACGTGAGCGACGCGGCTACGCCTCCATCGCCTCTGCGAGCGTGAACCGGCCCTCGTAGAGCGCGGTGCCGACGACGGTCGCCGCCGCGCCCGCCTCGCGGAGCGCGCGGACGTCGTCGAGCGAGGCGACGCCGCCGGAGGCGACGACCGGGATGTCGACCGCGTCGACGACCGCCGAGGTCGTGTCGAGGTGGACGCCTTCGAGTCGCCCCTCCACGTCAACGTCGGTAAAGAGGATGGCCGCCGCGCCGAGGTCCTCGTACCGGGCGGCCGCCTCGGCGGGGTCGAGACCGGTCCCCTCGGTCCACCCGGAGACGACGACCTCGCCGCCCTTCGCGTCGAGGCTGACCATCACGCCGTCGGGGTAGTCGTCGGCGAGCTCGGCGACGATGTCGGGGTTCTCGACGGCCGCGGTGCCGAGGATGACGCGGTCGACGCCGCGGTTCAGAAGGTCGCGGGCGTCGTCGGCGGTGCGGATGCCGCCGCCGAGTTGGAGCGGCACGTCGACCGCGTCGAGGACGGCGTCGACCGCCGGGGCGTTCTTCCGCTCGCCCTCGAACGCGCCGTCGAGGTCGACGAGGTGGAGCGTCTCCGCGCCGGCGTCGACCCAGCGGCGGGCGGCCTCGACCGGGTCGCCGTAGGTCTTTTCGGTGCCGCGTTCGCCCTGCACGAGCTGGACGACCTCGCCGTCTTGCATGTCGACCGCGGGGACGACTTCGAACTCCGGGAACATACGCCACCGTGGGCGAGCGACGTGCGTAAACGCACCGGATACGGCGACCGGGAGTCGGTGACCGAGACGCGGCGGGAAACGTCTCAGCGGAGCCACCAGTTCGGAACGGCTTTGTCGCGCCGGGGTTCACACACACTCAATGAAACTCTTCGGTTCCAGCGGCACCCGCGGCGTGGTGGGTGAGAGCCTCACCCCGGAGTTCGTCCTCCGCGTCGCCAAGGCCGCCGGCACGGTCTGGAACGCGGACCGGGTCGCCATCGCACGGGACACCCGGACGACGGGTGAGATGTTCGTCAACGCCGCCGAGTCCGGGCTGGCGAGCGTCGGCGTCGACGTGGACGACCTCGGCGTCGTCCCCACTCCCGCCGCGGTCCGCTACTGCGAGACCGAGACCGTTCCGGGCGTCGTCATCACGGCCTCGCACAACCCGCCGGAGTTCAACGGCGTCAAACTCGTCGGCGACGACGGCGTCGAACTCGCCGTCGAGGAGTTAGAGCGCATCGAAGACCACATCCTCGCCGAGGAGTTCGACGTGGCCGAGTGGGACGCCGTCGGGAGCGTCCGGTCGGTCGAGACCGCGAACGACGGCTACCGCGAGGACCTCCTCGCCAACGTCGACCGCGAGAAGATCGCCGCCGCGAACCTCACGGTCGCGCTCGACCCCGGCCACGGTGCCGGGTCGCTCGTCACGCCCGACTTCCTCCGCGAACTCGGCTGCGAGGTCCGCACCGTCAACGCCCAACCCGACGGCCACTTCCCCGGCCGCCAGTCCGAACCGGTCCCCGAGAACCTCCGCGACCTCGAACGTCTCGTCCGCGCGACCGACGCCGACGTGGGAATCGCCCACGACGGCGACGCCGACCGGGCCGTCTTCGTGAACGAGCGCGGCGAGTGCATCTCCGGCGAGGCGTCGCTTGCCGCCCTCGCGGCCGCCGCCCTCGAACCGGGCGACGCGACCGTCTCCGCCGTGAACGTCTCCCAGCGGCTCGTCGACGTCTGCGAGGCGGTCGGTGCCGACCTCGAACTCACGCCCATCGGCGCGACGAACCTCATCACCCGCGTCCGCGAACTCTGGCGCGAGGGGCGGAACGTCCCCGTCGCGGGCGAGGGCAACGGAGGGGTGTTCTACCCCAACTACCGCCTCGTCCGCGACGGCGCGTACATCGCGGCGAAGTTCCTCGAACTCGTCGCCGAGCGCCCGCCGAGCGAACTCGTCGCCCCGTATCAGGACTACTACAACGTCCGCATCAATCTCGAATACGACGAGGAAGCCGAGCTGACGGCGATGCTCAACGCCGCCGCCGACTACGCCGAATCGGCCGACGCGACCCCGAACACGACCGACGGCTACCGCCTCGACTACGGCGACGCGTGGGTGCTCGTCCGCCCCTCCGGGACCGAGCCGAAGGTCCGCGTCTACGCCGAAGGTCGCTCCGAGGAGCGCGCGAGCGAACTCGCCGAGGACGCCGCCGACGCGCTCCGACACGCGGTTGCGACGCTGTAACTCGACCGCAGAACCGACCGAAAAGAACCTCTTTTCACGCGCCGCTCACAGGCTAATCGCCGCGAACAGGAGCGCCAGCGCGCCGAACACCAGAAGCATGAAGCCGCGTTCGAGGTCGTCGCCGTCGAGTTCGTCGTCCGGCGGGTCCTCGCGGGTCGGGTCGAGGACGAACTCCGGGTCGTCGGAGCGGGCGACCCGGCGGGCGGCCGCGGCGCTCTTGAGCAGTCGGCCGCCGAGGGCGAAACAGGTCAGCCCAACGACGATGGCGACCACCGAAATCGGACTGACGTTCACCATCGGCCCGCGACCGCGGTCATCGGTCGGTCGCCACGGGGGTCGCCGTGGTCGTCGCGCCGGTCGCGCCCGTCATCGGTCGGCTCGCATCGGTCACTCGTCGTCGTAGACCGCGTCGGGGTCGAAGACGCGCTCGCCGACGTGCTCGCCCTCGACGGTGCGGTAGAAACACGACCGGTGGCCGGTGTGGCACGCGCCGCCGGTCTGGTCGACGAGGTACAGCAGGGTGTCGGCGTCGCAGTCGACGCGGACCTCCCGAATCTCCTGTGTGTGGCCGCTCGAAGCACCCTTCTCCCAGAGTTCGTCGCGGCTCCGCGAGTAGTAGTGCGCCCGGCCCGTCTCGACGGTTCGGTCGAGCGCCTCGGGCGAGACGTACGCCAGCATGAGCACCTCTCCGGAGTCGGCGTCCTGCGCCACGGCGGGGACGAGGCCGTCCTCGCCGAAGTCGACATCGACGGTCATGGTTCGGGCCACGCGGTGGCGGGGGTTATCTCTTGTGCGTCGCCGCGCGGGAGGCGCGCCCGACCCGACTCTCCGCGAGTTCTCAGACGATGCCGAGCGCGCCGAGGACGCCGAAGAGGACGTCGCCGTAGACGAACGCGACGACGAGGCCGACGAACATGGGGACGAGAAACGGGATGCCCGGGGAAATCCACACCGACTCGCGGGTCGCCGCGAGTTCCAGTCCGCCGCGGAGTTTCTCGGGCGACGTGCCGTAGGCGGTGCCCTCGATGCTGTCGAGGAACCGGGCCGCGCCCCACGGGTCGTCGGACGGGGCGTCCGCGTCCCCGTCGCCGGGGGCGTCTCCTCCGCCGGCGGTGTCTCCGTCGCCGGCGTCCGCGGCCGCGTCGTCGCCGTCGAAATCGGCCGACGCGCCGCCGTCGGTCGCCGCGCGGTGGACCGCGCCGTCCGTCGGGTCGAACGTCTCGTCGATGCTGTCGGGGTCGCGGAGCGTGTCCGGGTTCGAACGCAGGTCCGAGAGCGTCAGGCCGCGCCAGCGCAGGTACATCCGGAGCGCGTCGAGGTCGAGGCCGTTCCGCGTGACGCCCTCGGGCGACTCGAACAGGCGGCCGTGGGCCGTCGAGAGCGACGCCACGGGGACGCGGCGGCCGACGAACGAGATGGGGAACTCGAACTCGCCGTCGGCGAGGTTCCGGGCGGCGAGGAAAAGCGGGTAGGCGAGGCCGACGATGACCGTGTTCGTGAGAACCGTCATCGAGAAGACGCCGAGGCGGGTGGCGGCCAGCGGGAACTCCGTCCCGGCGAGGGTGTAGCTGGGGAACGTCGGGAGCAGGACGGCGAACACCATGAGCGCCTTCGCGTCCGCGCCGCCGAAGCCGCCGAGCCGCCAGAACAGGTACGAAAGCGGGACGACGAGACAGACGCTCACGCCGACGCGAATCAGATAGAGCCGGTCGAAGACGGTCTCGGGCGGGAGGTGGCCGACCAGTTCCCACGCGAGCAGGACGAGACCCAGCGCGGCCAGCGGATACCAGACGACGTTGGGGACGCGCCGCGTGCGGACGTCGCGTACCGCGGTCCACGCGAGAATGGGGAGCACCGCCAACCGCAGGAGGTCGGGGAGCGTGCCGATACCGAACATACCCGCAGACTGGGGGCAGGGGAGTTAGGTGTTCGGGACGGGTATCAATCCTGAAACCGACCCCGCCGACGGGTCAGAACGCCGCGAGTTCCACGAAGCCGACGAGTCGAACCGAAATCGAGAACAGCGCCAGCGCGGCCGCGGGGACCCACACCGACTCCGCGCGGGCGTAGCCGAAGGCGGCGACGCCGAACGCGAGCGCCCGTAGGAGGTGCTCGACGCCGCCGGGGAACTCGGCGAAGACGGTCCCGAAGGCGACGAGACCGAGCAGTCCGAAGGCGAACAGGGGAGCGAGCGCCGGCCGCGAGACGGGGCGGAGCGACCGCTCGACCGCGCTTCGGTACGTCACGCCGGCGGCGACGCAGCCGCAGACGGTAGCGACGAGGAGAAGGGAGACGGTGGCGACACGCCACGGTTTCGGGAAGACGACCAGCGTGAAGGCGGCGTCGCGGAGCACCGAGCGAAAGAACGTCACGAGCGCGGCCGTCGCGGCGACCGCGCGAGCGGGCGAGAGGCCGACCCGCGACGAGCCGAGGTCGAACACGACCGCGACGAGGAGCCCGAACCCGAGCCCCGCGAGCGCCGCGTCTTCGGCGGCCCGAACCGCCGCCGTTGCGACCGACGCCTCGGGGTGGTACGTCCACCCGACGAGCGCGGCGTACGAGGCGTCGAAGCCGACCGCGAGGAGGGCGCTCGTGGCGACGACGGCGAGCCCCGGCGCGAGGGCCGTCGCCAGCGCGTCGGCGAGTCGGGACCGCTCGGGCGGGCCGAACCGGAGCGAGACGCCGCGATAGCTCGCGTATGCGAGCGTCGGAATCGCGAGTCCGGCGACGTCCGGCGACGAGAGCGCGCCGACTATCGGGACGCCGCGGAGCCTGAGCGCGACCCAGTAGCTGACCGCGCTCGCCACCGCGAGACAGGCGAGAAACAGTCCGAGCCGTCCGAGTTCGGTCGCTTCGGACGGAAGCGAGCGGTCAGAACGGAGTTCCCGGGCGACGGTCGTGAGACTCGACACGAGCGAAGCGACCGCGTCGCGGGACAAATCGCTGTCGGCCTCGCAGTTCACGGGGCGGACAAACGGCGTAGCCGCTGGTCACGGGTCGGCGCGTCGAAAGAAATGTGCGGGTGAGCGCCTCAGATGACGCGGTTCTGCAGGTAGTCGAGGTGCTTCGCGTTGTAGACGATCTTGACCTCGTCCTCGATGGGCGAACCGATGCAGGTGAGACGGACGTTCTTGTCGTTGACCTCCTCGTCGGAGAGGATCTGCTGCATGTCCATCTCGATTTCGCCCTCTTTCAGGATGGCCGCACAGTTCGCGCAGGCACCTGCGCGGCAGCTGAAGGGCCAGTCGTAGCCCTGGGCCTCGGCGGCTTCAAGGATGTACTCGCCCTGGTTGACTTCCATCTCACCGTAGTCTTCGGCGTCGAGACCGGCGTCGGCCGCCTCTTCGAAGAGGTTGTCGTCGTCGAGGTCCCAGCCGTTGTCGTCGAGAACTTCGTAGTTGAGGTAGGTTACCGTGGGCATCGACAGAGGATTCGAAGGCCACCCCATTAGACTTTGCTGTTCCGTGCGCCGAATTCGACCCGTACCGGGGCGATGGCCGCCCGTTTGTTTCATTGTTGACCGTGATGGTTTCGGAACGGCCGGCGGGTCGGGCGAGCGCTTCAGATAATGTCAGCCGAGAACAACGCGTACGACGCGATGGCCGAAAGCGAGGGCGTGAGCATCCAGAAGAAGATGACGCGCCCGGTCGTGCCGGGGTCGAACAGGTCCTGCGCGGAGAGTTCGTCCGGCGCTTCCTCGCCCATCTTCGGCACCTCGTCCTCGCGTTCGACGGTGAGCGCGTTGACCGAGACCGGCGGGGCCTCGCCGCCGCTCAGGGCCTCCCCGAGGGTGACGGTACGGGTCGCCCGACCCCAGCCGAGACCGACGATGCACATCGTCGCGCTCACGGCGAGGCTGGCGGGGATGCCGATGGCCGACAGGAAGGAGATGAGCGACGCGCTCACCGTCTCGACGATGAGCGCCGCGAGGATGGGCAGTTGCGTGAGGTCGTTGCCGACCGTGTCGAGCGTCCGGCGGGCGATGGTGAACGCGCCGAGGCCGATAGCGCCGCCGGCGACGAGGATGCCGGTGTTCATTTCGAGCGCGCCGTTGCCGACGAGCGGGGCGACCGCGTTGGCGACGTTCGACGCGCCCGCGGAGAACGCCATGTAACAGGCGACGACGACGACGAGCACGGTGCTCCCGAACTCCCGGTATGTCGTGTTCGGCCCGAGTCGCGGCCGCGGGACGCCGCCGTCGCGGTCGAGCGCGACGAGCGCGCCGGGGCTTCGGTCGAGTTTGAGCCACGCGTCGAGGTAGGGGTAGACGTACCGCCCGATGACCGCGCAGACCCAGAAGGCGATGACGGGCGCGACGATCCACCACGAGATGATTTCGAGCATCACGCCGGCGTCGAGCGACCCGTGGGCGAGACCGAGGCCCGCGATGGCCCCGACGGCCGTCATCGACGTGGACGCGGGGACGCCGAAGGTGTTGGAGACCAACAGCGCGAAGCCGACGAAAAAGAGGACGGCGACGCTCGCCGCGAGGGTGAACTCGCTTTGCGGGACGATTTCACCGCCCATCTTGGCGACGACTTCCCGGCCGAGGGTCCACCCGCCGAGGAGCGCGAACCCGGTCATCAGGGCCGCGGCGGCGAGCTTTCCGAGCACGTCGCTCCCGACCGCGGGGCCGAAGGCGACCCCCGTTGACGAGCCGCCGATGTTGAACCCGACGAACACTGCCACCAGGAGACCGACGAAGAGGAGTGCTTCTACCACGGAGGTACCTACTGACGCGGGAATAAAAGGAACGGCGGTCGGTCGCCGACCCACTCGCCGCCGCCGACGACGCCGACCCGCCGGCCGGGAACGACTCCACCGAGGCGAGGCGAGCCGACTCAGTTCGACGCGGCGCGAATCGCCTGGTCGAGGTCGTCGATGATGTCGTCGACGTCCTCGATGCCGACCGACAGGCGGACCATGTCGGGCGTGACGCCCGCGGCGGCCTGCTCGTCCTCGGTGAGTTGCTGGTGCGTCGTGGACGACGGGTGGATGACGAGCGTCTTCGCGTCGCCGACGTTGGCGAGGAGCGACGCGAGTTCGACGTTGTTGACGGTGCCCTTGGCGGCCTCGTAGCCGTCGGTGAGGCCGAAGGTAATCATGCCGCCGTAGCCGCCGTCGAGGTACTTCGCCGCTTCCTCGTGGGTCTCGTGGGATTCGAGGCCGGGGTAGTTCACCCACGACACCTTCTCGTGGTCGTCTAAGAACTCCGCGACGGCCTGGGCATTCTCGCAGTGCGCGCGCATCCGAAGCGGGAGCGATTCGAGCTTTTCGAGCGTCTGCCACGCGTCGAACGGCGACTGGGCGTTGCCGAGGTCGCGCAGGCCGCGGGCGATGGCGGCGTAGGTGAAGCCGGCGGGACCGAACGTCTCGTCGAAGTTGACGCCGTGGTACGCCGGGTTCGGCTTGGCGATTTCGGGGTAGTCGTCGGCGTACTCGTCCCACGGGAAGGTCCCGCCGTCGACGAGGATGCCGCCGATGGTCGTGCCGGCCCCGTGAATCCACTTCGTCGTGGACTGCCAGACGAGGTCCGCGCCGTGTTCGATGGGGTTGCAGAGGTACGGCGTGGCGAACGTGTTGTCCACGAACAGCGGCGTCCCGTGGTCGTGGGCGACCTCGGCGATGGCCTCGATGTCGGGCGTCACGAGCGCCGGGTTGCCGATGGTTTCGAGGTGGACGAAGGCGGTGTCGTCGTCGATGGCCTCCTCGTAGGCGTCCACGTCGAGGGTGTCGACGAACCGGGTCGTGACGCCGCGGCGCTCGACGGTGTGGGTGAGGTAGGTGTAGGTCCCGCCGTACAGCGACGACGCGGAGACGATGTTGTCGCCGGCCGAGGCGAGCAGGAAGGTGGCGAGGTCGAACGCGGCCATCCCGGACGACGTGGCGACCGCGCCCACGCCGCCTTCGAGCGAGGCGAGGCGCTCCTGCAGCATCCCGACGGTCGGGTTCATCAGCCGCGAGTAGATGTGGCCCGGCTTTTCGAGGGCGAACTGCGCGGCGGCGTCGGCGGCGTCCTCGAAGACGTACGAGGTGGTCTGGTACAGCGGCGGCGCGCGCGCGCCCGTCGCCGAGTCGGGGCTCTGTCCGGCGTGGAGGCTCCGCGTGTGGAAGCCCGGGTTGTCGTCGCTCATACCTCGACCGTCGAAGCGGACGGGCGTAAATCGCGGTGGCGGTCGCAATTCCCGCCGGGTTCTGCGACGCGGTACCGTCCCGCAGAAGAAGCCCCCGAGAACCGGGGGTACCCTCGATTCGACGCCCGCGTCTCAGCGCGAGAACAGCGAGGAGTGAACGGGCGCGAAGTCCTCGTCGTCGTCGGATTCCCCGCCGTCGGTCGCGGTGTCGGTCACCGCGCGGCCCGCGACGCCCTCGTCGACGAAATCGCCGAGCGGCGGCCCGACCTTCTCGGGTTCGACGAGGAAGGCGTCGTGGCCGTGGTCGGACTCGACGACGTGGTGGGCGACCGGCACGTCGACGCGGCGGAACGCGCCCGCCAGCGACTCCGACTGCTCGGTCGTGAAGTGCCAGTCGCCGGTAAACGAGACGAGGAGCGACTCGCCTTCGAAGGCGGCGAGGGCGGCCGCGTCGGACTCGTAACCCTCCGAGAGGTCGAAGTCGTCCATGGCGCGCGTGAGATACAGATACGCGTTGGCGTCGAACCGCTCGGCGAACTTCTCGGCCTGGTAGTCGAGGTAGGACTCGACCTCGCGGTACGGGAAGAACGCGGCTGCAGGGTCCGAGGGGAAGGCGTCGCCGCGGTCGCCGCGGCCCGCGGAGCGCCGGCCGAACTTGCGCTCCATCGAGTCCTTCGAGAGGTACATCAGGTGGCCGAGTTGGCGGGCGAGGCCGAGGCCCGCGTCGGGCGACGGGCGCTCTTCGCCGTAGTAGTCGCCGCCGTTCCAGTTCGGGTCCGAGGTGATGGCGCGGCGGGCGACGGCGTCGATGCCGAGACACTGCGAGTCGAGGCGGGCCGCCGAGGCGACGACGGCGAGGCGCTCCACGTCGTCGGGGAACTGCACGGCCCAGTCGAGGGCGTTCATGCCGCCGACGGAGCCGCCGACGACGGCGTGTAAGCGGCCGACGCCGAGGTGGTCGAGCAGGCGGCGCTGCGCGCGGGTCCAGTCGTGGACGGTGACCGGCGGGAAGTCGGTCCCCCACGGCTCGCCGTCGGGGCCCTCGCTCGCCGGGCCGCTCGTGCCGTAACACGACCCCGGGACGTTCACGCAGATGACGTAGTAGTCGTTGGTGTCGAGCGCCTTGCCCGGCCCGACGATGTCACCCCACCACGCGCGGGCCTGCCCGGAGACGCCCGACTCGGTGCCGTGGCCGGCGACGTGCTGGCTCCCGGTGAGGCCGTGGCAGACGAGGACCGCGTTCTGCCCGTCGAACTCGCCGTAAGCCTCGTAGGCGACCTTGAGGTCCGGCAGTATCTCGCCCGACTCGAACTCGTGTTCGCCGATGTCGACGACATCGGATTCGACCCGGCGACCGGGCGTGGTTCGCGTGCGGCTCATCGCTCCTCCGAGCCCCCATCGGCCTGCCGACGAAGGGCGCGTTCGATTGCCTGATCGAGGTCGGCGATGACGTCGGCGGCGTCCTCGATGCCGACGGACAACCGGAGCATGTCGGGCGCGACGCCCGCGGCGCGCTGTTCGTCCATCGAGAGCTGGGCGTGCGTGGTCGACGCGGGATGGATGAGAAGCGTCTTCGCGTCGCCGATGTTGGCGAGGAAGCTCACGAGGTCCACCGACTCGCAGACGGTCTTTGCGGCCCCGTAGGCCGCCTCGTCGTCCGCGCCGTCGAGGCCGAAGGTGACCATGCCGGCGTAGCCGCCCTGCAGGTACTCGGTCGCGAGGTCGTGGGTCTCGTGGTCCTCGAAGCCGGGGTAGGTGACCCACGCGACGCCGTCGCGGTCGCGGAGGAACTCGGCGACCCGGCGGGCGTTCTCGCAGTGGGCGCGCATCCGGAGCGCGAGCGTCTCGACGCCCTGCAGAGTCTGCCACGCATCGAACGGCGACTGGCAACTGCCGGTGCTCCTGACGGCGCGCTGGCGGACGGCCTCGGCGAAGGCGCGCTCGCCGAACCGCTCGACGAAGTCGACGCCGAAGGCGGGGTTCTCGCCCGAAAGCTCGTCGTAGTCGGCCGCGTCCCACGGGAAGGTGCCGCCGTCGACGACGACGCCGCCAACGGTCGTACCGGAGCCGTGGAGCCACTTGGTCGTGGACTCCCAGACGATGTCCGCGCCGTGTTCGATGGGCCGACAGAGCGCGGGCGTGGCGAACGTGTTGTCCACGACGAGCGGGACGCGGTGCTCGTGGGCGACCTCGGCGATGGCCTCGAAATCGGGCGTCTTCAGCGAGGGGTTCGCCACCGTCTCGACGTGGACGAAGGCGGTGTCCTCGTCGATGGCCGCCTCGTAGGCGTCCACGTCGAGCGTCTCGACGGTCCGGGATTCGATGCCGCGTCTGACGGCGGTCTTCGAGAAGTACGAGGCCGTGCCGCCGTACATGTCCTCCGAGAGGACGACGTTGTCGCCGACGGACGCGAGGACGGTCGTGAGCGCGTCGAGCGCGCCCATGCCCGAGGCGGTGGCGACCGCGTCGACGCCCGCTTCGAGGGCGGCGAGGCGGCGTTCGAGGATGCGGGTCGTCGGGTTGGAGATGCGGGAGTAGACGTCGCCGTCGGCTTCGAGGGCGTACAGGTCCGCGGCGTGGTCCGCGTCGTCGAAGACGTACGACGTGGTCTGATAGAGCGGCGGGGCGCGGGCCCCTGTCGCCGGGTCCGGGTCCTGTCCGGCGTGGAGGCCGAGCGTGCGGAAGCCTCGATTCATGTATCAGGTGCATAATCTTGGACGGAGGAATAACCGTCAGTTACGGCAAGCGTTGCCCGTGGTTGCGGCCGGGACGCGGCGGCCGGCCCGGGGGAGAGCGCAGAGGAAACGAGGCGGTCCGCGTCGGAGAGTAACTTGCATACCTCGGCGGCGCGAGAGGGGAACTAACGCATGAAGTGTCTCCGGGCCCACTTCGACGCCGAGGAAAACCCGTTCGGGAGCCCGTACGACGTGTTCGCGGTCGACGGCCGCCACCCGTGCGGGGAGCTTCGCGACCTGCGGCTCCGGCCCGACGGGACCGTGGTCGAACTCTGCGTCCTCGAAGACGTGCCGCCGGACATCGAGGCGCGACTGGCCGACCACCCCGATATCGTCGACTTCGACGCCGACGAGACGGCCGACGGCGGCGTCGTCTGCCACGTCCATCTCGTCCCCGACGACGCCGTGCGGCGATTGCTCGAACTCGTCGACGAACACGACCTGCTTTTGGACATGCCGATTCGGCTCACCCGCGACGGCGTCGTCGTCAACGTCCTCGGGAGCCACGCGCAACTCACGGGCGCGGTCACGTCACTCCCCGACTCGCTCACAGACGCGTTCTGCGTGGACGGCCTCTCGGACTACGAGCCGGTCCGCGGCGGCGTCCGCGCGGACCTCACCGCCCGCCAGCGCGAAGTGCTCGACGCCGCCGTCGAGCGCGGCTACTACGACATCCCGCGCCGGGTGTCGGTCGAGGAACTCGCCGCCGAACTCGACTGCTCGCAGAGCACCGTCTCGGAACACCTCCGGAAGGTCGAGTCGCGCGTGATGAACCGCCTCGGGTGACCCCGTCGTCGTCGCGTCACCGACTTGGTGGGCCACTATATAAAGGGCCGGCGGGCATCGGCAGTAGCGCCATCCCGGTTCCGCCCGTATCTCTATCCATGTCAGAAGCCACGCAAGGCAGTCGAGAACGACCGCCGAGTCCCCCGTCGAAGCCCGTGGTTCACCACACCCTCCGGTACGCGGACGACCCGCTGGCGTTCATCACCGGAGTCGCCCGCGAGTACGGTCCGGTCGCCGAGTACGACATCGGGGGCATCTCCTTCTACCAACTGAGCGACCCCGAACTCGTCGAGCACGTCCTCGTCCAGGAGAACCAGCGGTACATCAAAGGCGGGCTGTTCCAAGAGTCGCTCGGGACGGTCCTCGGCGACGGTCTGCTCACCAGCGAAGGCGAGTTCTGGCGGCGGCAGCGCCACCTGATGCAGCCGGCGTTCCTCCCGCAGATGCTCCGGCGCTACAGCGACGTGATGGTCGAGTACACGGAGCGCATGCTGTCGTCGTGGGAGGACGGCGAGACGCGCGACATCCACGAGGACATGATGAGCCTCACCGTCGAAATCGCCGCGAAGACGCTGTTCGACGTGGACATCCGCGAGGAGGAGTCCGCCGTCGGCGACGCCCTCGAAACGGTCATGGACTACTCGTCGACCTCGATGAAGCGCCCGGTGGACGTGCCGCGGTGGGTCCCCACCCCGCGTAACCGCCGGTACCAGCGGGCGCTGGACGACCTCACCGAGGTCGTCGGTCGCATCGTGGCGGAGCACCGCGAGAACGACCCCGACCCCGAGGCCAACGACGTCGTCTCGCTCCTGTTGACGTTCCGCGACGACGACGGCGAGCCCCTGCCGGACGAGCAGATACGCGACGAGCTCGTGACCATCCTCCTCGCCGGCCACGAGACGACCGTGCTGGCGCTCACCTACACGCTCCACCTCCTCGGGACGAACCCGGAGCAGGCGGCGACGCTCCGCGAGGAACTCGACGCCGTCCTCGGCGGCGAACGCCCCGGCTTCGACGACCTCGACGACCTGACCTACACCGAGCAGGTCGTCAAGGAGGGGATGCGCGTCTACCCGCCGGTGTGGGAACTCATCCGCGAGGCCGCCGAACCCGACACCGTCGGCGGCTACCGCGTCGAACCCGGTCAGACCGTCGCGGTCCAGCAGTGGGTCCTCCACCGCGACCCGCGGTTCTACGACGACCCCCTCGACTTCCGGCCGAGTCGGTGGACGAAGGACTTCGAACGCGACCTCCCGAAGTACGCGTACTTCCCGTTCGGCGGCGGCCCGCGCCGGTGTATCGGCGACCGCTTCGCCATGCTGGAAGCGCGCCTCGCGTTGGCGACGATTGCCCAGTCGTGGACGGTCGACCCGACCCACGACCTCTCGTTCGACCCCTCGATTACGCTCCGTCCCGAGGGCTCGGTCGAGATGGTCGTGAACCGCAGGTGAGCGTCGGCGCGGGTCGCGTCGGTCGGTTCCCCGCAGTCTCAGCGCGCTTCGGCCTCGCCAACACGCTTATTCTCCGAGGCCGTGGACGCGTTCCATGGCCGGAGACTTCCTCCTCGTCGCCGCCGTCTTTCTCGCATTCGGCCTCCCCGCGGCGGCGTTCCCCTACCGCGTGTCGAAACTCGGCGAGCGGGTCGACGCCATCGGGAGCAAGACCCCGAAAGACGAGGTCGAACCCGCCGAGTGGAACGTGACGCTCACGCGGTTCGGCGGGGTCTTCATGTCCGCGCTCGGGGTCGCCTACCTGTTCGCGTGACGCGGGTCGGCACGAGCCGTCGCCGCCGGCCGCACCGGTCGACTCGCCGTCGCCCCGGAGCGTTTACCCGCCGTCCGGCCGACACCCGAACCAATGAGCGACGCCGAGTCGAACCCCTATCTCCGCGACCCGCCGACCGAGTTCGAGCCCGCCGAGTCGCTCTCGCGCGAGGCGGCCGAGGAGCAGGCCGCGCTCCTCCGCGAGGCCGTCCGCGAACACGACCACCGCTACTACGTCGCGGCCGACCCGCTCGTCTCCGACGCGGCCTACGACGCGCTGTTCTCCCGGCTCGTCGCGCTCGAAGGCGCGTTCGACCTCGACACGACCAACAGCCCGACGAACCGCGTCGGCGGCGACCCCATCGACGCGCTGGAGACGGTCGAGCACGTCGCGCCCATGCTCTCTATCGACCAGAGCACCGAGGCCGCCGACCTCCGCGAGTTCGACGAGCGCGTCCGCCGCGAGGTCGGCGCGGTCGATTACGTCTGCGAACCCAAGTTCGACGGCCTCTCGGTCGAGGTCGTCTACGAGGGCGGCGAGTTCGTCCGCGCGGCCACCCGCGGCGACGGCCGCCGCGGCGACGACGTGAGCGCGCAGGTGAAGACGATTCCGACCGTCCCGCTGTCGCTCCGCGGCGACCACCCCGACCGACTCGCCGTCCGGGGCGAGATTTACATGCCGAAGTCCGACTTCAGCGACCTCAACGCCCGGCGCGTCGAGGCCGGCGAGGACGCCTTCGCCAACCCCCGGAACGCGGCCGCCGGGACGCTCCGCAACCTCGACCCCTCGGTCGTCGCCGACCGCCCGCTCGCGGTGTTCTTCTACGACATCCTCGACGCGAGCGCGCGCCCCGACAGCCAGTGGGCGGCGCTCGACCGCCTGCGCGAGTGGGGCCTCCGCGTCGCCGACCGCATCGAGCGCGCCGCGGACGTCGAGGGGGCCATCGACTACCGCGACCGGATGCAGGCCGCCCGCGACGACCTCGACTACGAAATCGACGGGACGGTCATCAAGGTGGACTCGCGGGAGGCCCGCGAGCGGTTGGGCGAAAAGAGCCGCTCGGTCCGCTGGGCGTTCGCCTACAAGTTCCCCGCGCGCCACGAGGTGACGACCGTCCGCGACATCGTCGTGCAGGTCGGGCGGACGGGGCGGCTCACGCCGGTCGCCATCCTCGACCCCGTGGACGTGGGCGGCGTGACGGTCTCGCGGGCGACGCTCCACAACCCCGACGAGAGAGCCGCCCTCGGCGTCGCGGTCGGCGACCGCGTCCGCGTCAAGCGCGCCGGCGACGTGATTCCGCAGGTGGTCGAGGTCACCGAAGACGGCGGCGGGAGCTACGAGTTCCCCGACGAGTGTCCCGTCTGCGGGAGCGCGGTGGACCGCGACGGCCCGCTGGCGTTCTGCTCGGGCGGGCTGTCGTGTCCGGCCCAGCGGGAGGCCTCTATCGGCCACTTCGCGGTCAAGGGCGCGATGGATATCGACGGCCTCGGCGAAGAGCGCGTCGCCCAACTCGTCGACGCGGGCCTCGTCGAGACGGTCGCCGACCTCTACGACCTGACGGCCGACGACCTCGCCGAGTTAGAAGGATGGGGCGAGACGAGCGCCGAGAACCTCGTGGCCGCCGTCGAGAACGCCAAGCATCCGTCGCTCGACTCGTTTCTCGTCGGCCTGAGCATCCCCGAAGTCGGCGAGGCGACCGCCCGCGGCCTCGCCCGCGAGTTCGGCGAAATCGAGGCATTTCCCATCGAACCCGACGCCGACGAGCGCGAGTTCGACGCGTTCGAAGACCGCCTGACGACGGTGCCCGACGTGGGCGAGACGGTGGCGCGTCGCGTCCGCGACTTCTTCGAGAACGAGGACAACCGCGCCGTGATTCGCGCGCTCCTCTCCCGCGGCGTCGACCCCGAACCCGTCGAATCCGGCGGCGACGAACTCGACGGCCTCACGTTCGTCGTGACCGGGACGCTCGCCGTCAGCAGAGGCGACGTGAAAGAACTCGTCGAGTCCCGCGGCGGCAACGTCACCGGCTCCGTCTCCGGCAACACCGACTACCTCGTCGTCGGCGAGAATCCCGGCCAGTCGAAGCGCGACGACGCCGAGGCGAACGACGTGCCGACGCTCGCGGAAGCCGAGTTCGAAGACCTGCTCGCGGAGCGCGGCGTGGCGTACCCGCCGGAATAGAACAGTCGGAGGTCGGTTCTCCGAGGCGGACGCAGGCGCGACCGCCTCAGGCTCAGTACGTCGGCCTCAGAGGTCCGCCTTCTCGAACGCCCGGTAGCCGAGCAGCGGCGGGACGACGATCCACGCGAGGAGGATGGCGAGGATGAACGGCCCGGTGAAGTAGAACGGAAGCGACTCATTGAACGTCGATTGGATGACGAGCTGCTCGCCGAGACCGGCCTTGAACAGGCGGGCGGCGGCCGCGGGACCGTACAGTTCCGCGACCAGCGTCTCGTAGGCCCGAAGCGGGTTCAGGTACTTGATAAACAGACGCATCTGGACGATTTGCGGCGCGGTCAGCGCGGTGAGACCGAGCTGTTCGACGACCCAGTTGACGAGCCGCGGGACGCCCGTGGCGACCGTCGACCAGAGGACGGCGAAGATGAAGTACAGCCCGACGGTGCCGAACAGCGCCTGTCGCTGGGAGGCCGAGGTCGCCGAGAGCCAGACGCCGATGGAGACGAACGCCGTGGCGAGCAGTCCCGAGAGGGCGACCTGTCCCGCGTAGGAGACGAACATGACCTGCCCGCCGGTGAACAGCATCGCGAAGAGGGCGACGACGAAGCCGACGAGCATCGAGACGAGGACGACGAGCGCGCGGCCGACGAGCTTGCCGAACACCACGTCGCGCCGGGAGTTCGGCAGCGACAGCAGGAGCTTGATGGTGCCCGACTCGCGCTCGTCGATGAGCGAGCCGTGGGCCGTCACGAGCGCGATGAGCGCGAGGACGAACCCGAGCATACCGGCATACGAGAAGTTGAACAGCCCGCCGGACGCGGTGGTGAGGCCGAACAGCGTCTCGGAGTTCGCGCCCTCACCGGAGAGCAGGACGCCGTAGAACAGCGCCGTCGACCCGCCGATGAGGAGGGCGAAAAACAGCGTCAGGCCGAGGAGCCACCGTGACCGGAGGGCGTCGCGGAAGTCCTTGCGCGCGACCGATTCGAGCGTCATGCCGTCACCTCCGGTTCGTCGGCCGGGTCGTCGCCCTCGGTGTACGCGAGGAAGATGTCCTCCAGCGACGCCGAGTCGGTCTCGAAGTCGGCGACGGTCGCGCCGCCGGCCTCGACGGCCTCGATGACGCGCGTCTTCGCGTCGTCGGTACAGCCGACGACGAGGCGGTCGCCGTCCGATTCGACCGACGAGACGCCGTCGAGAGCGCGAACCGCCGCGAGGTCCGGGTCGCCGTCGACGTCGAGTCGGAGAATCGCCTCGGCGTCGACGCGGTCGCGGAGGTCCTCGATGGTGTCCTCGGCGATGAGTTCGCCGTCGCGCATGATGCCGACGCGGTCGCAGACGGCTTCGACCTGTCCGAGCACGTGGCTGGAGAAGAACACCGTCGCGCCGCGGTCGGCCTCGGCGCGGACGATGTCGCGCATCTCGCGCGCGCCGGCGGGGTCGAGACCGGAGGAGGGCTCGTCGAGGACGAGGAGGTCGGGACTCCCGGCGAGCGCCATGGCGAGCGCGAGGCGCTGGGACATCCCCTTGGAGTAGCCGCCGGCGCGGCGGCCGGCCTCGTCGGGGTCGAGGCCGACGCGGGAGAGCAGTTCGTCGGGGTCGTCGTCGGCTTCCTTGGACTCGATGGCGAACTCGACGTGTTCGCGCCCGGTGAGTCGGTCGTACACCTCGTAGCCCTCGGGGAGCACGCCGGTCCGACGCCGGACGGTCACGCTCTCGGCCTGCGCGTCGTGTCCGAGCACGCGGACGGACCCGCTCGTCGGGCGCACGAAGTCGAGAAGCATGTTGATTGTCGTCGATTTTCCGGCACCGTTGGGACCGAGGAACCCGAAGACCTCCCCCTCAGCGACGGAAAACGAGAGGTCGTCGACGGCGGTGACGGCGTCGGGTTCGGACGACGGGAGGAGGGAATCGAGCAGTCCCTCGTCGTCTTCGAACCGTTTCGTCACCCCGTTCAGTTCGATGGCGGCCATGGGCGGGCGTGCGTCGCACTGCCTTAAAGTGTTTTAGGTGCGGAAATCACGTCCGATAACATTCCGGGAGGAAATCGGCGGTCGTCGGACGCTCACCTCGCCGCAGTCGGGCGGTCCGGACCTCTCGTCGGCTCAGACTTCGTCGCCGGGGTCGTGGGAGTCGGCCATCTTCGTCGCCTCCGTCGCGTACCGCTCCCGCAGGTCGTCGTCGGCCACGGGTTCGAGGTTCTCCGTCGGCGCGTCGATGGCGGCGGTCACGGTCATCCGGCGCTGGTGCATCACGGCCGCGGCGAGCTCCTTCCGGAGTTCGTACTCGCCGTCCGGCGTCGCGTAGATGAGGATGATGAGGTCCCGGTCGTCGTAGGACCGCTCGACCAACCAGAGCCGCGTCGTGTCGTCGTCGCTCATGGGCCGTGGTTCGGTCGGGGCACCCTTACGCGTGCCGGCATCGAATCGGCGGGAGCGGCGCGACGCGACGCGGCCCCGGCGTCCCCCGCCGTTTATTCGCGCCGCGAGCGTAGAAATCTGGCATGTTGGAGACGCTGCTGGGCGACGACGTGGAGTCGTCGGGCCGATACCTCCCCGAACTCATCTACGGCGCGAACGACGGCATCGTGACGACGTTCGCCGTCGTCGCCGGCGTCGCGGGCGCGTCTTTGAGCCCGGGCATCGTCATCGTTCTCGGGTTCGCCAACCTCTTCGCCGACGGCTTCTCGATGGGGATGAGCAACTACCTCGCCGAGCGCTCGGAGGAGGACTACCACGACGCCCGCGGCGACGGCCACGCCCGGACCGACGGGAAGACGCCCGTCAGAACCGCCGCCGCGACGTTCGCCGCCTTCATCGTCGCGGGATGGGCACCGCTGTTTCCGTACGTGCTCCGGGTCGAACCGCTGTTTCCCGTCTCCATCGCCGTCACCGCCGCGGCGTTCTTCGCCGTCGGCGCGAGTCGGAGCCTCGTGACGAACCGCTCGTGGCTCGCCAACGGGGTCGAGATGTTCGTCATCGGAATGGCGGCCGCCACGGTCGCCTACGCGGTCGGGAACCTCCTCGCCGGCGTCGCCTGAAACGAGCGTCGTCAGCCTCGCATCAGGGAGCCGATTGGTTCCCCGTCAGTTCCTCGACCTCGGTGGCGAGCGACGACAGCGCCTGCGTGCTCTCGTCTGTCGCGGTGACGATGCTGTCGACCGCGCCCTCGGTCTCGACGGTCCGGTCGCGCACGTCCTCGATTGTCGCGGTCAGTTCCTCGACTGCCTCGGCCTGCTCGTCGGTCGCGCGGGAGACCTCGGCGACGCCGTCCGCGGCAGTGTCGATGGAAGCAGCGATTTCCTCGAACGCCGCCAGCATCTCGGAGATGCGCTCGTCGGCGTGCTCGATGCGGTCGTTCGACTCCGTCGCCGCGTGGACCGCCTCGCCGGTCTGCGACTGGATGTTCTCTATCTGCGCGGTGATGTCTTCCGTGTGCTGGCGCGTCTCGTCGGCGAGCGACTTCACCTCCTCGGCGACGACGGCGAACCCGTCGCCGTCCTCGCCGGCGCGGGCGGCCTCGATGTTCGCGTTGAGCGCGAGCAGGTTCGTCTGTTCTGCCACCTCGGAGATGACCTCCACGACCGCCTCGATGTCGTCCATGCGGCCGCCGAGTTCGGTCACGCGGTCGACGAGTTCGTCGCCCATCGTGACGACGCTCTCGGTCGCCTCTCGCGCCTCGCTGTTGGCCTCGCGGCCCTCGGCGGTCGCCTGCCGCGCCTCGGTGGCCGCGGTGTCGACCTCGTCGGCGGTGGCGGCGACCTCCTCCATCGTCGCGCTGAACTGCTGCATCTGGGTCGCGCCCTCGTCGAGGAGGTCGCGCTGTTCCTCGACGTTCTCGACGATGGCGTCGGCCGCCGACGCGGCCCGCGTGACCGCCGCGGTCGCCGTCTCCGTCTCGTCTTCGACGTTCGACGCCAGCGTCGAGAGGTTCCGCGCCGTCTCGTTGACCGCGTCGACGACGAGATAGAGTTGGTCGTCGACGGTGCCGCGTTCGTCTATCGTCGCCCGCGCGTCGAGGTTGCCCCGGCTCAGTTGGGTCAGCGTCGACTCGACCTCGGAGACGAGCGCGGCGACCTCGCGGTGGCGCTCGACCTCCGTCGTCCGGTTGCGGACGGTCTGGAGGACGCCGACGAGCTCGCCGCCCTCGTAGAGCGGCATCGCCGTGTGTCGGGCGTGGCAGTCGTCGCCGTTCGCGTCCGTGAACGTCTCTTCGGTCGCGTAGAGCAGGCGGTCGGGGTCGTCGAGCTCCACGCCGTCGAGCGACGCGGCGTCGCGGGGGTTGTCGAGGACCTGCCCCGCGAGCACGCGGGCCGCGGCGTCGCCGTAGAAGGTCTCACCGAGGTCGCGGCGACCGAGCGCGGCGTCGGCGGACGTGCCGGTCAAAGATTCGACGCCCGAGTTCCACGCCGCGATGCGACCCTGTTCGTCGAGGACGAACGCCGGAAGCCCGACGCCGTCGAGAAGTACGTCGTCGTCGACGTTCAGGTCGGGCGCGTCGGCGGCGGAGCCGGCGACGATTCCGCCGTCCGGTAACGGCGTCTTCGCACCGAACCACGAGCGGGCGCGAGATAGTATATCAAGTGACATTAGAGGCCACGTTTCAGAGCATCACAGGAGTATCTTTCGAGCAGATTATCAAAGTGGATAATCAAAAGGCCACGAGGCGGCGCTGCGCCCGACGCGTCAGCCTCAAGCCCCTCGCGCGGTAAGCCACCCCAGATGGACCCTGCCGCGGTCAGCGAACGAGCCAGCGCGCTTCCCTCGGACCCCGGCGTGTACCAGTTCGTCGCCGGCGACGCGGTGCTCTACGTCGGGAAGGCGGTCGACATCCGCGCCCGCGTCCGGTCATACGCGGACCCCCGGTCGGAGCGCATCTCCCGGATGGTCGACCGCGCGGAGCACATCGACTTCGCCGTTACCGACACTGAGACGCAGGCGCTGCTCCTCGAAGCCAACCTCATCAAGCGCCACCAACCGCGCTACAACGTCCGCCTGAAAGACGACAAGTCCTACCCGCTGGTCCAACTGACGGCCCACGCGGTCCCGCGGGTCGAGGTCACGCGCGACCCCGAGGACTCGGCGACCGTCTTCGGGCCGTACACCGACAAGGGCCGCGTCGAGACGGTCGTGAAGGCGATTCGGGAGACGTACGGCCTCCGCGGCTGTTCGGACCACAAGTATTCGAACCGTTCGCGGCCGTGTCTCGATTACGAGATGGGCCTGTGTACGGCCCCCTGTACCGGCGAAATCGCGGCGGGGGACTACCGCGAGGACGTGGAGTCCGCGGTCCGCTTCTTCGAGGGCGAGACGGGCGTCCTCGCCGACCCGCTCCGCCGGGAGATGGAGGCGGCCGCGCAGGACGCGGAGTTCGAGCGCGCCGCCAACCTCCGCGACCGGCTGGAAGCCGTCGAGTCGTTCCACGGCGCGGGCGAGGACGCCGTCTCGTCGCAGTCCGACGAGCGCGCCATCGACGTGCTCGGCGTCTCGCTCCGCGGCGATTCCGCGACCGTCGCCCGACTCCACGCCGAGCGCGGCCAACTTGTCGACCGGACGCGTCACCACCTCGACGCCCCGGAAGGCGAAGACCGCACGGCCGCGGTCCTCTCGGCGTTCCTCGCGCAGTTCTACGCCGAGCGCGACCTCCCCGACGCGGTCGTCCTCTCGGAGCGCCCCGACGACGAGGACGTGGTCGCGTGGCTCGAAGCCGAGGGCGTGAGCGTGCGCGTCCCCGGCGCGGGCCGCGAGGCGAAACTGGTCGAACTCGCGCTGAAGAACGCCCGCCGGCGCGCCGGCCGCGACGACGGCCTCGCCACGCTCGCCCGCGAACTCGACCTCGACGTGCGCCGCGTCTCCCGCATCGAGGGCTTCGACGTGAGCCACGCGCAGGGCAAGGCCGTCGTCGGCAGCGACGTGTGTTTCGTCGAGGGGAGCGCCGAAACGTCGGACTACCGCCGGCGGCGACTCCCCGAGCGCAACGACGACTACGCGAACATGCGCGAACTCGTCCGCTGGCGGGCGGCCCGCGCGCTGGAGGGCCGCGACGACCGCCCGGACCCCGACCTGCTTCTCATCGACGGCGGGAAAGGTCAGTTGAACGCCGCGCTCGACGCCCTCGACGAGACCGGCTGGGACGTGCCCGCCGTCGGCATCGCCAAGGACCGCGAACTGGTCGTCACGCCCGACCGGACGTTCGACTGGCCGGACGACGCGCCGCACCTGCACGTCCTCCAGCGCGTCCGCGACGAGGCCCACCGCTTCGCCGTCCAGTACCACCAGACGCTCCGCGACGAGGTGAAGACGGTCCTCGACGACGTGCCGGGCGTCGGGGAGAAAACCCGCCGGGCGCTCCTCACGCGGTTCGGGAGCGTCGAGGGCGTCCGCGAGGCGTCGGTCGAGGACCTGACCGACGTGCCCGGCGTCGGCGAGAAGACGGCCGCGGAACTGAAACGACGGCTCTGACGCGACCGCTTCGACGCGACCGCTCCGGCCCGACCCTCTGATGCGACGCTCTGAAACGGGCTACGCCTCGAACGCCGGCGAGCGAACCACGAGCACCCCGGCGACGACCACCCACGGAACGACGGCGACCGCGCCGACGGCGGTCGGGCCGAGTAACGACGGCGCGCCGGCCGTCGCAAAGAGAGTTCCGAGGCCCGCGAAGGCGTTGAACATCCCGTGGCCGAGCGCCGCGGGCCACACCGAGTCGGCGCGGAGCGCGACCCACGCGAGGAACACCCCGACGGCCGTCGTCATCCAGACCATCGCCAGGAAGCCGGTCCACGGCGCGCCGGGGTAGCCGAAGCCGTAGTTGTAGCCGAGCGCGATGAGCGGCCAGTGCCACGCGCCCCAGACGACGCCCAGAAGGAGGACCGCCCGGCGAGGACCGAGCGGGAGGAACTTCTGCAGGAGGTACCCCCGCCAACCGAACTCCTCGCCGAAGGCGAAGGCGGTGTTCACCGTCGCGCCGAGGACGAGCCCCTGTACGACCTGTGCCACCAAGACGAGTTCGAGCGACGCGCCCGGCGGGAGCACCCCGCGGAGCGCCGTCGCGTCGGGGTCGAAGTACGCCGGAAAGAGCGCGAAGAACAGCGCCGCGCCGACGGCGACGACGAGACCGGGGACGAGCCACGCGAGGAGGTACGTGCCGACGTTCGACCGGAGCGCGGGTCGAATCCGTAGGTTCGCCCATCCTTCCCCGGTGACGAGTCGCGTGACGACGTTCGCGACCGACGGCGAGAACATGTAGCACGTGCTGACGAGCACGAGCCACAGCGGGAGGCCGAACGCGACCGGCGGCGAGTCCGTCAGGCCGCCGGTGAGAGACACGGCCAGCGCGGTCGCCCCCGCGAGACCGAAGGCGACGAGGAGAAAGACGGCGACGCGGCGGGGCTCGAACGACTCGGCGCGCGCGTTCGGTTCCGCCGGACCGTCCCCAGCCGTAGACATACGAGAACTATCGGCCGGCGGGGGGATAACGGTTGACGCCGCGGAGACACGCGTGTCGGCGGACGGTGACGCGGATCCGGAAAAAGTCGGTACGCCGCGAATCGGACCGAGTTACGCGATTTTGTCGTACTGGTCGCGGAGCTTCTCGGCCGCGTCGTCCATGAGGTCGGCCTCGTAGTCGTCGAGGTCCCACTCGACGACCTCCTCGATGCCGTTCGAGCCGAGCTTGACGGGGACGCCGAAGGCGGTGTCCTCGTAGCCGAACTCGCCGTCGAGGACGAGCGAGCCGGGGAGCACTTCGCCGGTGTCGTGCAGGACGGCCTCGACCATGTGGGCGACGCCGGTCGCCGGGCCCCACTGGGTCGCGCCCTTGCGCTCGATGACGTCCATGGCGGACTCCTGCAGGTCGCCGAGGATCTCCTCTTTCTCGTCGGCGGAGAAGGCGGGGTCGTTGCCGTCGACGCGGACCTTCGAGAAGACGGGGACCTGCGCGTCGCCGTGCTCGCCGAGGATGGTCGCGTCGACGTTCTTGACGGGCACGTCGAAGCGCTGGCTCAGCACGTAGCGGAAGCGCGCGGAGTCGAGGCGGCCGCCGAAGCCGATGACCTTGTGGCGGTCGCGCTCGCCCGTCTCGTAGAGGTGGCGGTTGAGCAGGTCGACGGGGTTCGACGTGGTGATAGAGACGAAGTCGTCGTTGTACTCGGCGAGCGAGGAGCCGATGTCGTCCATGATGGGCGCGTTGTCGCCCGCGAGGTCGATACGGGTCTGTCCCGGCTGCCGCGGGATGCCCGCCGTGATGACGACCACGTCGGAGCCGGCGGTGTCCTCGTAGCCGCCCTGCGTCACGACCGTGTTGGAGTCGTAGGCGATGCCGTGGTTCGTGTCCGCCGCCTGTCCGACCGTCTTGTCTTCCATCTTCGGGATGTCCACGAACACGAGTTCGTCACAGACATCGCGAAGCGCGAGGTTGTACCCAGCCGCGGCGCCGACCGTGCCGGCCGCACCGATCACGCTAACTTTCGTCATGCCACATTAACGACGCTGTGGATTCCGAGTAAACGTTTCGGAACGGTCACCGTAGCGCAGTCTGTCGATTTCGTGTACGTCAGTCGTCGAATTTCGGGTGACAGCGGCGGGGTGTCGTCGGGTGCGAGAGCCGGTGAGACCGCCGGTCCCGAAACCGGTCGAGCGACGCCGTGGGGTTTTTCGACGCACGTCGCGTCCACACGCACATGAGCGACTTCGACAAGGAAGCAGAGCGCCAGCGACTTCGGGAGAAGTACGAGCGAGACGAGACGAAGCGGCGGTCGACCCAACGGATGAGCGAGTTGCTCCTCAAGGGCGCGACGATGACGAACAAGCACTGCGACAACTGCGGCGACCCGCTGTTCCGCTACGAGGACCAGGTGTTCTGTCCGACCTGTCAGGCCGGGGGAGGGGCCGCGGCGAACGCCGACCAAGACGCCGAGCGGGCCGCCGAGGCGGCCGTCGAAGCCGACGCGGGCGAAGGTGGAGTCGACGCCGAGGCCGAGACTGCGCCGAGCGGGGCTGCCGAGGCCGCAGAGAGCGCCGACGCGGACGCTTCGGCGGGCGTCACCGCCGAGGCACCGGAAGCCGAGCGACCGCAGGTCGGAGCCCGGCAGTCGGAGCCGGGCCGCGGAACCCGCGTCGCGGACGAGGCGCGCCGCGACGCGGCCGGGACGAACGGGCGGGCCGCGTCGCCGACGCCGGCGCGAACCGCGAGCGAGCGGGGAAGCGAGCGGCGTGCGTCCCGCGATGTCGCCGGAGACGTCACCGACGCGCGCGAGTCGCTCGTGCGGACGCTGACGTGGGCCGCCGAGCGCGCCGAGTCGACCGACGACCCCCGGCGGGCGACCGAGTACCTGACCGCCGCGCGCGAGGCCGCCGAGGCCATCTCGGCGCTCGACCGCTAACCGACTGGCTGCCGTCGCGCCCTCGCGCCGGCTGTCGCTCCGGGCGGTAGAACTTACCGCCCCGCGGGCCCTCTGTTTCGTATGGACGTTCTCATCCCCATCGACGGCACCGACGCCAGCAAGCGCGCGCTCGACTTCGCTATCGAGATGATAGGCGGGATGGGCGGAAACCTCCACGTCGTCCACTACACGAACAACCAGACCGACGCGACGACGGCGATTCTCGACGACGCGCGCGGCAGGCTCGAAGCGGGCGAAATCAGCGGCGAGCCGGAGCTCTCGACCATCACGGTCGACGTGTGGACCGCCGACCGCGTCGGCGAGGAGATTCTCGACACCGTCGAGCGCGGCGGCTTCGACCACGTCGTGATGGGCCACCACGAGGACGGCATCGTCGAGCGAACCGTCTTCGGGAGCGCCGCCGAGACGGTGCTTCGGGCCGAGGCCGTTCCGGTGACTATCGTTCCCTGACGCGCTCCGGGCGGTGAACGCGGCTCAGCGGTACTCCGACCCGACGACCTCGCGGATTCGCTCGGCGGTGACCTGGCCGACGCCGCGAACCTCTTTGAGGTCGTCCTCGTTGGCGGTCATCACCGCCTCGACGCTCCCGAACGCTTCGAGCAGCGTCCGCGCCGTGACCGGGCCGATGTCCGCGATGGCGGAGACGACGTACTCCTGTTGCTCGTCGAGCGTCTTCGCGCTCTTGCCGCCGTGGACGCTCACGGTGCGCTCGCGGTCCGTCTGCTCGCGGGTGGCGATGGTCGCCAAAAGCTCCGCGGTGTCGTCTTCGTCCTCGGTGAACAGCACGCTCACGTTGAAGTCGACCGCGACCGACGACAGCGCCCCCCGAATCGCGCCGGGGTGGATGTTGCGCTCCTCGTAGAGCCCGCGCCCCTCGATGACGAGAAGCGGCCGGGCGTAGTGGCGCGTGAGGTCGGCTATCTGCTCGAATATCGACCGGTCGCCGCCCGTGAGCGTGTCGAGGAAGTCCGAGACGCTCTTTCGCTCGACCGCGACGCGGTCCGAGAGGACGTAGTCGCCGACCGCGAGCGTCTCCAGCCGGGTCGTCAGGTCCTCGCGTTTCGAGAGGGTGCGGGCGATGTTGGAGTCGAGTTCGCGCTGGTCGACGACGATTTCGACGGTGTCCTCGTCGTCCGTGCCCGCCGCGGCGACGGTGGCCGAGTCGTCCGTCTCGTCGCCGTCGCTGTCATCCGTCTCGTCGCCATCGCTGTCGTTTCCATCGTCGCCCTCGTCCGCCCGCGCCAACTCCTCGTCGGAGGGGCCGAAGTCGGCGAGGCCGGACTGTCCCTCGGAGTCGGTCGCCGCGGCGGTCGCGGTCTCTCCGTTCGTGGCGGTCGATGCGGCGTCCGACCCGGTATCCGACGCCTCGTTCGCACCGCCCTCGGCCGCGGCGTCAACCCCCTCGTTTCCGGTGGAACTCCCCGCGTCGCCGGCGGAACTGCCGTCGTCGCCCGCGAACGCCGAGAGGTCGCGCTGGGAGGGGTCGAGTTCGGCTTCGAGGTCGTCGGCCGCGCCCTTGAGGTCCCGGAGCTCGTTTTGCATCGTCTTCTCGCGGCGGCGCGATATCCAGAAGTACGCCTCGTCGCGGGTGTCCTCGGCGAGGAGGACGACCACGCGACCGTCGGCCTGACGACCGGTCCGGCCCTTCCGCTGGATGGACCGGATGGCCGTCGGCACGGGTTCGAAAAAGAGCACGAGGTCGACCTCGGGCACGTCGAGCCCCTCCTCCGCGACGGAGGTCGAGACGAGCACCTCGAACTCGCCGTTTCGGAACTTATCGAGGGTCTCCTGCTGTTCGTTCTGCGTCATCCCGTCGGAGCCCTCGCGGTCGCCCTGCCCGACGAACCGCCGGACTGAGAAGCTCTCCGAGAGGAACTCCGTGAGCGCCTCGGCCGTGTCGCGGGACTCGGTGAAGACGATGACGCGCTCGCCGTCCTGGATGCCGAGCGTCTCGGCGAGGAGGATGCGCGTCTTCCTGAACTTCGGGTGGAGGCCGTCGAACGACTCGGCTTTCCGCATCGCCTCGCGGACCTTCGGTTCGGCGACGAGTCGCTGGCTGGCCTTCGACGCGCCCGACGACCGGGCGGCGTTGCGCTGGCGCTCGAAGTACCGCCGGACCGACTCGACCGACTGGGTCTCGACGAGTTCGACCGCCCGGCGGAGCTTCATGACCTCCGCGTGCGTGGACATGCCCTTGTAGCCCTCCGACTTGTCGGCGTTCATCAGCCGCTGGAGCTCCGCGCGCATCCGGTTGAGCTTCTTCTGGGAGATATCGGGCTTCGTCGACTTGGTGACGCCCAACTGCTTGAGCTTCTCCAGCCGGTCGGTGATGACCTCGTTGAGGGCGTCGCGAATCTCCAGAATCTCGTCGGGGAGCTGGATGCGGTTCCACTCCACGTCCGTGTCGTGGGTGTACTCCGACACGTCGGCGTCCTCCTCGGTCATCACCTCCACGTCGACGATACCGAGGTTCTCACAGACTTCGAGGATGGCCTCCTCGTCGCCGCCGGGCGAGGCGCTCATCCCCGTGACGAGCGGGTTCTCGGCGTCGGCGTGGTAACGCTCCGCGATGTAGACGTAGGCGTAGTCGCCGCTCGCGCGGTGGCACTCGTCGAAGGTGAGGTGCGTCACGTCCCGAAGCGAGATTCGGTTGCCGATGAGGTCGTTTTCGATGACCTGCGGCGTGGCGATGACTATCTGGGCCTCCTGCCAGAGCGCGGCCCGGTCGTCGGGCCGAACGTCGCCGGTGAAGACGACGATTTCGTCGTCCGGGACGGTCAGCGCCTCGCGGTAGAAGTCGGCGTGCTGCTGGACGAGCGGCTTCGTCGGCGCGAGAAACAGCGACTTCCCGCCCACGTCGTGGAGTCGCTGGGCGGTGACGAGCAGGCTGACGGTCGTCTTCCCGAGGCCGGTGGGGAGACAGACCAGCGTGTGGCCGTTGCGCGCGGTACCGGCGAGGCGAATCTGATAGAGCCGTCGCTCGATGAACGACGGCGCGAGTAGCGGGTGGTCCACGTACGCAACGTCCTCGGAGGCCGGCATCGGTGACGATTGCTCGCCCTCGCCGATAAGCGTTCGCAGAGCGAGGTGAAACTAAAGGAGTCCGCCGGGAGACGCCGCGGCGGTCGTTACCCCGCGCTGTCGGCGGTGTCGAGGTCGAGGTCGTCTGGTCGCGCGGACGGGAGCGACGCTCCGAGGAGCGACGCCCACTCGGCGACCTTTTCGTTGTGCGGATCGGACATAGCGCTTCCCCAAGGAGATATACTCTCAACTATCGTATATAACGATTGTGCCGATTCGACGGTTGGACTCGTACGCACGGGGACGAACGGTCAGCGTTCCACCGGAAACGGCGGGGTGAGAAGTCGGACGGACGCGAGAACCGCGGTCAGTCCTCGCGGTTGCCGGGACCCCACGAGTCCGGGACCTCGATGACGTACCGACCGTCCTCGCGGAGCGAGATGATGTACTCGTCGCGGTCGTACAGCTCCATGAGGTTGAGTTCGTACTGACCGGGGTTGACGATTTTGATGCTCTCGAACTGGTCGTTGAGCTCCTCGCGGAGCTGGTCCAAGTTGGGTCGGTCGTCGGACGACGGCTCGATGACAGTTCCGTCCGCGTCCCCGGGTGCGGCGTCGGCGGACTGGCCGGCCGCCGCGTCGGGGTCGGACGGCGCTTCGGGCGGCGTCTCGGCCGCCGAACCGCGTCGGTTCGCGTCGGCCGCGGCGAGTTCTTCCGGCGTGACGACGTCGCTCCGGGCGCTCCTCTGGGAGTTGTCCTCGTCCGTCTCGCGCGCGTTGATCGAACCGGGTTCGCGATTCGGGGGCGAGGCCGAGTCCGGCGAGCTATCGGGGTGACCCGCCGCGGGCTCTTCCCGGGGTTCGTTCCGCGACTCTTCGGGCTCCTTCGGGTCTGCCCCCGGAGACTCGCCGGGCGCGGACGGCCACTCGCCCCAACCGCGGGGTTTAGTTTCGGGGTCGTCGGTCGCGTCGGCCGTGTCGGTCGCGTCGGTCGACGACGGTTCGCTTCGGGTCGACCCGGCGGCGTCGCCGGTCTCGGTTCGCTGTGGGGCGTCGGCGTCCGCGTTCGCCCAGTCGCTGACGGTCATCGACTCCTCGTCGGTCGAATCTGGATGGGACTGCCGCCGCGCGCGGTCTCGGACGGCGTCGGCCGCCGAGGAGGTCAGGTCCCGCGCTCCGGCGCCGCCCGTCGACGGCGTGTCATCGCTTGCGCTCGCGGGAGCGCTCCCGCTCGACGCGGGCTTGAACTGAAACTTGTTGCCGCCGCAGCTCGGGCACCCCGAAAGCATCTCCTTCGAGCCATCGGGGAACACCTTACCGCACGTGGTGCATTGATGTGGCATTGGTGGATGGTAGCGCCGGATGGCGCGTGAGGGCGTTCGTTGGACCCCCTATTTTCGCGAGACGAGCGCGCTGATGAGGTTCTCGTCCTTGTGGAGCGTCTGAATCTGGTTCGCGGGTCCGATGACGGTGAGCTTCTGGGTCGACTGTCGGCCCATGAGCCGGTCGAGGAAGCTCTGGTCTGCGGTCTGCGAGCGCGGGTACGTTTCGATTTCGATACCGTTGAACTCGTCGGGGCTTATCTCGGCCATCGTGACCTCGATGAGCTTCGACTCCTCGTCGGGCGAGAGACCCTCTTCGAGGATGACGATGTTACCGTCGCGGACGCCGTCGAGGATGAGCCGAATCTTCTCCATGCTCGTGAGGTTTGCCATCCGATTCCCGCTGAAGAGGTCTATCTGGACCCCGTCGGTGCCGTCGTCGGAGGCGGTTGCTTCAGGCATGGTGAATCACGCGAAGTACTCCGCGATTTTGGCGTACACTTCGTCCATGTTCTCACCTTCGAGCGCCGACAACTCGACTGTTTCGTGCTGTGGGTACGCGTTCGCGATGCGCTCGACGTTCGACTCTTCGAGGTCGATCTTGTTCGCGAAGATGAGCACGGGCAGGTCCTGGCTCTCGATGATGCCGATGAGCATCGTGTTGACCTGCGATATCGGGTCTTTCGTGCTGTCGAGCACGTAGATGACGCCGTCGACGTCCTCGCGGAGCCAGTGCATGGCCTCGGCGACTCCCTCGGTCGCCTCGCGGGACCGGCGGACGGCGTCGTCCTTCTCCATGTCGTGTTCGAGGAACTCCTTGTAATCGACTTTCGTCGTGACACCCGGCGTGTCGACGATGTCGATGGTGACTTTCTTGCCGTTCCGCTCGATCTCGACGTTCTCCTTCCGCCTGGCGCGGCGAGTCTCGTGAGGGATGTGGCTCTCGGGACCGATGGCGTCACCGGTCCAGTCACGGGCGATGCGATTTGCGAGAGTCGTCTTCCCGGCGTTGGGCGGGCCATATATACCGATCCGCTTCGGCTCGCTCTCCGAAAAGAGCCGGTCGACGACTCGTGAGATGCTGTCTCTTAAATCTGTGAGCAGTCCCATCCTGGGCCTCCCGCACCTCCCGAACGCGTCGTGGAGGGCGTATGGAGGTATCACCCAACCGGACTCACTTAAGCACTACGTCAGACACCAGTCACGTGGGCGACAAAACGACAGAAAGGAACGTCGGCGACGACGGTCAGTCCGATTCGACGGACTCAAACGGTGCAATCGGGAGCCCGGCGGTCGGTTACGGCGTGTCGACAGCCGAAACGAGGGCGGGAGAAATCGATACCGCGTTCTCTTGGTTGTTACTTTGGGCGTACACGTGCGTAGTTCGAACATACTTCGAGCGCTGAATCTCGAATCCGCAGAGAATCTCTCGAATCGTGCTGACCAGCTCTGAAGACGCCACGTCGACCCGACACAACCCGCCTCCTCGGTAGCGATTGCCATTCGATACGGTTGACACGTTCTGTGCCCGCGAGCGACTCGCGTGGGGACACCCCCACCCCTTCGTTTCGGGTGGAACGGCTCGAAGGGGTGGGTGGGGGGAACCGCTAGACGGCGGTCGGATGTTAATTGAACCCTAGGCCGGTGTAATAATATCGGCTTTCTCTCTACTACGGATATGGTTAGGAGCCATCCAACATAAAACCATCTCTATTCAATGACCGCCGAGACCCCCTCCCCACCGATTCTTAACTCCACCCGAAACGAAGGGGTGTGGGGGAATCGCCACCCAGGCGTTTCCCGTCGAACTGGAAAGCGCCACTTAATTGCACAGGAAACGAAGGGGTTAGACAGAGTCGAGAACCGTCCTATCGACCGATTTCTGGGAAATCGCATTTTTGGCGTTTCCACACGAAACGGAGGGGTTCGAACAACCGATTTTTCTCGTCGGGCACTCTCCCCGTGCTGGGTTCCACTCGAACTGCCTCCGATTGTCGGTTCGCGTGGACCGCGGACTCAACTCGGAACTATCGGTCGAAGCCGAGCGCAGCTCGGAGCGCCCGACCCGTTTCGACTCGACGCGTCTTCGTTCGCTCCGCCGTGGTTCGAGAGGACTCTCGATCGACCGCTCAACTTCGCCCACGTGACTGCTCAACTTCGCCCACGTGTCTTCTTCATCTGGTCGCTCGGTTACTCCGAAACTGAGGGTTCACTTAGTCGCCCCTGCGTGTTTACTTACTCGCTCCCCGCGCATTCGTCTACTCGTTTCCCGTCACCCAACGGACCACTCTCGTCACTCAACGGACTACCCACTCCACTACAACCGTCACGTCTGATGGTTTCGGAGACGTTCGTGGTATCGTGGTTGTTCGTGTTGAAACGGTCCTGTCCCTCCGAGTTCCGGTCGAACGACGGCGGACGAGTCGGAGAAGTAAGATTTTTGTACCGACTGTTCGTTTGGTTCCTTTGCATCATCTGGAATCGCCTTCTTCGGCGTGATGTGAAAATGCCGACTATCTCCGGCTTCACGCACCCAATGCGCCGATTCGGGGCGACAATTCCACTTGAAACAGAGGGGTATTCACGATGGACGAGGAAGAGAATCCGCGAGACGGCACACGAGAGGGAGCCGGGAACAGCACGTCGGACGACACAGCCGCGGACGCCGACTCCGGTGTACCGAGTACCGACACGTCCGACGGCGATGGGTCTGCCGACGGCGCTTCCGTCGCGGACGACGTATCCTCCGAAGACAGCGTGTCCCCCGAGGACGGCGGGGACGACGTGTCCCCCGAAGACATCGACATTCAGGCGAGCATCGGCCCCGACGCCGACGCGCCCGACGAGGACCTCGACCAGCACAAAGACCCCGACGTCGGTCTGGACAAGGTCGTGCTCAACGACGACGAGGGGTCGAAGGGACTGTTCGACGACCTCCTCGCCGGCGAGCCGATCTTCGAGAACAAGGAGGTCCTCCGCCCGTCGTACACCCCGCACGAACTCCCCCACCGGACCGACCAGATAAACCAGATGGCGACGATTCTCGTCTCCGCCCTGCGCGGGGAGACGCCGTCGAACATCCTCATCTACGGGAAGACCGGGACCGGCAAGACCGCGAGCGCGAAGTTCGTCAGTCAGGAGCTCGAATCCACGTCCCAGAAGTACGACGTGCCCTGCGAGGTCGAGTACATCAACTGCGAGGTGACAGACACGCAGTACCGCGTGCTCGCCCAACTCGCCAACAAGTTCATCGAGAAGAACGTCGAGCGCATCGAGGCCGAACAGGAGCGCCTCGACGAGATGCGCACGCGGGCGACGGAAGACCCCAACGCCCTCGAAGACACGCCCTACGACTCCATCGCCGAGCTAGACGAGCGCGCGGCGGAACTCGACGACGACGCCGACGAGATGGAGACGGTGCCGATGACCGGGTGGCCGACCGACCGCGTCTACACGACGTTCTTCGACGCCGTCGACTACAAGGAACGAGTGGTCGTCATCATGCTCGACGAGATCGACAAACTGGTCGAGAAGTCGGGCGACGACACGCTGTACAACCTCTCGCGGATGAACTCCGAACTCGACAACTCCCGCATCTCCATCATGGGTATCTCGAACGACCTGAAGTTCACCGATTTTCTCGACCCCCGGGTCAAGTCGAGCCTCGGCGAGGAGGAAATCGTCTTTCCGCCCTATGACGCGAACCAGCTCCGCGACATCCTCCAGCACCGCGCCGACGTGGCGTTCAAGCCCGGCGCGCTCACCGACGACGTGATTCCGCTGTGCGCCGCGTTCGCCGCGCAGGAACACGGCGACGCCCGGCGCGCGCTCGACCTGCTTCGCACGGCCGGCGAACTCGCGGAGCGCGGGCAGGCCGACACCGTCGAGGAGGCCCACGTCCGGCAGGCGCAGGACAAAATCGAACTCGACCGAGTGGTCGAAGTCGTCCGTACTCTCCCCACACAGTCGAAAATCGTCCTCTTCGCCATCATCCTCCTGGAGAAAAACGGTGTCCGCAACATCAACACCGGCGAGGTGTTCAACATCTACAAGCGCCTCTGCGAGGAGATCGACGCCGACGTGCTGACCCAGCGCCGCGTCACCGACCTCATCTCGGAACTCGACATGCTCGGCATCGTCAACGCCGTCGTCGTCTCGAAGGGCCGGTACGGCCGGACCAAGGAAATCAGCCTTTCTGTCCCCATCGACGAGACCGAGGCCGTTTTGCTGACGGACTCCCGACTCGGCGACATCGAGAGCGCACAGCCGTTCGTACAGGCGCGGTTCGACAACTGAAGAACGAAATCCGCGAAGTCCGACTCTTTTACTGTCTCCGCGTCACGCCGCGAGCGCGTTGGCGCTCGGCGACGCTTCGACCTGAAGCGGTGCCGTCGTCGCCGGCGCGTCGCCTCCCGCCGCGTTCGTCGTCGACACGTCGGGAGCCGTCGTCTCCATCGTCGTCGCGTCGACGTACTCGACGGGGGCGGGCGCGACCGGCGTCGTCGTCGCCATCGAGTTGGCGAGCGTCAGCCGGACCCACCCGAGAAGCGGGATGCGGATTCGCGCGACGCCCTGGACCCACTCGGGGCGGACCGGGTCGGCGATGCCGCTCACCTGGTCGTACCGCGGGTTGTTGTCGCCTTTCGTGATGAAGCCGTCGTACTCGGCGGGGCAGTTAGCGAGTTCCCGGCAGTTGTCGGCGGCCATGTACTCGGGGTTCGCCCTGTCGTACCAGTTTTCGCCCTCCTCGACCCAGAGCATCGCCCGGTGGATAATCGGGGGGCCGCCAGCGCCGGGGTCGTCGTAGACGATGACGCTGCCGGGGCCGCCGAACTTCCGATAGTCGACTTCCGCGCCCGCCTCGGCCGTGACGACGGCGGTCCCCTCGACCGCCGAGTCGGGGGCGTATCGCTCCGGCCCCGTGATGAACACGAGGTCGCCTTTCTGCATGTGCGGTTCCATGCTCCCGCTTTCGACGGCGACCATCGGCGGCCACACGCCGCTCACCGCGAACAGGAGCAACCCGACGGCCAACACGGCGAGCGCGCTCGTCAGGACTTCGCGGACGAACATAAGCGGCCCCTCCTCTGCCGTCCGGAGCCGAGTTAGAACGCCTTCGTCGGAGGCTTGACCGCGCCGCGAGTCGGGGGCGGGCGGGCGACCGTCGTCGTCACTCATCACTCCCAGTTTACCCGGACCGGGTTTCAACGTTCTGGGTTTCGGCATCCTTTTTGCCGCGTGTCGCGCACTCCGGGTGTGCCACTGGAGACGCCGGCGCGCATCGTCCGGGCGCTCGTCGGTCGCGGCTACAACGCCGAACGCGAGGCCGTGACCCTCATCGCCGGCTCCGACGACCCCGGCCGGACCCTCGCCCGCGTCGTCGAAGCCGTTCCGGACGACGCGCTTCGCATCACCGCCGACCACGTCCGTGAGGTGCTCGCCTCCGCCCCCGCCGCGGACCCGCCGGGAACCGAATCGACGGGGTCGGCCGCCGCGGACGCCGCCGTATCCGATACCGCCGCCGCCCCCGACCCCCCTGTTTCCGCTGCAACATCGCGCGACGACGCGGACCACACCGCTCAATCAGCTCCAGCTGAAGCGAAGGGCGGACCGGCCGGGCGGAACGTCGACCCATCGCTTCGGTCCCTCGAAATCGCCAACGACATGACCGGTCAGTCGACGGGGACCGGCGAGTACGGCGACTTCGTGAAGGTGTTCCGCGACCGCTACGAGAAGCTCTCGAAGATGCTCCGCGGGCGCGTCAACCACCGCCCCGCGAAGGCCATCTCGAACATGTCCGGCGGCGAGGACGCGGAACTCATCGGCCTCGTCGACGACGTCCGGTCAACCAAGAGCGGCCACTGGATTATCGACCTCGAAGACACGACGGGGACGTTCCCCTGTCTCGTGATGAAGGACAAGGACATCGCCGGCTACGTCGACGAGCTCCTCATGGACGAGTGTATCGCGGTCCAGGGGACGCTGTCGGGCGACGCGGGCATCCTCTTCGTCGACTCGCTGCACTTCCCCGACGTGCCGCGGAGCCATCGCCAAAACACCGCCGACAGGGACGTGCAGGCGGCGCTCATCTCGGACGTACACGTCGGCAGCCAGGAGTTCATGGCCGACGCGTGGAACCGTTTCGCCGACTGGCTCCACACCGAGGAAGCCGAGCGCATCGAGTACCTCCTCATCGCCGGCGACATGGTCGAGGGCGTCGGCGTCTACCCGAATCAGGACGAGGAACTCGACGTCATCGACATCTACGAGCAGTACGAGGCGTTCTCCGAGCACCTCAAATCGGTGCCCGGCGACCTCGACATCGTGATGATTCCGGGCAACCACGACGCCGTCCGACTCGCGGAGCCGCAACCCGGCTTCGACGACGAACTCCGCGGTATCATGTCGGCCCACGACGCCCGCATCACGAGCAACCCCTCGATGGTCACCCTCGAAGGCGTCAACGTGCTCATGTACCACGGCGTCTCGCTCGACGAGGTCATCGCCGAACTGCCGGCGGACAAGGCGAGCTACGACGAGCCGCACAAGGCGATGTACCAGCTCCTGAAAAAGCGCCACGTCGCGCCGCAGTTCGGGGGCCACACCCGCCTCGCGCCCGAGGAACTCGACTACCTCGTCATGGAGGACGTGCCCGACATCTTCCACACCGGCCACGTCCACAAGCTCGGCTGGGGCAAGTACCACAACGTCCTCGCGGTCAACTCCGGCTGCTGGCAGGCCCAGACCGACTTCCAGAAATCCGTCAACATCGACCCCGACGCCGGCTACGCGCCCATCGTCGACCTCGACACGCTGAACATGACGGTTCGGAAGTTCTCCTGAGCCGGCCGTTCACTACTGACGACCGTTCGACTCAGCGACCGCTCTCCCGACAGTATGCTCCCTGATAGCACGCCGGATGTGCGGCGGTCGGGACCATTCCGCCGTCGCTTTTTACCCGCGACGCACACAGAACCGGTGATGACCGACGACGCGCTGTTCGACGCGACGAGCCTGAACGACCTGTCGCTTTCCAATCGAGTCGGGCTGGCACCGATGACGCGCATCAGCGCCACCGACGAGGGCCTTGCGACCAACGAGATGGCCCACTACTACCGGAAGTTCGCCGACGGCGGCTTCGGCTTTCTCGTCACCGAGGGCGTCTACACGGACGACGCGTACAGTCAGGGCTACCTGAACCAGCCGGGGCTCGTCACCGACGACCACGTCGAGGCGTGGACGAACGTCACGGACGCCGTCCACGAAGTCGGGACGCCGATTTTCGCGCAGTTGATGCACGCCGGGGCGCAGTCGCAGGGGAACCCCCACCTCGACGGCGACCGGACGCTCGCGCCCTCCGCGGTCCAACCCGACGGCGAGAAGGCGGAAGCCTACGGCGGGAGCGGCGAGTTCGCCGTTCCGAAGGCGGCGGACGAGGCCGACCTCGAAACCGCCCGCGAGGGCTTCGTGCGGGCGGCGACGAACGCGGCCGAGGCCGGCTTCGACGGCGTGGAACTCCACGGCGCGAACGGCTACCTGCTGAACGAGTTCCTCGCGGCCGACGCGAACCGGCGCGACGACGAGTACGGCGGCGGACCCGAGTCCCGCGTCAAGTTCCCCGCGGAGGTCCTTTCGGCGGTCGCCGACGCGGTCCCCGAGGAGTTCGTCGTCGGCGTCCGCGTCTCGCAGGAGAAAGTGACCGACGGCGACTACGAGTGGCCCGAGGGCGAAGAGGCGGCCGCGGTCTTCTTCGAGGCGCTCTCGGCGGCCGGAGCCGACTACGTCCACGCGACCGAGACCGACGCGACGAGCCCGACCTTCGGCGCTGACGGCCCCTCGCTCGCGGAGGCCGCCGCCGAGTACGTCGCGGACGACACGGTCGTCATCGCCAACGGCGGACTCGGCGACCCGGACGCGGCGCGGGCCGCCGTCGACGCCGGCGCGGACCTCTTTACGCTGGGGACGAGCGCGCTCGCCAACCCGGACTGGCCGGCGCGCGTGGCCGCCGGCGACGACCTCGACGCGTTCGAGCCGACGAAGTTCCTCGCGCCGACCGCCGGGCTCTCGGACCACGAGGTGCCGTCCGAGCCGCCGCTCGCGGACGACTGACGCGCGCTCGACGCCGGACTCTCTGACGCTGACCCGACCACCGAACCCCTTCGCTTCCACTCGAACTCTCGTTTCGCGGCTCCTCGACGGTCGCCGTATTCGGACGCGCTGACTCGATTCGACTACCCGAGCGTCACGTCGAGGTAGAGCATCACGACGACGCCGACCATCGTCCCGAAGGTCGCCACGCGCTCGTTTCCGTTCGAGTGCGTCTCGGGGACGATCTCGTCGGAGATGACGAACAGCATCGCGCCGGCGGCGAACCCCATCGCGTAGGGGAGCAGCGCCGCGGCGTACTGGATGGCCCACGCGCCGAAGACGGCGAGCGGAATCTCCACGAGGCCGGCGCGGATGCCCGCGAACGTCGCGTAGGTCGTGTTCCGAAGCCCGGCGTTGACCGCGGCGATGGAGACGGCGAGCCCCTCGGGGATGTTCTGAATGCCGATGGCGAGCATCAGCGGGATGGCGGTTCCGAGGTCGCCGGAGCCGAAGCCGACGCCGACGGCGAGGCCCTCGGGCATGTTGTGGATGGTGATGGCGACGATAAACAGGATGACCGAGGCCATCTTCGTCTCCGTCTCCGGGGCGTCCGTCCGGGTCTTGCCGGTCACGAGGATGTGGACGTGCGGAATCCACAGGTCCGCTTGGTCGAGGACGACGACGCCGACGACGAAGCCGACGAGGACGGGAATCGGACTCCCGTCCGCCGCCTCGATGCCGGGGAGGATGAGGCTCGTGAAGCTCGCGGCGAGCATGACGCCGGCAGCGAAGCCGAGGAGCGTGTCGAGCGACCGTTTCGAGGGGTCGCGCCAGACGAGAATGAGAAGCGCGCCCAGCATGTTCATGCCGGCGATGACGATACCGCCGAGAAGGCCCTGCATCACGGGGTTCGACCCCGCGAGCGAGACGAACAGTTCTTCGACCGCGGTCACGGTCGTCTCACTCCCGGCGGTCGGTTTCCGTGTCGGTCGGTCATGGGCCACCAAACGAGCGGGGGGTATGTATTCTCTCCGTCGGTTCTCGTCGCCCGCGCCACCCGCGTCGGTCGGGACGGCGGGTGCGAGTCGAGTGGTCGCGGCCCGCGGGGGACCGGGCTACCCCGTCTCGTCGAGGACGTACCGGACCGTCGGCGACCCCTCGAACCGGGGCCCGTGGCCGACCCGGTCGAAGCCGACGTGCTCGACCGCGTCGCAAAGCGGCGTCTCGGATTCGAGGACGAGCACCTCGACCGGTAGGTCTTCCGCGCTGGCGAAGCGGAGCGGCTCTTCGAGCAGTCGCCGCACCGCCGTCTCGGTCCCGCCGAGTCGGGTGACGTGGAGGACACCGTCTCGGACGTCGAAGCCGACGAACCCGAGCACCGGTTCGTCGTCCGCCGGCGCGTCGGCGTGGGGGTCCGAGCCGGTGTCGGCGGTGGCGAGGCGAACCGTCCGGTCACGTATCAGCCGCCGCATCGCCCGTACCGGCGCGTCGGCGACGGCGGCCAGCGCCTCGGCGTCGGCGTCCACGGCGTCTCTGACATCCATGCCCGAACGTTCCGCGGCTTCGGTGATAAATCTCCGCCCGCGAGGCGGCGGTACGGGCCGTCTCAGCGCCGGATTCGCGGGTGACGGCAACGGTTGAATCGGAGGACATAGTTATACGTCCCCCCGCGTTAGCCCCTCGCATGTTTACCAACGAAGCCCCGAAGCGACGCGACGCACCGGAGGGACGATGCGCGTAGTCGCGAAGTTCGGCGGCACCTCGCTCGGTAGCGGCGACCGAATCAACCGCGCCGCGGACTCCATCGCCGCGGCCGTCGAACACGGCCACGAAATCGCCGTCGTCGCCTCCGCGATGGGCTCGACGACCGACGACCTCCTCGACGAGATCAAGTTCGAGGCCGACGACCGCGACCGCGCCGAAATCGTCTCGATGGGCGAGCGGACCAGCGTGCGCATGCTCAAGGCGGCGCTGGCCGCCCGCGGCGTCAACGCCCTGTTCGTCGAACCCGGCACCGACGAGTGGCCGGTCATCACGAACGACCTCGGCGAGGTCGACGTCGAGGCCACGAGAGAGCGGGCCGCGAAGCTCGCGGCCGAACTCGACGGCGTCGTCCCGGTCATCACCGGTTTCCTCGCGCAGAACCACGACGGCGAAATCACGACGCTCGGCCGCGGCGGCTCCGACACCTCCGCCGTGATGCTCGGCAACTACATGGACGCCGACGAGGTCGTCATCGTGACCGACGTGGAGGGCGTCATGACCGGCGACCCGCGCGTCGTCGAAGGCGCGCGCAACGTCGGCCGCATCACCGTCGACGAGCTTCGGAACCTCTCGTTCCGCGGGGCCGAGGTCGTCGCGCCGTCGGCGCTGTCGTACAAGGACGCGGCGCTCGACGTTCGGGTCGTCCACTACCAGCACGGCGACCTGCTCACCGGCGGGACGCTCATCGAAGGGGAGTTCCACAACCTCATCGACATGCAGGAAGAGCCGCTCGCGTGTCTCACCGTGGCCGGGCGGGCGATTCGCAACCGACCGGGCATCCTCGCGGACCTCTCGACGGCGCTCCGAGAGGAGGACATCAACGTCGACTCGGTCGCCTCCGGGATGGACTCCATCACGTTCTACGTCCTCGAAGACGACTCCGACCGGGCCGAGGCCGTCCTCCACGACCGCGTCGTCGCCGACGACGCGCTGTCGTCGGTCACCGTCGAAGACGACATCGCCGTCGTCCGCGTCACCGGCGGCGAACTTCCGAACCGCCCCGGCGTCATCCTCGACATCGTCCAGCCGCTTTCCGACGCCGGCATCAACATCCACGACGCCATCACCTCCGCGACCTCCGTCGCCATCTTCGTGGCGTGGGACGACCGCGAGGAGACGCTCGGCATCATCCAAAACGAGTTCTGAGCCGGCCCCGCCCCGCAACTCGGTTCGAATCTATTTTCGCGCGCTCGCGTCCCCGCCAGCGACGCCCACCGTCCGGGAGTACGCGACGGCCGCCGAGGTCGGTTCGTGGCGGTTCGTGGCGACGGCCGACCAGCCGACGACACCGATGTACAGTCCCGTCCACGAGCGCCGAAAACCGGGCGTCGTCCCTCGATTTTCTGCCTGCCGATTACTTCACGTTCGCGGGCCTATTGCGGGCATGAAATCGTACAAGGCGAAGATGGTCGAGCCCATCGAACTCCCCTCGCGCGAGGAGCGCGAGGCCGCCCTCGAACGCGCCGGCTACAACGCGTTCAACCTCGACGCCCGCGACGTGTACATCGACCTCCTGACCGACTCGGGGACGGGCACCATGTCCGCAGAGCAGTGGGCGGCGATGATTCGCGGCGACGAGGCCTACGCCGGGAGCGAGTCGTTCGCCCGACTCGCGGAGTCGGTCCGCGACGTGATGGGCTTCGAGCACGTCGTGCCGACCCATCAGGGCCGCGGCGCGGAGAACGTCCTCTACGGCGTCCTCTTGGAGGACGGCGACGTGGTGCCGAACAACTCACATTTCGACACGACCCGCGCCCACGTCGTCAACCAGGGCGCTGAACCGGTCGACTGCCCGTCGCCCGCCTCGCGGGACCCCAACTCCACGGAGACGTTCAAGGGTAACTTCGACATCGACGCGGGCTACGCGCTCGTCGAGGAGGTCGGTGCCGACGCGATTCCCGTCGTCGTCCTCACCATCACGAACAACTCCGTCGCCGGCCAGCCGGTTTCGATGGCGAACATCCGCGCCACCGCCGAGTTCGCCCGCGACATCGACGCCATGTTCGTCATCGACGCCTGCCGGTTCGCCGAGAACGCCCACTTCATCAAGACCCACGAGGCGGGCTACGAGAACCACTCGGTCGCCGAAATCGCCCGCGCGCAGTTCGAACACGCCGACGCCGTCACCATGTCCGGCAAGAAGGACGCGCTCGTCAACATCGGCGGGTTCGCCGCGATGCGCGACGAGACGGTGTTCGAACACGCGAAACAGCGCGCCATCCTCTACGAGGGCTTTCCCACCTACGGCGGCCTCTCGGGCCGCGACATCGAGGCGATGGCCGTCGGCCTCCGCGAGGCCGTCACGCCGCCGTACGTGTCCGACCGCGTCGAGCAGGTGGCCGAACTGGGCGACCTGCTGGTCGAGGCCGGCGTCCCCGTCTACCAGCCGACGGGTGGTCACGCGGTCTATCTCGACGCCGGCGAGGTGTTCCCGCACATCCCGAAAGACGAGTTCCCCGGACAGCAACTCGTCTGCGCGCTCTACCTCGAAGGCGGCGTCCGCGGCGTCGAACTCGGCGGCTTCGCGTTCCCCGGCACGGATCGCCCGGACCTCGTGCGCCTCGCGCTCCCGCGGCGCACCTACAGCCGCGAACACCTCGAACACGTCGCCGAGACGGCCGCGAGGGTGATGGACTCCGCCGACGAGTACGGCGGCCTCGAAATCGTCGCGGAGCCGCCGATGAAGGAGCTTCGGCACTTCTCGGCGCGGCTCGAACCGGTGTCGAACTGACGGCTTCGGGATAGCTACTCGCTTTTCTCTACTTCCCCTCGTACAGCCGACTCGCCAGCCGCTCCGGCAGGCCGACCTCGCGCACGCGTTCTGCGACGCGGTCGATGTCGTAGGTGACGCGCTCCGCCTCGATTTCCATCGCGTCGAGGTCGGCGACCGCGTAGGCCGCCCGCGGGTCGCCGTCGCGGGGTTGGCCGACGCTCCCGGGGTTCAGCACGATTCCGTCGTCGTAGATTCGGTGGCCCTGCACGTGGGTGTGGCCCAACGCCAGCAGGTCCTCGCCGTCGAGGAGCGCCGGCGAGAAGTCGTCGGGGTAGGTGTAGCGGTCGGGGTCGTTGGGGTGGCCGTGGGCGAGTTTGACCCGCCCGTCGGCGACGTGCCGCGTGTTCGGGAGCGCGGAGAGCCACTCCATCGACGACGGCGACAGCGCGTCGCGGGCGTAGTCGACGCCCGCGGCCGCCATGCTGTTGAAGCGGAAGCCGGTCCCCGACGTGACCGCGCGGTCGTGGTTCCCCGAGACCGTCGGCACGTCCCGCTCGGCGAGTTCGGACACGCACTCCTCGGGCCACGGGTTGTAGCCGACCACGTCGCCGGCGCAGACCAATCGGTCCACCGGCGGCATCGATTCGAGCACCGCGTCGAGTGCCGGGAGGTTCCCGTGCACGTCCGAGATGACGCCCAGACGCATGGCTCGGTGTACGGGTGCGCGGCTGAAAAATCTCGGGCCGAGCCGAACTACTCGCCGTTGTAGAAGGCGGTCTCGACGGCGTCGCCGACGGTCGCGGCGGCGGCGCAGACGGCGTGTTCGAACTCGTGGTCGTAGAGTTCGCGGGCCGCGTCGGCGGCGGTCTCCGCGTCGAGGTCGAACGCGCGGGGGTCGTCTTCCTCGTAGGTCGCCACGAGCGTGGGTTCGGTGACGGCTTCCACGACGAGGGCGTCCCTGCGGACGATGCCGATGAAGGCCTCGTCGTCGCCGACGACGCCAGCGATTCGGGGGGTGTCGTAGTCGTCCTTCTCGTAGTCGAGCGCGAGCAGAATCTCCGCGAGGGCGTCCCGCGGCGGGTAGCCGAGGTCGAGTTTCTCCGCGATGGGGTCGACTTGCGAGCCGTTGCCGACGACGACGTAGTCGCCGCCCTCGCGGACGCAGTTGTAGGCGATGTAGGGGTTGTCGGTCTCGGGGGCGTCGGGCGTCGGTCCGACGGTCAGGGCGTCGTCCCGGTCGACGACCTGTCGGTTCGGGAAGGACCGAGAGGAGACGCGATACGCACCGATTCCGGGGCCAACGACGACGAAACGTCCGACGTACATACACGACAGTGGATAGAATAGGGGCAAATAGTTGGCGGTTTATGCACGTCTGTCCGTCGCCGTGCGACGAAATCCCACGGCGGAATCGACACGCAACGTTTACAAATACCCGCGAAGTACGAACTGATGCGAAGTCCCATGGGGTAGTGGCCAATCCTGTTGCCTTCTGGGGGCAACGACCCAGGTTCGAATCCTGGTGGGACTACTTCTCAGCGTTCTACTCTCGACGAGGCCGCGCCGTCCCCCGCTCTCCAGTTGAAACGGAGGGGTAGGTCTCGGAAACCAAAGGGGGCCGTTTCGAGTGGAGTTTTTGATTCCAGACACTCAGACTCACGAATACGGACGGTACGGGCCGCGAAAATCGTTTAGCGGTCGACCGCGAGGAGCGCGACTCGTTCTCTGACCAGCGCGGGGAGGTCGCCGTCGGCGACGTCCAGTTCCGTCTCGCCCACGTCGAACACGTCGCGGACGAGCGCTTCGTCGTAGTCGCCGAGGGTTTCTGCGGGTTCGAGGCCGAGTCGGTCGAACAGCGCGGCCTCGGCGTCGGCCTCGTCGCCGCCGTCGACGAGAATCACGACCGGGAGCGTCCCCTCCGAGACGCCGATTTCGAACGCGCGATTGATCTGCCGGCGGCCGCTGGCGTAGAGGAGGATTTCGACCGCCCGGTCGCGGGCGATTTCGTTGCCGCGGGCGATGGCCCGGTCGGCGAGTTCGGTCGCCCGTTCGAGGTGTTCGCGGTCCACGACGTAGCGGGCGTCGAACGCCTGAATCGTCGCGCCCGTCTCCTCGGCCACCTCGCCGACGACCGCGATGAACGAATCGAGGTCCGCGACGGTCGCCTCGGCTTCGACGAGCCTCATTCGAAATCACCCAGACTGGCCTGCTGGTCGGCGCGCTCTTTGGCCGTCTCGAACCCGGCGTCGTCGGGGACGGCGTCGTCGGGCGCGTCGTCTTCGTCCACCTCGTCCATCGACGGATTCTTTCGACCCGCGGCTTCGAGGATGTTCTGGGCGGTCTTCCTGCGACCCCGGAGGGCGGCGAGGATGCGCGATTTCTCGGCCTCGCGGAGGTCGGCGCGGCTCTCGACGCCGGCTTCGAACAGCCGGCGGGCGCGCTTCCGGCCGACGCCGCGGACGCCGGCGAGGTCGAGCAGTTCCTCGCGGACGCCGTACTCGACGCGCTTTTTCGCCTCGCGGACCGCGTACACCGAATCGAGGTCGAGTTCGGCGGCGAGTCGCTCGGCCGCGCCGAGGAGCCACTCGGCGGTCTCGACCTTCCCGCGGATGTCGCCGGGGCCGACGCCGTAGCGCTCCGTGATGCGGTCCTCGTCCACCTCGCCGACCCAGTCTTCGAGGAGTTTCGCGGTCTTCAGCGCCGACAGCCAGTCTTCGAACGCCACGTCCTCGTACTCCGAGGGCACGCGCCCGAGGAACTCCGGTTCGCGCTCGTAGCACAGCTCGGTGTAGGTCTCGCGGTCGCCGGACTTCAGGTAGAGCTGATACATGTCCGGCGTCCGGCAGACGAGGTGATAGAGACCGAGCGGCGTCGGATACGTCCGGTCGGTCTCGAACGCGTCGGCGTCTCCGTCGCCGCCGTCCCCGTCGTCGCCGCCTCCACTGCCGCCGTCGTCGGCGACCATCTCGCTGGCCCGCCGGAAGCCGCCGGGTTCGGCGTCCGATTCGCTCCGGTCTCGCTTCGACTTCTCGGGCGTCTCGTCCGCGAGCGCCCGGAGCTTCTCGGCTCGATGGTCGGCCGCCCAGTCGAGGCCGTCGATGATTTCGGCGGCGCTCATCGGGTCGAGGTAGAGCCGCGAGACGGTGTGGCCGACGGGCGTCGCCCGAATCGTCTCGCCTTCGAACTCGACGAACCCGTTTACTTCGAGGTAGTCGAGCACGCGGTCTGTCACCTGTCCCAGTCGCTCGGGGTCGTCGGTCTGGGTCGCATACAGCGTCTGGTCGAGGAATTCGAGCAGCCCCTCGCGGGTGTGGGCGAAGCCCGAGGCGACCGTGGCGAGCAGGTGCGTCCGCAGGGCGGGCTCGGCCGCGAGCTTCGACCGCACGTCCTCGGCGTCGGCCCAGATGTACCGCTCGAACAGTTCGTCGCGGGCGTCCGCGTCCTTCGCCAACAGCACCGCCTCGCCGTAGGGGTCGAGGCCGGGGCGACCGGCGCGGCCCATCATCTGGTGGACTTCGAGCACGTCCAGCGGCTTCATCCCGCCGTAGTCGCCGTCGTAGCGCTGCCAGTCGCGGACGACGACGCGGCGGCTCGGGGTGTTGACGCCGGCGGCGAGCGTCGGCGTCGCGCAGATACATTTGATGAGTCGGTCGCGGAAGGCGTCTTCAACGAGGGTGCGGTGCTCGGCGGCCAGCCCCGCGTGGTGGAACGCTGAGCCCTTGGCGACCGCCGCGGCGAGGTCTTCGGAGGTCTCGGTGTCGGACACGTCGCGTATCTCGGCGGCGAGTTCCGCGAGGTCGCTCCGCTCGTCGCCGGTGATGTACTGTTGGGTCACGTCGGCCATGCGGCGGGCCGCGGACTCCGCGTTGCGCCGCGAGTTCACGAAGACGAGCGAGGAGCCCTGGTCGCCGTCGTCGTCGCCCTCCAACGCGTCGGCGACGAGCGCGGGCGTCTGTCGCTCCCCGCGACCGACCGGCACCTCGCGTTGGCTCCCGTCGGCGAAGGAGACGGCGTTGCCGTAGTGGACGCCCATCTTGAGGTCGATGGGTCGCCAGTCGGACTTGACGAGCTTCGCGTCGAGCCAGTCGGCGACGACGCCCGCGTTGCCGACGGTCGCCGACAGCGCGACGACCTGCAGGTTCGGGTTGAGTCGGCGGAGCTTCGCCAGCGTGACCTCCAGCGTCGGCCCCCGATGGCGGTCGTCGACGAGGTGGACCTCGTCGGCGACGACGCAGGTGAGTTGGTCCATCCACGCCGCGTTGTTCCGGACGAGCGAGTCGACCTTCTCGGAGGTGGCGACGATGATGTCGCGCGAGGAGAGCCACTCGCCGTCGGACTCGTAGTTGCCGGTCGAGACGCCGACGTCGATGCCGTACTCCTCCCAGCGCTCGAACTCGGCTTTCTTCTCGGAGGCGAGCGCCCGGAGCGGGACGATGTACAGCGCCTTCCCGCCGCGCGCGACGCTCGACAGCATCGCCAGTTCGGCGACGAGCGTCTTCCCGCTCGCCGTCGGGACGGCGGCCACGAGGCTCTCGCCGTCCGTCAGTCCGGCCTCGACGGCCTCGGCCTGCGGCGGGTACAGCTCCTCGATGCCCTCGTCGCGGAGGGCCTCGGGAACCCCCGTCGGTAGGCCCGTCAGGTCCGCAGTTCGCATTGCATCCCCCTTGGACCGTCCCCCGGTTTAAGCCATCGGGTCGGGGCGGGTGCGGGCGCGGGCGCATCGGTCTCGCGTCGGCAGGGCTTTGTACGGCCCGGCGGTACGATTGCCCATGAAAGTCGAGTACGACCGCGACACCTGTATCGGCATGTTCCAGTGTGTCGACGAGTGGGAGGGCTTCGAGAAGAACGTCGACGACGGCAAGGCCGACCTCGTCGACGGCGAGGAGACCGACGACGGCGTCTTCGTCCGCGAGGTCCCCGAGGACGCCGAGTTCGACGCGAAGTTCGCCGCCCGCGTCTGTCCCGTCGAGGCCATCCGCATCCTCGACGACGACGGCGAACAGCTCGTCCCCTGACCGCGACGCCGACGACGCCACCGATTGCTCTCGCTTCTTCGACGCGACCGAACCGTGCGACCGCCGACCGTGTGACTTCCGACCGTGGGGCGCGTCCCCGAACCCCTCCGTTTCGACTGGAGATTCGGCCGACGACAGAGTGTAAAAGTTAAGCGGCGGCCCCCTAATCGTGCCACTATGAGCCAAGCGACGAAAATCGTGCTCGGTACCGTCGGCGTGTCGGCCCTGCTGGCCGTCGTGTTCATCGGGATGAGCATCGCCTGAGCGGATGTTCGAGACGCGCACCCTGCCGTCGGACCTCGAATCGGTCCGCGACGAATACGCCCCCGGCGCGCTCGTCTTGGACGTGGCCGGCGACTTCGACACCATCCCCCCGGAGGCCGCGGAGAACCTCGGGCTGGTCGTCGAGTCGCTTTCCCCGGCGGCGTACCCCGCGGAGTGGCTACCAGACGACGCGCCCCAACAGCTCCGGCGCTACGCGTCGTCCGACTTCACTATCGGGATGCCCGGCGACGGCACGGTGACGTGGTCTCGACAGACCGCGCCGCCGGTCGTGCTGGTGAAGTACCGCGCGAAGGGGACGCCCGACGACTTCCTGGATTTCCTCATCGCCGAGGCGTTCGTGCAGGCCGGTAACGACGAGATTCCCGAACACTTCCTCCCCTTCTTCGGCGAGCGATTCCCCGACCTCGCCGCGGCGACGCCGCTCGGCCCGAGCGAGACGTATCAGGTCGCCGCCGCGCTCTACGAGGGGTGGGTCGGCCTCCACACCCGGGAGGCGTTCGCGTCGTGGGAGGGCGACTACGACCGCCTCCACGCGGCGTGGGTCGACGCGGGCGGCCGCCTCGACGACAGACTCGAAAACCTCCCGCGGCTCGTCGCGCTCGGCAGACTCTCGTTCGCCGAGGCGACCGAGTTCGCGTGTTCGGCCATCAAACACGGCCGTGACCTCCCCGCGCCGTTTTCGGCGCTCGACACCGCGGCGTACCGCGACCACGGGCCGAGCTACGCGGTCAAGTGGGCCGAAAAGACGTTCGAGCAACTCGCGGCGGACGACGACGCGGCGTCGGGCGGCGACGCCGACCCGACCGCCGACGACGCCGACGGCCCGCCGTAGCCGGCCGCGTCGCGTTTCGCCTCAGAACTCGGTCGTGACGGTGCCGTCCTCGTTGAGGTCGACGACGCCGTCGAACAGTTCGCGGAAGCGGTCGAGCGTCTCCTGGTCGTGGACCTCCTTCGAGAGGTGGAACAGCCCCACCGCGTCGAACTCGTCGAGGAGTTCGAGAATCCGTTTCGTCGCCTCGAAGGCGCGGTCCTCGTCGGCGTAGTAGGCCATCTCCGTGACCGAATCGACGCTGAGCCGGAGCTTCCCGTCGTGCCGTTCGAGGAACTGCCGGGTCTTTTCGACGATTGCGTCGAGGTCGTCGGGGGCCGCGACGTAGTGGATGTTGTCCGAACTGCGCCGGGAGTAGCCGCGCTCGATAGAGAGCGTGTCGAGGATGGTGGCGCTGGATTCGTCGACCTCGTAGTGTTCCAGCTTCTGTTCGACCTCGCGCGCGGTGGTCCGCGTCGAGATGACGAGGAAGTGGTCGGTGTCGACCTTGAAGAAATCCGTGTCGATGCGGTCGGTCTCGCCGATGCTCGGATGAAGGAGCAGGATTCCTGTGCCGCCCGGAATCGTCTCGGGCGTGTCTTCGATGGCGAGCTCGTAATCCATACCCCAAGCAGTTACCCTGCCGACTTAATCCTTCATACCGTTTGGCCGGCGTCGTCCCGGAATCGTGGTGCGTGTTGACACCTCGCCCGTTCCGCTCAGAACAGCGAGTCCGCCGTGGCAGCGCCGATGACGCTGAACACCGCGCCGACGCTCGTCGCCTTGAGCGTGATGCGGAGCACCGCGAGGTCGAGGTCGTATCCGAGGACGGTGACGAGGCTCTGCCCCGTCACGTCCGAGAGGAACGTCCCCGGCGCGTCGAACGCGAGCGCGAGGATGAACACGGAGAGATACGAGACGGAGATGAGGGAGATGAACCGGACGGGAATCCCGCCGACCTCGCGCTCCCTGTCGGGGTCGCGGTCGTCGGCCTTGTAGAGCGCGCCGTAGCCCACCGCGAGCACGATACAGAGCGTGAGGAGCGCCTGCGCGAACGACATGCTCCGCGCGAGCACCCACACCTCCTCGGTGACGACGAACGGCCCCGCGAGGAGGAAGCCGCCGACGACCTGCTGGGCGGTGTCGGCGAGCGCGAACCGGCGGCGGACTCCGACCATACACCGGTCGTCGTGACGGCGGTAATTAAAAGGCGCGTCGCGGCGACGGCGACACCGAGCGGGCGGGGAGTTCGACATCGCCGCGGGCCAGTTCGAACGCATTTTCACCCCGGCGCGCGAGGCTCCGGTATGAGCGTCCGCGACGAGTTCGACGCCTGGGCGGCCGACGGCCGCGACAGGGGCATGGAGGACCGACACTGGCACACCGCGAAGCACGCGCTCGCGCGGATGCCCGTCGAGGAAGGCGACACCGTCGTCGACCTCGGAACCGGGAGCGGCTACGCCCTCCGCGCGCTCCGCGACACGAAGGGTATCGGCCGGGGATTCGGCCTCGACGGCTCGCCCGAGATGGTCCAGAACGCCCGCGCGTACACCGACACCGACGACCTCTCGTTTCTCGTCGGCGACTTCGACGACCTCCCGTTCGAGGACGACAGCGTCGACCACGTCTGGTCGATGGAGGCGTTCTACTACGCCGCCGACCCGCACCACACCCTCGAAGAAATCGCCCGCGTCCTCAGGCCCGGCGGCACGTTCTACTGCGCGGTGAACTACTACGAGGAGAACGTCCACTCCCACGAGTGGCAGGACCTCATCTCCATCGACATGACCCGCTGGTCCCACGCGGAGTACCGCGAGGCGTTCCGCGACGCCGGCCTCCACGTCGCCGAACAGGACTCCATCGCCGACCTCGACATCGACATCCCGGCGGCCGCCGAGTTCCCGACCGACGACTGGGAGACCCGCGAGGCGATGGTCGAGCGCTACCGGACGTTCGGCACGCTCCTGACCGTCGGCGTCGCGCCCTGAACTGAACGGCGCGGAAAAACGACCGTCCCGCGCTACTCGACGATGTGTGCCGCCGCCGGGTCGAATCCGACTTCCAGCGTTGACCCGGCCTCGAATCCGGCCGCCGATTCTTCGCCGCCGTCTTCGACCGCCACGACGAGTTCCGTCCCGTCCCGGTCGAGTCGCACCCGCGTCGTCGCCCCCTGAAACTCGGTGTCGACGACGGTCCCGCGAATCCGGTTCGTCCCCGCGTCGGCCCGGAGCCGTTCGGGCCGGACGCAGAAGGTGAGTTCGTCGCCGGGTTCGGGTCGGGCGGGCCCTTCGGCCCGCTCCGAACTTCCGTCACCGGGCTGCGTTCTCGACCGTCCGAGCACGCGCCGCTCCTCGGCCAGCGTGAACACCGCGTCGCCGACGCCGACGCGAACCCCCCCCGTTTCCGGTCGAGACTCGACGACTGCGTCGAGGACGTTGTTCTCGCCGAGGAACTCCGCGACGAACCGCGTCCGGGGTCGGTGGTAGAGTTCGCGGGGCTTGCCGACCTGCTCGACGCGGCCGCGGTTGAGGACGGCCACCCGGTCTGAGACCGCCAGCGCCTCCGACTGGTCGTGGGTGACGTAGACGGTCGTCACGCCGAGGTCCGACTGGATGCGCTTTACCTGTCGGCGGAGCCGGTCGCGGAGGCGGGCGTCCAGCGCCGACATCGGCTCGTCGAGGAGCAGCAGGTCCGGGCCGGGAGCGAGCGCGCGAGCCAGCGCGACTCGCTGTTGTTGCCCGCCCGAGAGCGAGTCGGGGTCGCGGTCTTCGAACCCCGCGAGGTCGACGAGGTCCAGCAGTTCCGCGACGCGGTCGTCGCGGGAGCCGCCGCCCGGGGGGTCGGTAAAGCGGAGGCCGTAGGCGACGTTCTCGCCGACGCTGAGGTGCGGGAACAGCGCGTAGTTCTGGAACACGACGCCGACGCCCCGCGACTCGGGCGCGACGCCGGCCATCGACTCGCCGTCGAAGCGGACGGTCCCCTCGGTCGGGTCCTCGAAGCCGGCGATACAGCGGAGCGTGGTCGTCTTGCCGCAGCCGGAGGGGCCGACGAGCGTGAAGAACTCGCCGTCCTCGACCGACAGCGAGACGGAATCGAGGGCCGTCGCCGAGCCGTAGCGTTTGGACACCGCGTCGAGTTCGAGTCTCACGGGTTCGCCTCCGAAGTCACGTGCTCCTCTCGCCGGCGGACGGCCATAATTCTCACTGCCCGTGGCTCGCCCTCGGTTCGCTCTCTGCGCGCCCTCATAGCTCGCCCCACCGGCCGCCGAAGCGGTCGACGACGAGGAAGCTGGCGGACGTGACGAGAAGCAGGAGACAGCCCATCGCCGTCGCGGGGCCGAGCCGTCGCCCGAGGAACCGCTCGACGGCGACGGGCATCGTGTAGCTCCCCGCCCCCTCCGCGAGGATGATAGTCGAGTCGAACTCGCCGATGCTGATGGCGACGGCGAACGCCGCGCCCGCGACGACGCCGGTCCAGACGAGCGGCAGTTCGACGTCCACGAGCGCGCGGGTTCTGGTCGCGCCGAGCGACCGCGCGGACTCCACGAGCCGACCGTCGAGCCGGGCGAAAAGCGGCGCGACGTTCCGGGTGACGAAGGGGTACGCGCCGACGGCGTGGGCCGCGACGATGGCGAGCGCGCCGGTGACGCGGATTCGCGTCCCCAGCACGTCGACGCCGAAGACGAGGCCGCGGAGCAGGCCGAGGCCGACGACGATGCCCGAGACGGCGAAAGGGGCCATCGAGAGCACGTCGATGAGGCCGCGCCCGCGGTACCGGCGGGTCGTGAGGACGGCCATTGTCACGCCCATCGGGACGGCCACGACGAGCGTCCCCGCGGCGAAGGCCAGCGAGTTCAGGATGGCCGGGAGGGGCTTGACCTGAAAGCTCGCGCCGGTCGCCTGCCGCTCGGCGAGGAAGGCGTAGTTGGCGAGGGTGAAGCCGCCGTCGCCGCCGGTGACGCTCGCCAGCACCATGCTGGCGATGGGGACGACGAACACCAGTCCGACGACGAGGGCGTAGCCGGCGATACCCGCCGTCCGGAGCGCCAATTTCGGCGTCCAGTCGGACGGGACGACGGACCGGCGGGGAAGCGGGTTCGCCGCGCCGCCGGCGGACCGTTGGTTCGCCTCGTACCGGAGGTAGACGGCGGTCAGCGTGATGGAGACGGCCGTCTCGACGACCGCGAGGCTGGCGGCCTCGGCGTACGCGAGGTCTCTGACCCGCGAGTAGACGAACACCTCGATGGTCGCCAGTTGGAAGCCGCCGAGCGCGAGGACGATGGGGAACGACGCGAAGGTGAAGATGAACGTCAGCGTCGCGCCGACGCCGATAGACGGCAGGAGTTGCGGGAGGACCACGTCGCGGAAGGCCCGCCGCGGGCTCGCGCCGAGCGAGCGGGCGGTTTCGACGGTTCGGGCGTCCACGCTCTCCCACGCCGCGGTGACGACGCGGGCGACGAGCGGGGCGTTGTAGAACGCGTGGGCGACGATGATGGCTTCGAGCGTGAACAGCAGTTCGACCGGCGGGAGACCGACGAGAGAGAGCGCGCGGTTCAGCGTCCCGTTGCGGCCGAACGTCGCCACGAAGCCGATGGCGACCATGATGGAGGGCATGACGAACGGGAGGATGGTGAGCGAGCGGAGCGTCTCGCGGCCGCGGAACTCGAAGCGTGCGAACAGCCACGCGGCGGGGAGGCCGAGCGCGAGGCTGGCGAGCGTCGAGTAGAACGCCTGTTTCGCCGTGAACCAGATGATGTCGACGAGGTAGAACTCGCTCGTCAGCACCGCCGCGATGGGTTCGATGGTGAGCCGACCGTCGGCGAGGACGGCGTCGGCGAAGACGGTGGCGACGGGGTAGTAAAACAGGACGAGGAGGACGACGGCGGTGAGCGCCGCGACGAGGGTGAGCAGTCGCTGTTCGAGGGCGCGGGCGACCCGGCGAACCGAGGCGCGGCTCACCGGCTCACCTCACTTGCTGGCGAACTCGCGGGCCCAGGCGTCGGTCCAGTCACTCAGGTTGTCCTGAAGCCGGTCGTAGGAGAACGTGACGGCTTCCGGCGGCTCCTGGGCGTACTGTGCGAAGTCCTCGGGGAGTTCCGCGGTGGTCGTCGCCGGGAACTGGACGTTGCGGACGGCGATTTCGGCCTGCACCTCGGGCCGGAGCATGAAGTCCATGAACTCGGCGGCGAGGTCGGGGTTCGACGCGTCGGCGAAGGGGGCCATCCCCTCGGGGTTGGCGTAGCCCTGGTCGTTCAGGAAGCGAATCCGGTGTCTCGCCATGTCCTCGCCGGACTCGGCGGCGTACACCTGGTCGGTCGAGTACGAGACGACCATCGGGGCCTCGCCGTTCGAGTAGGCGTTGTAGGAGTCCTCCCAGTTGCCGAGGACGCGGACGTCGTTTTCCTTCAGGCTCGCCCAGTAGTCGAGGTAGCCGTCTTCGCCCTTGGCGTCGATGGTGTGGAGCAGGAACGCCTGTCCCGTCGCCGACGACGTGGGGTTCTGCGCGAGGAGCGCGCCCGCGTACTCCGACTCCAGCAGGCCGTCGAACGTCTCGGGCGCGGAGAAGTCGCCGTCGCCGTAGGTCTCGTCGTAGACGAGCGAGATGTAGCCCGTGTCGTAGGGGACCGCGCGGCCCTGCGGGTCGAAGTTCAGTTGCTCGTTCACGTCGCCGATGCGGGACAGCCCCTCGGCGGGCGAGAACAGCGCCTCGTCGAGGTTCTGGTCGATGCGGACGAGCATCTGCGCGTCGAGGCCGACGTAGAGGTCCGCGCCGGACTCGACGCCCCGGAGGGCGCGCTCGATGTAGTAGTTCACGCCCGAGTCGGGCGTCTGCCACTCCAGCGTCGCGTCGAACTCGGATTCGAACGTCTCTTTCAGCCACGGCCCGGGGCTCGAACTCGGCGCGTCGACGAACGAGCCGTAGGTGCCGACGGTGAGCGTCGGCGACTCGCCGCCCGCGGTCGTCCCCTCGGTCGTCCCTTCGGCCGTCTCGGTCGTGTCGCCCGACGCTTCGGTCGTCGTCTCTCCGCCGCCGGTCCCGGTACAGCCGGCGAGGAGCGCGGCGACGCCTCCCGCCCCCGCGGCCTTCAGGAAGCTACGTCGTCTCATTACTCGGTTGTTGTACTCTGTGGTACTTAACGAGCGTGATGTTCTCGAAGGCGGTACGCGGCCGAAACCGCCGGGTTCGAGGTTCGTCGCGGGAGAACGACTTTACCCTCTGCCGGAGTATCGTGAAAGGTGACTGCTTCTCGCCCGTACGTCTTCGGCGGCGTGCTCGCCCTCTTCGCGCTCCTCGCGGCGGTCATGCTCGCGGACGTGCTGGCGACGGTGTTCTTCGCTATCACCGTCGCCTACCTGCTCGTGCCGCTCAGGCGAGGCCTCGAAGCGCGCGGGGCCTCTCGGTGGGTCGCCAGCCTCGCCGCCACCGTCGTCGCGGCGGTCGGCGTCGGCGTCGTGCTCGCGCCGCTCGTCGTCATCGTCTTCCTGCGACTGAGCGACATCCTCGCCCTCGCGGCGCTCTTGCCCGACGAGGTGACCGTGGAGTTCCTCGGGATGGTCGAGACGGTGACGCTGGACGACGCGGTCGCGGTCGGCCTCGACGTCCTCCAGTCGGTCGGCCGCGCCGCCGCCACCGCCGCGCCCGTGGTGCTCATCAAACTCACGCTGTTCGGCTTCCTCGTGTTTTCGCTCCTCCTCAGCGGCGACGCCGTCGGCCGGACGCTCCTCGCGCTGGTCCCCGCCGACTACCGGGACGCGGCGACGGCGCTCAACGAGCGGGCCCGCGCGACGCTGTTCGCCATCTACGTCCTGCAGGCGGCGACCGCCGTCGGCACGTTCGCCATCGGTCTCGTCGTCTTCTGGGCGCTCGGCTACGACTACGTCGTCACGCTCGCGACGGTCGCGGCCGTCCTCCAGTTCATCCCCATCGTCGGCCCGAGCGTCCTGCTCGCGGCGATGGCGGCCTACCACGTCGCCGTCGGCGACCTCGTCGCCGCCGCGCTCGTCGTCGCTGTCGGCGGGTTCGCGGTCGCGTGGCTCCCGGACATCCTGATTCGCCCGCGACTCGCCAAGGAGACCGCCGACCTGCCGGGGAGCCTCTACTTCGTCGGCTTCGTCGGCGGCCTGCTCAGCCTCGGCCCGGTCGGCATCATCGCCGGTCCGCTCGTCGTCGCGCTCCTCGCGGAGTCGGTGGACCTGCTCGGCGCGGAGCTACGCGTCGATGGCGGTGGCGCGGCCGGCGACGGCGACGGCGGCGAGCATGGCGGGACCGCGGGCGGCGACTCGGCCGAGCCGTACCGCTCGTAACCCCGTCGTCAGCCTTCGACGACCGCGCCGTCGCGTTCCTCCCACTCGGTGAGACTGCCCTCGTAGAACGCCACGTCGTCGTAGCCGAGGTGGGAGAGCACGACGTAGGTGTGGCTGATGCGCCGGGCGGTGTTGCAGTAGAGGACGACTCGCCGGTCCGGCGTGACGCCCGCGGCGTCCAGAATCGAGTCGAGTTCGTCCCGCGGTTTCAGCCCGCGCGTCTCGTCGTCGACGAGTTCGCGCCAGTCGAGATTGACCGCGCCGGGGAGGTGGCCCTCGTCGTACTCCGCGGGGTCGCGGGTGTCCACGATGACGGTCTCGGGGTCGTCGAGCGCGGCCTCGACCGCCTCGAAGTCCACGAGCGGCGTCTCGGCCGGCTCGGTTATCTCGTAGACCGTCCCCGAGACATCGGTCGCCTCGGTCGTCGTCTCGCGCTCGCGGTTCCACGCGCTGAAGTCGCCGTCGAGGAGGTGGAGTTTCTCGGGGTCGTGGCCGTAGAGAAGCGCGGTCACGAGGAAGCGCGCGGCGAACACGCCGTGGGTGTCGTCGTAGGCGACCACGTCGTCGTCGGCGGCGACGCCCGCGCCCGACAGGAGGTCGGTCCACGCGTCGCGGCCGGGGAGCATCCCCACGTCGCCGTCGGCGCTCCGGAATCTGTCGAAGGGTATCGACACCGCGCCGGGGAGGTGTCCGATACCGTCGAACTCCCAGTCGTCGCGCACGTCCACCACGCGCACGTCGCCGAGTCGGTCCGCGAGCCACGTCGAAGAGACCACGTCTACCATGCCCCCACGTTTCCGGGCCGCGGATTTAGGTCCGACCATCCTCGCACCCCTCGCCACGTGTCCGGGGTAGCGGATGTTGTTGCTGGTTCCGTCGGATACCGGACTCAGACAGCGCGTGACGGCTGTTCTCCGAGTCGCTTTCGGCGTCTCTCTCGCCATATTTGGGACAATATTGCCGCATCACCCGAGGTCAGGCCGTACATGCCGTCGGTGTGAGAGTTATGGGCCTCCCTGTTGTACGGGGAAACGCGATGTCAAACTCCGATTACGCGAAGGACGTACTCGTCTCTGCGGACTGGGTGGAGAGCCACCTCGACGAGTTCCAGAGCGACGACGCGGCGTACCGACTCGTCGAAGTGGACGTGGACACCGAGGCGTACGACGAGAGTCACGCCCCCGGTGCCATCGGGTTCAACTGGGAGTCCCAGCTGCAGGACCAGACGACCCGCGACGTGCTGACCAAGGAGGACTTCGAGGACCTCCTCGGCTCGCACGGCATCTCCGAGGACTCCACGGTCGTCCTCTACGGCGACAACTCCAACTGGTTCGCCGCCTACACCTACTGGCAGTTCAAGTACTACGGCCACGAGGACGTTCACCTGATGAACGGCGGCCGCGACTACTGGGTCGACAACGACTATCCGGCGACCGACGAAGTCCCGTCCTTCCCGGAGCAAGACTACAGCGCCAAGGGTCCCTTCGAGGACATCCGCGCGTACCGCGACGACGTCGAGAAGGCGGTCGACAAGGGCCTTCCCCTCGTCGACGTTCGCTCGCCCGAGGAGTTCTCCGGCGAGATTCTCGCGCCCCCGGGACTGCAGGAGACCGCCCAGCGCGGCGGCCACATCCCCGGTGCGAGCAACATCTCGTGGGCCGCGACCGTCAACGACGACGGCACCTTCAAGTCCGCCGACGAACTCCGCGACCTCTACGCGGACCAGGGCATCGAAGGCGACGAGTCCACCATCGCCTACTGCCGCATCGGCGAGCGTTCCTCTATCGCGTGGTTCGCCCTTCACGAACTCCTCGGCTACGAGAACGTCACCAACTACGACGGCTCGTGGACGGAGTGGGGCAACCTCGTCGGCGCGCCCGTCGAAAAGGGTAACTGAGCCGCCTCGGCTCGGTTCGAGTCGGACCCGACCGTACGGTTCTTTTTGCGGCTTACATCGGGAGGACGCTGATGCCGACGGCGACGAGCGCGCCCGCGCCGAGGAGCACCATCACGCAGTAGCCCATGATGTCGCGGACCGACAGGCCGCTGATGGACAGAAGCGGGATGGCCCAGAAGGGCTGAATCATGTTGGTCCACGCGTCGCCCCACGAGGCGGCGACGGCGACCCGCGGGATGGACTCGCCGGACGCCTTCGCGGCCGTGACGAGCGTCTCGCCGATGACGGCCGACTCGTCGGTCGTCTCCTCGCCCGTCGCGGACTCGCGCCGGACTCGCCGCCGCCGATGGGTACAAACACGAGACGGACGTACGGGGCCGTATGACCGAACTCCTCGACACCCTCCGCGACGACCACGAGACGCCGCTTTCCCGACTCGGCTCCTCGAAGGCGCTGTACGCCGTCACCGGCGGCGAGATGGACGGCGACGCGGTTCGCACGGCCGCCGCGTCCGAGGCCGCCGCCGCCGCCGACCTGTTCGACTGGTGGGCCGACGACGAACCGAACGACGAGGCCGCCGCGCTCTTTTCGGACCTCGCCGACACCGCCCGCGAGCACGCCGACACCGTCGACGCGGAGCCGGACGGGTCGAAGCCGAACGTCTACGACGTGCTCGCCGAGTTCGAGACGACCGACGGCCGCCTCGGCGGCGCGCTCGCCCGCGCGCTCGTGTCGCTGAAAACCGTCGAGCAGATGGTCGGCTTCTTCGTCGGCGACGCGGACCCGATGGCCGCAAACGACTTCCGCACGCTCAAGTCCGACCTCAACGACCAACTCGACACTATCGAAGACGCCATCGACGACCACGTCGAAGACGACGCCGTCGCCCGCGAGGCCGCGGACGCGGTTGTCAAAGCCGCCTACGACGAGTACGTCGAGACGCTCGAAGGCATGGGCGTCAAGCCGAAGAACGTCTGCTAACCGATTTTCCACACCTCGGGGTCGCGGACCGACCCGCTCGGCGTACAGCCTGTCTTCGCTCACCGAGTGCCGACAGCGCCGACTCGGTGCGTGACGGGTGAGTTCCAGTAGAAACGAAGGGGTCTGTCAGCCGGTCGTCAGACGCCGGGGACGCCCTTGCGGTATTCGAGCACCTCGCTTCGGGCCTCGCGGACCGTCTCGGCGACGTCGCCGTCGAGGTCCTCGGCGAGGTCGTGGAGGACCGTCATGTGGCGGGCGAGTCGCCCGTGGTCCGGTCCCTGCTCGCGCGTCGCCAGCTTCGCCAGCTGGTCGGACTGTTCGTAGAGTCGCTCCTGTACGTCGCCGTCGGTCGCCTCGGCGGCTTCCTTGAGCAGGTTGCTCGCGCGTTCGAGTTCGGCTCGCGTCATACAGGAACGTTCGACAGCCCGCCCCAAAACCGTTCCTCCGGCGACAAGCACCGCCTCGCTCAAGTACGCCGCGACCCAAGGACCGGCAATGAGCGAGTCCGGTCCCCTGTCCGCCGACAGACCCGACGCAGACCGCGAATTCCGCGTCGACGCCCCCTTCGACCCCGCCGGCGACCAACCCGAGGCCATCGAGGCGCTGGCCCGCGGCTTCCGCGAGGGTGCCGACGTACAGACCCTGCTCGGTGTCACCGGCTCCGGCAAGACCAACACCGTCTCGTGGGTCGTCGAGGAGATTCAGAAGCCGACGCTCGTCCTCGCGCACAACAAGACCCTCGCCGCCCAGCTGTACGAGGAGTTCAAGGGGCTGTTTCCCGACAACGCCGTCGAGTACTTCGTCTCCTACTACGACTACTACCAGCCCGAGGCGTACATCGAACAGACCGACACCTACATCGACAAGGACATGTCGATAAACGAGGAAATCGACCGGCTCCGCCACTCCGCGACCCGGTCGCTCCTCACCCGCGACGACGTCATCGTCGTCGCCTCGGTGTCGGCCATCTACGGCCTCGGCGACCCGAAGAACTACACTGACCTGTCGCTCCGGCTGGAGGTCGGCCAGGGGATGGACCGCGACGAACTGCTCGGCGCGCTCGTCGACCTCAACTACGAGCGCAACGACGTGGACTTCCGGCAGGGCACGTTCCGCGTCCGCGGCGACACCGTCGAGGTGTTCCCGATGTACGGTCGCTACGCCGTCCGCATCGAGTTCTGGGGCGACGAAATCGACCGGATGCTGAAGCTCGACCCGCTGGAGGGAGAGGTCAAGTCGTCGGAGCCGGCGGTGCTCGTCCACCCGGCGGAACACTACTCCATCCCCGAAGAACAGCTCGAAGGCGCAATCTCGGAAATCGAGGAGCTGATGGAACAGCGGGTGAAGCACTTCCAGCGGCAGGGCGACCTCGTGGCCGCCCAGCGCATCGAAGAGCGAACCACCTTCGACATCGAGATGCTCCGCGAGACGGGCCACTGCTCCGGCATCGAGAACTACTCGGTCCACCTCTCGGACCGCGAGCCGGGCGACGCGCCCTACACGCTCCTCGACTACTTCCCCGACGACTTCCTCACCGTCATCGACGAGTCGCACGTCACGCTCCCGCAGATTAAGGGCCAGTACGCCGGCGACAAGTCCCGGAAGGACTCGCTGGTCGAAAACGGCTTCCGCCTGCCGACGGCCTACGACAACCGCCCGCTCACCTTCGAGGAGTTCGAAGAGACCGTCGGACAGGCGCTTTTCGTCTCCGCGACGCCCGGCGACTACGAGCGCGAGCACTCCGACCAAATCGTCGAGCAGATCGTTCGTCCGACCCATCTCGTGGACCCGAGAGTCGAGGTGACGGAGGCGACCGGGCAGGTCGACGACCTGATGGCCCGCATCGACGAGCGCATCGACCGCGACGAGCGCGTGCTCGTCACGACGCTCACGAAGCGGATGGCCGAGGACCTCACCGAGTACTTCGAAGAGGCCGGCGTCGACGTGGCTTACATGCACGACGAGACCGACACGCTCGAACGCCACGAACTCATCCGGTCGCTCCGCCTCGGCGACATCGACGTGCTCGTCGGCATCAACCTCCTCCGCGAGGGCCTCGACATCCCCGAAGTCTCGCTGGTCGCCATCCTCGACGCCGACCAGCAGGGCTTCCTGCGCTCGGAGACCACGCTCGTCCAGACGATGGGCCGCGCCGCCCGCAACGTCAACGGCGAGGTCGTGCTCTACGCCGACGAGATGACCGACGCGATGGAGGCCGCCATCTCCGAGACCCAGCGCCGCCGGCGCATCCAACAGGCGTTCAACGAGGAACACGGCTACACCCCGACGACCATCGAAAAGGAGGTCGGCGAGACGAACCTGCCGGGGAGCGAGACCGACACCCGCGGCGTCTCCGGCGACGAACCCGCCGACGCCGACGAGGCAGTAGAGCAGATCGCGTTCCTCGAAGACCGGATGCAGGAGGCCGCCGACAACCTCGAATTCGAACTCGCCGCCGACATCCGCGACCGCATCCAGACGCTCCGCCGCGAGTTCGACGTGGACGCGCTCGAAGACGGCGTCGCGCCCGAGTACCCAGACGAACACGACGGCGAGGGCGACGACGGCCTGACGCCGCCGGACGAGTTCTGACCGGCCGTGTCCCAACCGCCAACCCTGACGTTCGCGGCCGGCGGCCTCCTCCGCCGCGACGACGGCCGACTCTGTCTCGTCCACCGACCGCGCTACGACGACTGGTCGCTCCCGAAGGGGAAACTCGAACCCGGCGAGACGCTGGTCGAGACCGCCGTCAGAGAGGTCCGCGAGGAGACGCGCTGCGCGGTCGACTGCGGCCGGTTCGCCGGGCGCTACGAGTACCGCGTCCCCGACGACGCGGGGACGCCGGGCGGGCCGAAGGGCGTGTTCGTCTGGCACATGCGCGTCGCCGACGAGCGCCCGTTCGAACCGGACGGCGAGGTCGACGCGCGCCGGTGGGTCACCGCGGCCGGAGCCCTCGAACGGCTCACCTACGAGACCGAACGGGCGCTGGTCAGACGGCTGTTCGAACCCAACGAGTGAGCGCAGATTTTGGATAGAAACACATGTTACTGGTTTTTCGACGCGCGTCGGTGTGTGGACCGTACCCAAAATGCCGGGGCGACATTAAGACTTATTAGCCCGTCCTCGCTATGCCCGTTCCACCGTGATCCGCACCTCGGCGGACGAGCCTGCAACCCACACCGTTCACCGCGCCTACCCCAACGGAGGCATTACCTGAATGGTCCGCGGATTCGAGCGCTCCGTGCTCGACAGTTCGGGCGGCCACGGCACGCCGGTCCCCCCGGCGTGCGACGCGGTCGCATCCTCGGGAGACGGTGAACGCGCGCGGGTCGGTGCCGCTGATGACTCGGCGAACGGGCTGTTTTCGACGCGTCACTCCACGCGAGTGCACGCGAACGCTACTGCGTACTGACAACAACGAGAACCATGAGCTCTCAGTCTCTCAGTCACGTCCAGAAGTCGTTCCTGAAGTACCAACACATCCTCGTGTTCATCGCTCCCCTGCTGTTCCTCGCCTCGGTGTTAACCATGGCACCGACGCCGTCGGGTGCAGGCATGGAGTACTGGCTCCAGTACTGGTGGCTGTTCCCGGTGTTCCTCACCGGCGCGACCATCGTGAACACGGTCGGCATCAGCGGGTCGGCGCTCTTCGTCCCGTTTCTCATCTTTATCTTCCCCGTCTTCGCGCACCCGCTCGACTCGTCGACGCTGGTGAAGGTGGGCCTCATCAGCGAGGCGTTCGGCCTCTCCAGTTCGGCCGTCGCCTTCATCCAGTACGGCCTCGTCGACCGTCGACTGGCGCTGACGCTCGTCGGCGGGTCGATTCCGTTCGTCGTCGGCGGCGCGCTGCTTTCGTTCGTCATCCCCGACGTGGTGTTCCACGCGCTGCTCGGCATCGCGCTGCTCGCCGCGTCGTACCTGCTTTTCACCGCCGACCTCGGTCACGAGGACCACGGTTCGTCGGGTTCGGACCACGCCGCGGCCACCGACGGCGGCGTCTCCGCGAGCCTCCCCAACGACCCCGGTAAGCTCGGCCCCGCGGGCGTCAACACGGCCGACGACGGGACCGTCACCCGCGTCGACCGCGACGGCGACGACTACACCTACACCCGCGGCGGCTACCTGCGCCGCTTCGCCAACTACAGCGTCGGCGGGATGTTCCAGGGCCTCGCCGGCTTCGGTATCGGCGAACTCGGCATCATCTCGATGCTCGGCACGAAAGTTCCCGTCCGCGTCGCCATCGGCACGAACCACATCGTGGTCGCGCTGACCGCCATCCTGGCGTCGCTCGTCCACGTCTTCGGCGGCGGCCTCGTCGGCGGCCACTCGCTGAGCCTCGCGACGACGCCGTGGAACATGGTCGTGTTCACCGTCCCCGCGACGGTTCTCGGCGGCCAAATCGCGCCCTACGTGTCGAACGCGCTGGAGACCGACGTCATCAAGAACTTCGTCGGCGTCCTCTTCGCCGTCATCTCGATTGCGCTGTTCCTGATGGCGCTGGGCATCTAACGACCCGCTCGAACCGTCTTCACCGGCACCACTTTCACAGTTCCCGATTCTGAACTTCCATCCATGTACGACCACATCCTGCTTCCGACCGACGGCAGCGACGCGACCGACGCGACAATCGAACACGCGGCGACCCTCGCCGAGACGTACGGCGCGACGGTCCACGTGCTGTCGGTGGCCGACTCGCGCAACCGCTTCGAATCGCCCTCGGCCGGCATCGCGCCGGACGTGTGGGAGAAGTCCGAACTCGACCGCGCGGAGTCCGCGGCCGACGCCGCGGTCGAGGCGCTCCCCGACGCCGTCGAGACCGAACGCATCGTCGTGGAGGGCGTCCCGCACTCCACCATCGTCGACTACGCCGCCGACGGCGACATCGACCTCGTCGTGATGGCGACCCACGGCCGCACCGGTCTCGACCACTACCTCGTCGGCTCCGTCACCGAACGCGTCGTCCGGCAGTCGGACGCGCCCGTGTTGACCGTCCGCGCGGCGGACGAAGAATAAGGCTGGGGCCTCTCGCGGTCTGCGTTACTCGAACTCCTCTGCCAGCGCGGCGCGGTGCTCGCGGCGCTTCTGGAGCGCCGCGTCGCGCAGTTCGCGCTCCTCTTGGGAGTCGCAGACGAGGTCCGGAACCGGAATCGGCTTCTCGTCGTCGTCGAGCGCGACGAACGTGAAAAAGGAGGTGATGGTCTCGCGGCGGTCGCCCTCGCTCGGGCGCTCGGCGGTCACGTCCACCTTGATGTCCATGCTGGTGCGGCCGGTGTCGAAGACGTACGCCTCGACGGTCACCACGTCGCCCACGTCGATGGGCGCGAGGAAGTCCACGTGGTCCATCGACGCCGTGACCACCTGCCGCTCGGCGAAGCGACGACCGGCGATGGCCCCGCAGACGTCCATCCACTCCAGAATCCGCCCCCCGAGGGCGCGCCCGAGGTTGTTCGTGTCGTTGGGCATCAGAATCTCGCTCATCTCGGCGCGGGACGCCGACAGCGACCGCGTCCCGACCGACGACTGCTGTTGCATACCACACGGTCAGCGTCGGACGTGGTTAAATTATTCTACGTCGTGAAAAATGGAAATAAAGGCGATTAATCGCTCGGGTTGGGGGCGGCCGCCGCGGTCACGCAACACCTCAATAACCTAGACGATTAATAGTGTTTGTTGCGTATGTGACGGTGTCTGCGCGAACCGCAGACCGGTGGTGGGACGCCGATGCCCGTCTCTCGTCCGCGTTCGGGGGAACGTTCCGACGGCTCAGACTCTCGTTCGGCCGGACGAGCGGGGAATCAGCCACGACCCGAAGTCGACGCACCGAGCGGTCTCCCGTCTCACGTCCGCCTCGCGCCTCGCCGAACCGCGACGGTCGGACGACGGGACTCGCGCCGGTCGCCCCCGCAGACCGGCCACGACGTAGCACCGGACCCTCGTCGCGTCTGCCGGGTTCGCGGCCGATTCGCGTATCGGATTTTTCTCACTCGACGCGCTCAGTCTCGACGCCGCCGTCTTCGATTTCGATGTCGACGGCGTCCGCGGAGATGTCCGCCGTCTCGACGCCGTCCAACTCGCCGAGTATCTCGCCGATGTCGTCGAGGCCGAGGAGTTCGCGGGTCTCCTCGTCGAACGCCTTGCTTTCGAGTCCCGCCGCCTGCTGTACGTCGGAACCGCTCAGGCCCTTCCCGTAGCGACCGAGCAGCGACGTGAGTTCCTGCGGCAGCACGTACGTCGTCGACGGCGAGGTGCCGATGTTCGCCAGCGTCTCCATGCCTTTGTCGATGATGGCGCGCTCGCCCATCGACTCCGCCGCGCGGGCCCGAAGCACCGTCGAGATGGCGTCGCCCTGGGCTTCGAGAATCTGCGACTGCTTTTCGCCCTGCGCGCGGATGATGTTCGACTGCTTGTCCCCCTCCGCTTTCTCGACGGCGGAGCGGCGCTCGCCCTGCGCTTCGAGAATCATGGCGCGGCGGCGGCGCTCGGCGGAGGTCTGCTGTTCCATCGCGTTCTCGACGTCCTTCGAGGGCTTCACCTCGCGGACCTCGACGGACTCGACGCGGACGCCCCACTCGTCGGTCGGTTCGTCGAGTTCCCGGCGGATGCGCGCGTTGATGTGGTCGCGTCGCGCCAGCGTGTCGTCGAGTTCCATGTCGCCGAGGGCGGCCCGGAGCGTCGTCTGGGCGAGCAGCGAGACGGCCCGGCGGTAGTTGTCGACCTGGAGGAAGGCGCGCTCGGGGTCCATCACGCGGATGTAGACGACCGCGTCGGCCGTCACGGGGGAGTTGTCCTCCGTGATGGCCTCTTGGGAGGGCACGTCTAACGTCTGGGTCCGCATGTCGAAGCGGTAGGTCTTCGAGACGAACGGCGGGACGACGTTCAGCCCCGGTTCGAGGATTCCCTTGTAGTCGCCGAACACCGTCAGCGTCCGCTTTTCGTACGCCTGCACGATTTCGACCGCGTCGTACACCGCGGCGACGGCGAGCGCGATGACGACGTAGCCCGCGAGCGTCAGCGGCGTGACGGGGAAGACGACGACTGCGAGGCCGAAGACGACCACCGCGACCGCGAGGGGACCGAGCCACCGCGGGATTCGGCCGGGGTCGCTGTCGACCCGTTCCGCGCCCGACGACGAGGAACTCGCCGAGAGCCGGCCGAGTTGGTAGAACAGGCTGTCCATGGTGGTGAGTGACACCGAAGCGGAATAAAGCTACCCGGCCACCAACTATTTGGCCCCGAACGTCCCACGGCCCGATATGCGAACCAACCGCGGCCGAATCGACGTGGAGGACCTGCTGAAAATCATCCTCCTGCTCGTCCTCGTCTGGCTCGTCCTCGAAATCATCGGCGAGGTGCTCGGGCTGTTCGGCGCGTTGCTCGGCCCGCTCCAGCCGCTTTTGGGCCTCGTCGTCGCGGTGCTCATCGTCCTCTGGCTGCTCGACCGAATCTGAGCGTCGCCCGCGGCGACGACGATACGCCTTTGTGTCTCTCCCGTGAGACACGGGCGTGTACAGTCTGAACGTCCCGGTTCCGGGGCGGGTCGCCCGCCTCGCGTCCGACCTGTTTCCGTACCTCGCCCCGTTCGACCGGGTCCGCGACCGACACACCCTCGTCTGTAAGCGGTTCGAAGACGTCGAGTTCGACCGCCTGCGCGAACAGTTGCGGCGCGCGCTCGCCGGGCAACCGGCGTTCGAAGCCCGCGTGACCGATGTCCGATTCTTCGAGGAGCCGCCCCGCGGAGCCGCGCCGGTCGTCTACCTCGCGGTCGAGAGCCCCGGCCTCCTCGACCTCCACCGCGCGCTCGCCGACGAGTTCGGCGCTATCGAGGGGATAGAAGGAGACGACTACGTCCCGCACGTCACGCTCGCCCGCGGCGGCAGTCTCGCCGACGCCCGCGCGGTCGCGAGCCAACCGCCCGACCCCATCGAGTGGACCGTCTCACAGCTCGATGTCTACGACTCGTCGTTCCGCGAAACCGCGGCCTCGATTTCGCTCCCGGCCTGACCGCGAGGCCCTGACGGTCGTTGGAGATTCGACTGTCGTCGTCGCCGGCGGCGGCGCGCAGACCACTGTCCGTCACTCTCGCTCCCGGAGTCGCATCCCCATCGGCTCTTCGGGGTGCATCGTCAGCGACCCGCGCAGCGAGAACGGCTCGTCGCGGACGTAGTCGAGTTCGTACCGCTGGGCGACGGTGCCGAGGATGAGCCGCCCTTCGAGCAGCGAGAGGTGCTTGCCGATGCAGTGACGCGGCCCCCCGCCGAACGGGAAGTACGCGAACCGCGGGCGGTCGACGGTCCGCTCGGACGCCCAGCGGTCCGGGTCGAACGAAAGCGGGTCGTCCCACCAGCGCTCCGAGCGGTGGACGACCCACTGCGGGAGCATGATGGCCGACCCCGCGGGGACGCGATAGCCGCCGAGACGAACGTCCACCTTCGGCTCGCGGAACATGACGTACACCGGTGGGTACAGCCGCATCGCCTCGTTCAGCACGCGCTCGGTGTATTCCAGTTTTCGCACGTCCTCGAACGTCGGCGTCCGCCCGCCGAGCACCTCGTCCAGTTCGCGGTGGAGTTTCGCCTCCGCCTCGGGGTGTTGCGAGAGCAGATACCACGCGTACGTCAGCGTCAGCGCCGTCGTGTCGTGGCCCGCGAGGAGCATCGTCATCAGCTCGTCGCGGAGGTTCTGTTCGGTCTGCTCGCCCTCGTCGTAGGCGCGGAGCAGAATCGAAAGCAGGTCCATCGGCCGGTCGTCGCCCGTCGCGTCGGCCGCCACCGACGACGCCGGGGTCTCGCCGTACTCGGTCCCGCGGCGCTCCTCGACGATATCCCAGACGAGCGATTCGAGCTCCGACAGCGCCTCTCTGTACTGGCGGTTCTCCCGCGTCGGTACCCAGTCGGGCGTCAGGAACCGAAGCGGGTCGGGTTCGAACCGCGCGCCGAGCGGTTCGAGGTTCTCCTGTACCCGCCGGACGCGCCCCTCGTCGAGGTCGGTGCCGAACATGGCGTCGACGATTATCTCGACGGTCAGCCGCGCCATCTCCAGTTGCACGTCGACCACGTCGCCGTCTCCCCACGACGACAACATCGACTCCGTCCGGTCTGTCATCATGCCGGCCATCGTCGAGACGCGTCGCACGTCGAACGCCGGCTGGGCGAGCCGGCGCTGTCTCTTCCACGTCGCGCCCTCGCTCATGAGCAGGCCGTCGCCCAGCAGGTCGCCGATGGCGCGGTCTTGGAACTGCGGCTTTCTGAACTTCGACGCCTCGCTCACGAGCACCGTCTCGACGTCCGCCGGGTTCGTGAGCATGTAGGTGTCGAGCGGGCCGAGGTCGAAGTGGACCACGTCGCCGTAGGCGTCCGCGACGGCCGTCAGGAACGTAAACGGGTCGCGGGCGTACTGCCTGCTCGCGCCGAACAACGGGAGGCCCTTCGGGCCGGGAGGGGTCGCACTCATCACCCTGTGTTGGTTCGAACAGGTAAGAACTGCACGGCGGTCGCGGTCGTCGCTCTCGCTCCGTCCGCGGCAACGACAGCGACAGCGACCGCGACTCGCTCAGGGCCGCGGCGGATCGCCGTCGTAGGCGTCGCGGTCGGTGTAGAAGTTCAGCATGGCGAACTTGAGTTTGGTCGGCGCGATGTCGACCATCTCGGCGCGCTCTTCGACCGGGAACGACCCGCGGACGCCGTACTTCCCCATCGAGGAGCTCTCGCGGGTGTAGCGTTTGTCGGCCAGCACGCGGACGCCGAAGTCGTCGGGCGCGCGGATGACCCGGCCGAGCGCCTGTCTGGTCTTTCGAATCGTCGGAATCTCGACGGCGTAGCGCCAGCCGGCGTCCTTCTTGCCGCGGTAGGCGCGGTCGTAGGCGTCCTGGACCGCCTCCAACCGCTCGGAGAGATGCGGATAGGGCACGCCGACGACCACGACCGTCCGAGCGTCGTCGCCGTCGAAGCTCACGCCCTCGGCGAGCGTCCCCCACAGCGAGGTGAGAAGCACCGCGCCGTCCTTGCCGACGAACTCCCGGCGCATCTCCTCGGCGCGGACGCCCGGCTCGTCCAAAAACAGCTCCGCGTCGACGTCCGGGTTGGCCCGCAGGCGCTCGTGGTGGCGCTCCGCCTCGGCGTACGACGGGAAGAACACGAGCGTGTTGCCCGGCGTGAAGGCGGCCGCGTCCGCGAGCATCTCCTCGATTGTCTGCTGCGTGCCGGGGTCGTCGCGCTCGGAGGAGAACAGCGCGGGCAGCGAGACGGAGAACGTCCGGCGGTTCTCCTCGGGGTATTCGAGGCCGTAGGCCATCGTCACCGGGTTTTCGAGGCCCAGCGTTCCTTCCGTCACGTCGAACGGGCGGAGCGTCGCCGACATCAGGACGCTCGCGTGGACCTCCTCGAACAGCTCTTTCGTGACCTCCCGCGGGATGCAGGTGTACAGTTCGGCGCGGCCGTAAATCTCGTCGGTGCCGCCGTCGCGGCGGACCGACAGCATCGGGTGGCGGCCGAGTTCGCCGCCCATCTCCGTCCAGTCGGCGATGAAGTTCGCCGCCTGCAACGTCTGGCACTCCTTGCGCGTCGTCGCCTCGCCGTTCTTGTACGCGTCTTCGTACTGCTCGTCCAACTGCTTGCCCAACTGGAGGGCGAGTTCGACCTCCACGTCGATGCCGCGGCCCTCGTAGGACTGCAGGAACTCCATCGTCAGGTCGTCGCGGCGGCCCTGATTGGCGATAGAGAGGTCGTACCAGTTCTCGCCGACCTGCTCGCGCTCGCCGAAGCCGAACGCCTCCTCGTAGCTGTCGCGAAGCGCGTCGAGGAACGTCCCGATGACGTTGCGGGCGCTCTCGGCCCGCGAGTCGTCTTCGTCTTCCAGCTCGTTCATCGCGCTTTCGAGCGTGTTCTCGGTGAGCGCGCGACTCGCGTGGTCGCGGGCCGCGCCCTCGATGTTGTGCGCCTCGTCGAACACCGTAATCACGTCGTCGGGGTCGCGGTCCAGCCACCGGAAGAACTGCTCGCGTATCATCGGGTCGAGCAGGTGGTGGTAGTTGCAGACGACGAGGTCGATGCCCTCCATGCCCTCCTTGAGCAGTTCGTAGCCGCAGAGGTTCTGCTTGCCCGCGTACTCGAAAATCTCGTCGGGCGTCCGCACGTCGTCGAACAGCCACTGGAAGAACTCGTCGGTGTTCCGCGTGAGGTTGTTGTAGTAGTGCTCGCAGTAGTTGCCCTCCTTCAACTCCTCCAGTTCGTCGTCGAGGGTGTCGAGTTCGTCCGTGACGGCGCTTCGCGCGTCGGCCGCGCCGGACTCGCCCTCGCGCATCCCGTCGAGGAGCGACTGCGCCTGCTCGGAGAGTTCGGCCTTGTCGGACTCCTTTTCGACGATGCTCCGGGTCGTATCGCGGAGGGTCTGACACTCCTGAAAGCCCACGTCGATGTGGCACATCGAGGACTTCCCGCGGAACACCACCGCGCGGATGGCCTCCTCTCTGGTGATGGCGCGGGCGTCCTCGACGAACTGGCGCATCTGCTGGTGGACGTTCGTCGTGATGACGACCGTCTTGTCGTGCTCGCGGGCGTACGACAGCGCGGGCACGAGCGCGGAGATGGTCTTCCCGGTCCCGGTCGCCCCTTCGAGGAGGACGTTCCGCTCGTCGTCGAGGGCGTCGGCGATGCCGGCCATCGCCGCCTCCTGATTGGGATACGGCTCGTCGTACGGGAAGAACCGCCACCCTCCGTCCGCGTCGCCGTCGTCGGGTGCGCCGTTGGCGTGGGCCACGGGAGAATCTCGGCCGCCATCCGATTAAAAGGCTCGGAGCCCCCAGTCCGTCTTTTTCTCGGCGAGCACTGGCTGACAGACAAGACACACCGGACATGTTGACAAATATTCTATGTTTATCCCGAGCGTACTCCCCCTTGGTGAACCGAGATGGATTCGATACCGACAGCCGAGATGAAAGCGACGGTTCGACACGTCGAAGAGGCGGTGTGGAACGGCCGTGACCCCGCGGCCTTCGACGAACTGGCGACCGACGACTTCGTCATGCACGACCCGATGGGCGACCGCGGCGTCGACGGCGCGCGCGAGATGGTTCAGGCGGTCTTCGACGGGACGCCGGACCTCGAATTCACCGTCGACGACCTGTTCGCCGCCGGCGACCGAGTCACCGTCCGCCACACGCTCGAAGGGACGAACGAAGCGCCGTCGTACCTCACCGCGGAACCGACGGGGAACCACTGGCGGTCGAGCGGTATCACCGTCTACCGCTTCGAGGGCGACAAAATCGCAGAACAGTGGGACGCCTTCGACTACTTCGGGACGATGCGGCAACTCGGGTTGCTCCCGGCCGAGGCGGAGGCGGATTCCGAGGAGAGCGCGGGCGCACCGGCGTAAGCGAGCGGACCCGATTTTATTCGAGCAGTTCGACGATGAGGCCCTTCTGGGCGTGCAGGCGGTTCTCCGCTTGGTCCCAGACGAGCGAGCGCTCGCCTTCGAGCACGTCGCCGGTAATCTCCTCGCCGCGGTGGGCCGGCAGGCAGTGCATGACCTTCGCGTCGGTGTCAGAAAGCAGGTCCTCGTTGAGCTGGAACCCCTCGAACGCCTGCAGTTTCTCGTGGCGCTGGTCCTCTTGGCCCATCGAAATCCACACGTCGGTGTAGACCACGTCCGCGTCCGCGACGGCCTCCTCGGGGTCGGTCGTAATCGTCGGGACCGAACCGAGTTCTGCGGCCTTTTCGAGCACGTCGTCGTCGACGCCGTACGCCGGCGGCGTCGCCACCGTGAGGTCGATACCGGCCATCGCACAGCCGAGGACGAACGACTGGCCGACGTTGTTGCCGTCGCCGACCCACGCCGCGGACACCTCGTCGAAGTCGCCGACGTGCTCGCGGATGGTGAGCAGGTCGGCGAGCGTCTGGCAGGGGTGGGCGTCGTCCGTCAGGCCGTTGATGACCGGCGCGTCGGAGTGCTCGGCGATTTCGAGCAGGTCCGCGTGGTCGAACAGGCGGACCATGATGGCGTCGCCGTAGCGACCCAGCACGCGCGCGGTGTCCGAAAGCGGCTCGCCGTGGCCGAGCTGGATGTCCTCGGGGCCGAGGAACAGCGCGTGGCCGCCCAGCTCGGTCATCCCCGTCTCGAAGGAGACACGCGTCCGGGTACTCGGCTTCTCGAAGAGCATCGCCAGCGTCGCTCGGGTGAGCTGCGTCTCGTCGTCGCCGGACTTGATGTCGGCGGCGCGGGTGAGAACGCGGTCTAACTCCGATGCGCTGATGTCGTCGATGTCGGTGAAGTGGGTGGTTTCGAGCATTGTGTCGTGTGTCGTGTCTCCGTGTCGGTTCGTCGTCCGGGTTGTTCGGTCGTCGTCGCCGCTCACCTCAGTCGTCCGCCAACCGCTCGCACACGTCGACGAGCACGTCGATGGCGCTGTCGAACTCGGCGAGGTCGAGGTGTTCGTTCGGGGCGTGGTCGAGGTCGGAGTCGCCGGGGCCGTAGGTCGCCATCGGGCAGTCCCACGTGCCGGCGAAGATGTTCATGTCGCTGGTCCCGGTCTTGCGGAGGAGCCGGGGCTTCACGCCGCCGACGTTGCGGATGGCGACGCGGAACGCCCGCGCCACGTCGGTTCGGGGGCTCATCATGACCGGCGGGATGGGCTTGTTCCAGTGGACGCCGCCGCGGGTGAGTTCGCTCTCGGCGACCTCGCGCACGTCGTCGATGGTGTACCGCGGCGGGACGCGGAACTGCACGTCCACCGTCGCCTCGACCGCGAGGCCGTCGTCGCTCGGGCCGCCGTCGAAGGTCACCGGCTTGGTCGTCACCGTGTCGAAGACGCCGTCGCGCTCCTCGTCGAAGAAGTCGGCCACGCGGGACCACCACGCGACCGCGGACTGGATGGCGTTCTCCTCGGGGCGCGAGGAGTGACCCAGTTCGCTCGTCGCGATGTACGTCCCCGAGAGGAACCCGCGGTAGCCGAGGGTGACGCCGTCCCAGCCCGAGGGTTCGCCGTTGACGACGGCGTCGGGCTCCTCGCGGTCTTCCACGAGGTGCCACGCGCCGCGCGAGGTGTTCTCCTCGCCGACGACGCCGACGAACGAGACGCCCGTCTCGACGGCCGCGGCGGCCATCGAACAGAGCGGCCCGGTCGCGTCGACGCTGCCGCGACCCCAGAGGACGCCGTCTTCGATTTTCACCGGCACGTCGCCGGGGACGGTGTCGATGTGGGAGGTGAGGAGCACCGCGTCGTCGGCCGGCGCGCGGACGTTGCCCACCTCGTCTATCCACACCTCGCGGTCGTGCGCCTCGAAGAACGCCTTCAGGACCTCGGCGGCCGCCTCCTCCTCGCCCGACACCGAGGGCGTCGAGACCATGTCGTACAGGAGGTGGCGCGCGTCGGCCCACTCGCCCTCGTCGAGGGCGTCGGTGTCGGAGACGGCGTCCGTGTCGACTTCGGCGTCGGTCGCCGCCTCGTCGTCTTCGCGTTCGATTTCGGCGTTCATGATAACACGTTCGTCATGGCGTCGACCGCGCGGTCGGCGTGTTCCTCCTCGATGACCAGCGGCGGCAGGAACCGGACGACCGTCCGGCCCGCCGGGAGCGCGAGCAACTGCTCGGACAGCGCGAGGTGTTTCAGCGTGCGGTTCGCGCCGCGCTTGACTTCGACGCCGACCATGAGGCCGTCGCCGCGGACCTCGCGGACCGGCAGGTCGTGTTCATCGACGGCGGCTTCGAGCTCCGCCGTGAGGTAGTCGCCCACCGCGGCCGCGTGGCCCGGCAGGTCCTCCTCGACGATTGTGTCGAGAGTGGCGTTCGCCGCCGCACAGACCACGGGGCCGCCGGAGAACGTCGAACCGTGGGAGGCCGCGCCGTCCGCAATCCAGTCGGCGCAGAGCGTCGCGCCGAGCGGCAGGCCGTTGGCGATGCCCTTCGCGCTCGTGAGGATGTCGGGGACGACGCCGGCGTTCTCGCAGGCCCACAGCGACCCGGTGCGACCGATGCCGGTCTGAATCTCGTCGAAGACGAGCGCGGCACCCGCGTCCTCGGTCAGGTCGCGGGCGGTCTGGAGGTACTCCGCCGTCGCGGGGTTGATGCCGCCTTCGCCCTGAATCGGTTCGAGGAAGACCGCCGCCGTCTCGTCGTCGACGGCCTCGGAGAGCTCCTCTTCGTCGCCGTAGCTGACGAACTCGACGCCGCCGGCGACCGGCTCGTAGGGCTTTTTGTACTTCTGTTTCCACGTCAGCGCGAGACTTCCGAGGGTGCGGCCGTGGAAGGCGCGCTTCGTGGCGACGATTTTCTGGCGGCCGGTCGCCGAGCGGGCGAACTTCATCGCCGCCTCGTTGGCCTCGGTGCCGGAGTTACAGAGCCAGACGTTCGAGATGTCGCCGGGCGCGAGCGTCGCCAGCTTCTCGTACAGTTCCGTGCGGACCTCGACGGGGTACGACGCCTGTACGTAGGTCAGCTTCGCGGCCTGCTCCTGAATCGCCGAGGTGACCGCGGGGTGGGAGTGGCCGAGCGCCGCGACGGCGTAGCTCGCGCCGAAGTCGAGGTATTCGGTGCCGTCGTCCGAGTAGAGGTACGGCCCCTCGCCGGACCCGATGGCGATGGGTTTCTCGTTGAAGACGAACCCGGACATTACTGCTCAGCCTCCTCTGCTTCGACCAGCGCGCCGGGCGTCACGTGCGTGCCGCCGCCGTTGAGCGCCGTCACGATGGGGTCGTTCAGGTTCGCGTCGGAGACGACGACCTCGGCGGCCCCGCCGTCGAGCGCCTCCTTCGCGGCCATGACCTTCTTCGTCATGAACCCTTCCGCGGCCGATTCGAGCGCCGAGAACTCCTCGGGCGTGTCGGCCGTCTCGATGAGCGTCGACTCGTCGTCGGGGTCGGCGTAGACGCCCTTCACGTCGGTGAGGACGACGAGTTTCGCGCCGAGCGCGCCCGCGACAGCGGCCGCGGCGCGGTCGGCGTCGGCGTTGACCGGCACGCCGTCGTCGGCGAGCATCGGCACGGTCACGATGGGCGTGTAACCGCCGTCGAGGAGGGTTTCGAGGAGCGTCGCGTTCACCGCGGTGATCTTCCCGGAGTGGTCGCCGCGCTTGATCTTCTTCTTGCCGTCTTCGACGACGCGGACGGCCGACTTGCGCGGGCCGGTCAGGAGACCGCCGTCGACGCCCGAGAGGCCGAGCGCGTCGACGCCCGCCTCGCGGAACAGCGCCGTCAGGTCCGTGTTGAGCTTGCCGGGCATCACCATCGAGAAGACCTCCATGGTGCGCTCGTCGGTGAAGCGCCCGGAGACGCCCGAGGGCGACTCGACGTACGTCGGCTCCTCGCCGAGTGCTTCGAGCGTCTCGTCGACGGCGGTCGAGCCGCCGTGGACGACGACGACGTCGGTGCCGTTGGCGACGAGGTGGGCCACGTCGGAGACGGCCCCCTTCGGGTCGACGGCCTTCGCGCCGCCGATTTTGACGACGACCGGCGGCTCCTTGCCGCCGTCAGCGATGAGGTTGTCTTCGTTGTCGACGAGCTGTTCGTGTGCCGCGAGCAGTTCCTCGCGTGTGTATCCTGTCATAGTCGAAATGGTGCGTAAATCGTGGGTCGGAGCGAGCGTTCGGGGGCGGTGCGGTCAGGGCGAGCCGACGGGGTGGAAGCCGGTGAAGTCGAGTCCGGCGGTCTCGTCCAGCCCGAGCGCGATGTTGGCGGCGTGGACCGCCTGCCCCGCGGAGCCTTTCATCATGTTGTCGATGGCCGAGAAGACGACGAGTCGTCGGTTTCCGGGGTCGATTTCGAAGCCGACCTCGCCGAAGTTCGTCCCGGCGACCGACTTCGGTTCCGGGTAGCGGTAGACGCCGCCGCCGCCGGCGACGGTGCGCATGAACGGTTCGTCGCCGTAGGAGCCGCGGAACGCTTTCCACATGTCGCCCTTCGAGACGGGGCCGTCGGGGAAGACGTGACAGGTCGCCGCCGCGCCGCGGACCATGTCGACCGCGTGGACGGTAAACGAGACCGAGAGGCCGAGGTACTCCTCGATTTCGGCCTCGTGGCGGTGGCCGGTCGGCGCGTAGGGGCGGACGATGCCCGAGCGCTCGGCGTGCGACGACGCCTTGCTCGCGCCCGCGCCGCCCTCCGACGAGCCGACTTTCACGTCCACGACGACCTGCTCGTCGCCGGAGAGGATGCCGGCGTCGAAAAGCGGCTTGAGGCCGAGAATCGTCGCGGTCGCGTTACAGCCGCCCGCGGCGATGAGGTCCGCGCCGGGGAGGTTCTCGCGGTTCAGTTCGGGGAGCGCGTACTCCGATTGCTCCAGATACTCGGGGCAGACGTGGCCGTCGTACCACTCGTCGTACTGCGCCGCCTCGGAGAGGCGGAAGTCCGCGGAGAGGTCGACGACGGTGTCCGCCGCGTCCTGAAAGGCGTCGATGTGCTCCATCGAGACGCCGTGGGGCGTCGCCGTGAACAGCACGTCGACGGATTCGAGGTCCTCCGGCGAGGTGAAACGGAGGTCGAGGTGACGAAGGTTCGGATGGACGTGACCGACGGTTTTGCGCTCGTACGAGCGGCTCGTCGCCTGTTCGACGTCGAAGTTCGGGTGGCCGTCGAGCAGGCGGAGCAGTTCGCCGCCGGTGAACCCGGAGCCGCCGACGACGCCCGCGGTGAGCTGGTCGCTCACGCCGAGACCTCCGCCAGCGACTGCTCGCCGTCGGCCTTGGCTTCGAGCCAGTCGACGACCGTCGCGGGAACGTCCGTCTCGACGGCGTCGTTGAGCGCCTTGAACTCGACGGTGTGGTTGACCTCGTGGACGGTGTAGTCGTCTCCCGTCTCCATGAGGTCGACGCCGAGTAAGCCGCCGCCGACCGCGTCGGACGCCTGTTTGACGAGTTCCTTCGCGCGGTCGTCGAGTTCGAACTCTTCGACGCTCGCGCCCTTCGCGGCGTTCGTCAGCCAGTGGTCCGACGAGCGGACCATCGCGGCCACGGGTTCGCCGTCGACGGCGAGCACGCGGATGTCGCGGCCCGGCTTCTCGACGAACTCCTGAATGTAGAACACCTTGTGCTCGTAGTTGCCGAGCGTCGACTTGTGTTCGAGGATGGCCTCGGCGGCCGACTCGGAGTCGATTTTCGCCATCAGGCGACCCCACGAGCCGACGACCGGCTTGAGGACGCAGGGGTAGCCGAACTCCTCGACGATGTCCATCGCCGATTCGACCGTGAACGCGACTTTCGTGTTCGGCGTGGGGACGCCCGCGTCCGCGAGCGCGAGGCTGTTTTTCGCCTTGTCGGCGCAGACGTCGGCGGTCTCGTGGGAGTTGACGACCGGGATTCCGTACGACTGCAGGAAGCGCGTGATGTAGATGCTCCTGCTCGTCGCCAGACAGCGGTCGACCACCACGTCGAGTCCGTCGAGCGATTCCGGCGGCTCCGTGAGGTCGAACTGCTCTTTCCGAACGTCTATCTTCGTCACCTCGTGGCCGCGGTCGCGAAGCTCGTTGAGAAGCAGCTTCTCGTCGCGGCGAATCCGGGAATAGAGCAGTCCAACGTGCAATTTACTCTCCCCAGTCCTCTTCGAGTTCGGGCGCTTCTTCGAGTGTCACGGGGTCGAGGGAGACGACTTCCAGCTCTGCGCCCGTGGCGGGGCTGTCGATGATTTCGCCGACTTCGACGTCGGACGGCAGCTCGATTTCCTCTCCGCTCAGCGGGTCTTCCGCGGTGATGGTGTCGCTCATTACATCCGTGGCTGGTCGACGGACGGTATTAAAGGCGTCGAAAATTACGCGGGGAAAATTAACGCAAAGAAGTCTCTAGCGGGTGTTATCTGTCGAATCGGCCGAACGTACGGACCGGCCGAACGACGCGTCGAGCTTGGGTGCCACGCTCACTCGACGCCGGAGACGGGACCGGTCGTCGGACCGGTCGACCCGTCCCCCGCGTCGGGCGTGGTCGTCGTCGTCGCCGCGGTTCCGGTCGGGGTCGTCGGAGCCCCGCCGGTCGTCGCGGCGCGGCCGCTCGGGGTCGTCGAAGCAGTCCCGGTGGCGTCGCGCGGTCGGACTCAGACATAGCTCGAAACCTCCTCGTCGAGTCCCCCGGCGGCCGCCGCGAGCGAGTCGCGGGCGTCCGCGACGGCGGCGGCGTCGTCCGAGAGCTCGTCGCGGGCCGTCGACAGGGTCGCCTCCACGGCGGCGGGCGCGGGCCCACCGACCGAATCGCGACTCGCCACGCTCTCGGTCGGATCGAGCGCGGCGTCGACGGCCTCGGCTGTCACGTGCGTAAAGAGTGACTCACCTAATACGTCCGTAGCGACGGCGTCAAGTGTTGCCACGTCGGGCGTTCCCTCGGAGCGGGCGGCCGCCTCCGCGACGACCTCGTGGGCCGTGCGGAACGGCAGGCCGGCCATCGCCAGCAGGTCCGCCACGCCGGTCGCGGTCGAAAAGCCGTCGCCCGCGGCCGCGGCGAGTTCGTCCTCGGGCCACGTCGCCGACCCGACCGCGCCCGCGGCCACCGCGGCCGCCTCGGCCACGTCGTCGACGGTGCGGAAGGCGTGTTTGTGGGCGCGCTGGAGGTCGCGGTTGTACGCGCGCGGCAGTCCCTTCAGCGTCGTCAGGAGGCCGGTGAGCTCCCCGACGGCGTCGCCCGCGACGGCGCGGACGAGCTCCATCGTGTCGGGGTTCTTCTTCTGCGGCATGATGGAGGAAGTCGACGAGTAGTCGTCCGACAGCTCGACGAGGCCCTTGTTCGAGAATATCACGAGGTCCTCGGCGAGCCCGGAGAGCGTGACCGCGTGGGTCGTGAGCGCCGACAGCGTCTCCGCGAGGAAGTCGCGGGTCGCCGAGGCGTCCATCGAGTTCTCCATCACGCGGTCGAAGCCGAGCAGGTCGGCGACGAGCTCGCGGTTCACGTCGAATGGCGTGCCCGCGAACGCCGCCGACCCGAGCGGCGACTGGTTGATGCGCTCGTACGCCGAAAGCAGGCGGGCGCAGTCGCGGGCGACCGCCCGCTCGTACGAACACAGGAAGTGCGCGACCGTCGTCGGTTGCGCGGGCTGGAGGTGCGTGTAGCCGGGCATCACCGTCTCGGTGTGTTCGGCGGCCGTCTCGATTAACGACTCGCGCAGGGCGAGCGCGGCGTCGAGGGCCGAAAGCACGTCCTCGCGCAGGCGGTAGCGGATGCAGGTCGCCACCTCGTCGTTGCGCGAGCGGGCGGTGTGCATCTTCCCCCCGTCGGGGCCGACGATGTCGATGACGGCGGCCTCGATGGCCTCGTGGACGTCTTCGCCGCCCGAAAGCGCGTCGTGGCCCGCGGCCTCGACCTCGTCCAGCGCGGCGAGAATCTCGCTCGCCACGTCGGGCCCGATGACGTCCTGCGACGCGAGCATCACGACGTGCGCCCGGTCGACGGCGAGGTCGGCCTCGAAGATGCGCTCGTCGGCCGCGAGGCTCGACATGAACCCGCGGGCGGGGCCGCCGCTGAAGCGGTCCCGGCGGATGACGCCCTCGGAGTCGCCGTCCTCGCCTGCCATCTCAGTCGCTACCGCCGTCTGCGGCCAGTTCGGGCTTCTGCTTTTCGACGCTCTGGTTGGCGAGACGCGCCTGGAAGCCGTGGTACTTGGCGACGCCCGTGGCGTCGGCCTGCTCGATGCCGTCGACCGTCTCCGTGTTGAAGGAGGCGGCGGACTCGGAGTAGGCGGCGAACTCGGACTCGCGGCCGACCGGGCGGGCCTGTCCGCCCTCGAACTTGATGGTCACGGTGCCCGTGACGCGCTGTTGGGTCTTCTCGACGAAGGCGTTCAGCGCGCCCACGAGCGGCGCGTCGATGAGGCCCTCGTAGGCCTTCTGGGACCACTCGTTGTCGACGGTGGCTTTGAAGTCGCGTTCCTCCTTCGTGAGCACGAGCCCTTCGAGCGCCTCGTGGGCGTTCAGGAGCGTCGTCGCGGCCGGGTGCTCGTAGTTCTCGCGCACCTTGAGGCCGAGCATGCGGTCTTCCATCATGTCCGTGCGGCCGACGCCGTGCTTGCCGGCCTTCTCGTTGAGAAGCGAGATGAGTTCGAGGGGTTCGAGTTCCTCGTCGTCGACGGCGACCGGGTAGCCGTCTTCGAACGCGATTTCGATGAGCTCCGTCTCGTCCGAGGGCTGGTCGGTCCACTCGTAGATGTCCTCCGGCGGGACGTAGCCGGGGTCTTCGAGGTTGCCGCCCTCGATGGAACGGCTCCAGAGGTTCGTGTCGATGGACCAGACGCCCTCGTTGCCGCCCTGCACCGGGAGGTCCTTCTCGGCGGCGTACTCGATTTCCCACTCGCGAGTCATGCCCATCTCGCGGACGGGCGCGATGACTTCGAGGTCGGAGGCGCGCCAGACCGCCTCGAAGCGGAGCTGGTCGTTGCCCTTGCCCGTACAGCCGTGGGCGATGCCGTCACAGCCCTGCTCCTCGGCGAGTTCGAGGATGGCCTTGGCGATGACCGGGCGCGCGAGCGCGGTGCCGAGCGGATAGCCCTGATAGTCCGCGTTGGCGCACACCGAGTCGAGACAGAGCTGTGCGAACTCCTGTTTCGCGTCGACGACGTGGTGCTCCAGTCCGAGGGCCTCGGCCGTCTCGTAGGCCTCCTCGAACTCCTCTTCGGGCTGGCCGACGTCGACGGTGACGCCGACGACTTCGTCGTATCCGTACTCCTCTTCGAGAATCGGGACGCAGACTGTCGTGTCGAGTCCGCCCGAGAACGCGAGTGCGACTTTCTTCATGTACTCGTCTGTGGCGGGGACATACAGATAAATTCTTTGCATTAGTTCTATGAAATTAAGTGGTAGAGATGCCTATAGGCACGAAAACAGGAGATTAGAGATTTCGACGTGTCCCGAAGGAGATGATGATTGTGGCCCTAAAGGGCCCGTCGTCGGGGTCGGACAGCCGCGGCTCGCAGTGGGGCAAAAGTGGCGAAGATGCTGCGAGCCGCCATCGTTGTGAGACGCTACAACGTCGTCCCTATTAAACGCTTGCGGCGACGCAAACGTTTCCTCAGTCGAGCAACTCCCCGGCGAGTTCGACCAGCAGTTCGTTGTCGACGAGCGCGAGGACGAGCGCGATGATCGCGATCACGACGACTGCGATGACGAGCCACTCGATGAGGGTCATAGCACCCGCAACGTGACGGCTCCTCGGGTAAGTGTTCTGTGGCCGGCCGAGGCGGTCGGCGTGACCGGGCTGGTCGCCGCCGGGTCGAACGCGTCCCGCCGAGACGACTCAGGCGCTCTCAGTCGAGGCTTCGCTGTCCGCCGCGCCGCCGCGGAAGACCAATCGCTCCACGAGGTCCGACCGTTGCATCAGCACCGTGCCGAGCGCGCTCATGACGAAGACGTAGCCGACCGCGAACGCCGGGATGATTTCGCGCATCACCGGCGTCGTGCCCGCGGCGGCCAGCGCCGCGATGACGAGCGAGAACTCGCCGCGGGGGACCATCCCGACGCCGACCCGGAGCGACCGGTGCGCAGAGAGGTCGTACGCCCGGCCGCCGAGGTAGCCCGAGACGACTTTCGACGGCGTCGACACGACGACGGCGATGGCGAGCGGGACGGCCGCCGCCGCCAACAGCGTCGGGTCGGTTCCGAGGCCGATCCAGAAGAAGAACACCGCGGCGAACACGTCGCGCACGGAGACGAGCAGGTGTTCGAGTCGCTCCCGGTGGCCGCTCGTCGAAAAGCCCATGCCGACGAAGAACGCCGCGACGGCCTCGCTCACGCCGAGCGCGAGCGCCGCGCCCGCGACGGGCACGACGACCGCGAGCGCCCGCAGGACGAACGCCTCTTGGTTCTCCACGTCGAGGAGGCGGGCGAAAAGCGCCGTCCCGTACTGGACGGCCACGAACAGGAGGCCGAGGAAGCCGAAGGCGATGGCGAGCGACCGGCCGATGGACGCGAGACCACCGCCCCCGCCCCCGCCGCCGAGCGCGAGTGAGGTGACGACCGCGAGGTAGACCGCGATGGCGAGGTCCTCGAAGACGAGCGTGCCCAAAATCGGCTCCGACTCGGGGTCCGCGATCCACCCGAGGTCGATGAGCGTCTTCGTCACGATGGCCGACGACGAGATGTAGACGATGCCGCCGAGCAACAGCGCCTCGACCGGCGACCACCCGAGGGCGAGGCCGATGGCGACGCCGATGGGGAGGTTCACCGCGAGGTCGATGACACCCGCGCGGCCGATTTTCGCCCCCGACGACCGGAGTCGGTCGAGGCTGAACTCCAAGCCGAGGAAAAACAGGAGGAGGACGATACCGAGTTCCGCCAGAATCGTCACCACCTCGCCGTTCGGGACGTACGGGAGGCCGAACCGCCCGGCGACGTGTGGCCCGGCGACGACGCCGCCGACGACGTAGAGTGGAATCACCGACAGGCCGAGGCGGAGCGCGACCGCTCCGACGACCGCGAGGGCGGCGAACAGGTAGCCGAATTCGAGCAGCGCCGCCGCCATCAGGCCCCTTTCACGAGCGCGACGAAGTCGCGGCAGGCCGCCTTGGGACCGATGACGACGAGCGTGTCGCCGGCTTCGACCATCGCGTCGCCGCCGGGCGAGGTAACGACTTCGTCGCCCCGCTCGATGGCGATGACCGACGCGCCAGTCGCCTGTCGGAGGTCGGACTCGCCGAGCGTCTTCCCCGCGATGTCGGAGTCCGCGCCGACTTCGACCCACTCGATGAGCGTGTTGTCGCCCAGAAGCGTCTCGATGGTCTCGGTCTGGACCGGCTGGAAGTACGCGCCTTCGAGGAGCGTCCCCACCTGCCGGGCGAGTTTGTCGGAGAGTTCGAACAGCTTCTCGGAGTCGCTGTCGGCGCTCGCGCGCCGGAACACCTCCCGCTTGCCGGTGTTGTGCGTCACGATGACGAGCCGGGAGCCGTCGCCGAGGTCCACCTCGTGTTTCTTCCCGACGCCCGGAAGGTCACTCTCGTAGACAGTCATGACTCGACGATTGGCGAGCGGACGAAATAAAGCCGCCTTCCGCTCAGGCGACCAACCAGAGCGTCACCGCGATGGCGGTACAGGCCACCGGCGGAATCGAGAGGTTGTCGTCGATGACGTAGCCGGCGACGACCGGCTTCGCGCCGTCGGCCAGCGTCGCCCCGGCGGCTCCGGCGGCCGCGGCGAGGCCGCCCGCGACGACCCCGAAGACGGGAATCACGAACGGCGCGGCGAGGGCGAAGCAGACCGCGAACATCGCCGCGAGCGTCCGCGCCGACTTCAGTTCGCCCACCGGCGCGGAGCCCATGAGGCCGCTTATCGGGTCGCCGATGGTGAGCATGAGCATCCCCGGCACCGCGATGTGCGGGCCGAACACCAGCGCGACGGCGGTCTGGCTGTAGACGTACAGCGCGTAGCCGGCGACGTTGTCCTGTTCGTACTCGCGGGTGAGTTCGTCGTAGACGACCCATTCGAGGCCGCCGAACAGCCGGAGCAGTTCGAGGACGCTGACGACCGCCGCGAGGAAGACGAACAGATACCCGAGGGTACGCCACTCGACCAGCCCGAGGAGGTACAAAAGCGGCATCCCCGAGCCGCTCGCGTGGACCAGTCGCCGCTTCACCTCGGCGGTGCTCGGTCGCCCCACGGCGGGTTACGCCTCGACGACCTCGTTCGCGTCGAGCACGTCGTCGAACGAGGCGGTGCCGGCGCGCAGGCCGACGAGCGTTCCGACGAGGTCGTCGACGGGCAGTCGGACCTGCTTGCCGCTGTCGCGCTCGCGGATGGTGACGGTGTCGCCGCCGTCGCCTTCGAGCCCGTCGCGGTCGATGGTGATGCAGAACGGCGTGCCGACCTCGTCCTGTCGGCGGTAGCGCCGACCGATGCTGCCGGAGTCGTCGTAGACGACCGCGAAGCCGGCCGCGCGGAGTTCTTCGGCCACGTCGTCCGCGAGGTCGACAAGCTCGTCGACGTTGCTCACGAGCGGGAAGACGCCGACGTTCGTCGGCGCGACCGACGGCGAAAGCGAGAGGTAGCTCCGCGCCTCGCCGTCGACCTCGTCGGTCTCGTACGCGTGCGCGAGGAGCGTGTACACCGTGCGGTCGATACCGAACGAGGGCTCGACCACGTGCGGCGTGATGTGCTCGCCCGCCTCGGTCTGCGTCTCGACCGAGAAGTTGGCCACGTCGGCGTCGACGGTGATCTCCTCGCCGTCGACGTCGAGGGTCACCTCGTCGGCGTCGAAGGCGTCGGGGTCGCGCTCGACGAGCGTCTCCAGCGCCTCGGCCACGTCGGCGGCCTGCGCGCCGAACTCGGGGCCGAGCGTCGCCATGTCGGGGTCGACGACGGCGCGCTCGACCGTTTTCGGCTCGTCGTACTGCTGGAAGACGGTGAAGTCGTCGTCGCCGTACTCGCCGTGCTTCGAGAGGTCGTAGTCGCTGCGGTACGAGAACCCCGCGATCTCTATCCAGTCGCCGTCGACCTCGCTCTCGGCGTCCCAGCAGTCCGCGGAGTAGTGGGCGCGCTCGCCCGCGAGGTGCTGGCGGAAGCGGAAGCGGTCCATGTCGACGCCGACCGTCTCGTACCACTCCTGGGCGATGCCGAGGAAGTAGCCGAGCCACGCGTTGCCGATGATACCGTCTTCGACGGCCTCGCCGATGGTCGTCTCGACGTAGTCGCCGTCGTCGGCCTCCTGTTCGGTCGCGGGGTACAGAAGCACCCCGACGTCCTCGACCGCCGAGAGGTCGGCCTCGTCGCGCTCGGGGTCGATGAAGTGCTCCAGTTCGGCCTGCGTGAACTCGCGGGTGCGGACGATGCTCTTCCGCGGCGAAATCTCGTTGCGGTAGGCGCGGCCGACCTGCGTCACGCCGAACGGGAGGCTGTTGCGCGCGTACTCCTTGATGCGCGGGAACTCCACGAAGATGCCCTGCGCCGTCTCGGGCCGGAGGTAGCCCGGCGTCGACGAGCCGGGGCCGATGTTCGTCTCGAACATGAGGTTGAAGTCCTCGACCGACTGGCCGGCGAGGTCCGCGCCGCAGGTCGGACAGACGAGGCCGAGGTCGGCGATTTTCTCCGCCGCTTCTTCGGGCGACAGCGTCTCCGCGTCCTCCAGCTCGGAGTTGTCCTCGATGAGGTGGTCCGCGCGGTGAGACTCGCCGCACTCGGCGCACTCGACGAGCATGTCGTCGAAGCCGTCGAGGTGGCCCGACGCCTCGAAGACGGGCTCGGGCATGATGGTCGGCGCTTCGATTTCGAGGTTGCCCTCCTGGACGGCGAAGCGCTCGCGCCACGCCTCCTCGACGTTGGACTTCAGGGCCGCGCCCTGCGGGCCGTAGGTGTAGAACCCGCCGACGCCGCCGTAGGCCTCCGAGGAGCCGAAGAAAAAGCCCCGGCGCTTGGCGAGTTCGGTGAGCGCGGCGGACTCGTCGCCCTCACTCATACAGCGCCTCCAGCAGGTTGACGTCGCGGACGACGCCGATGAGCTCGTCGCCGGAGACGAGCGGAATCTGCTCGATGTCCTCGCGAATCATCGTCTGGGCGGCGTCCTTGGCGGTGACGCGCGTCGCGACGCTCACGAGGTCGTCGGTCATGAACTTCGAGACCGGCTCGGCCGGGATCTCGACGTTCCGGGTCGGGATGTAGCGGTTGCCCACCGCCTTGATGCCCTCCCACATCCACTCGTCGTCCTGATTGGCGACCGAGTCGCCGGTGCCGGCCTCGCCTTCGACGACGCGGGCGACCTCGATGATGTCGACTTCGGTCACGATGCCGGCCAGCGAGGCCTCGTCGTCGAGGACGATGGCGTAGGGCACGTTCGCGTAGAAAATCTCGCGCTCGACGATGTGGAGCGGCACGTCGACGTACGACGTGTTCACGTCGCGGGCGGCGACGTCGCCGACCTCGGTCTCGCCGTCGATGTCGCCGCGGGCGATGGCCCGGACCACGTCGGTGACGGTGAGGATGCCCTCGATGGCGTCGCCGTCGACGACGGGGATTCGGCGCGCGCCCTCCGAGACCATCGTCGCGGCCACCGCTTCGAGCTCGTCGTCGGCGCTCGCGGTCGGCACCTCGCGGACGAGCACCGCCAGCTGGTCCTCGTCGGGGTGCTCGATGAGGTCCTCCCGAGAGATGAGCCCCCGGTACTTCGTCCCCTCGTCGGTCTCTTTCACCACAGGAACAGAAGAGAACCCACGCTCTTGGAGGTATTCCAGAACGTCGTCGCGGGTGCCCGGCAGGGACACCGTCACGACCTCCTCGCCGCGGGTCATCGCGTCGGCTACTTTCATACACCCGCTTTCTTTCCCCCGCCTAATGTACTCTGCGAACGCTTTCGCCTCGTTGGCAGGCGTCCGCCGCCGCTCACGGGCGCGTCCACGACGCGGGCGACGACCCGCGGACGGCGCGGCCTCCGGCTCAGTTCTCGCCGGCCGCGTCGTCGCCGCTGTTCGGCGCGTACCGCCGAATCGCGTCGAGGTTGGGGAAGAACTTCTCGGGGTCGTCGTGTTCGACGACGCCCACGACGGTGCCGTCGAGCTTCTGGAGGTAGGTGTACATCCGCCCCTCCTCGACGGCGACGGTCGCGCACTCCAGCGCCTCGCGGAGGTCCCACGCGCCGGCGAGGAGAATCGCCGTCTCGGCGTCCGGCGAGAACAGCGCCGTCACCATGTAGACGCGGCCGTCGTTCTCCGCGCGGTACACCTCGTACTCGGGGAACGAGGTGGCTTCGAACAGGTCGGAAACCGTCTCGGCCTTGTCGCCGGGGATGACGTACGCGAGGCCGAACGCCCCCTCGTCGCCCTTCCCGCTTGAGGGACCGAACGGGCCGCTGTCGCCCGCGGCGATGCGGACCGTCGTCCACCCCTCGTCCTCGAACTCGTCGGCCATCGCGGTCATGTCGTCGAGCGTCGCGCCCCACGCCTCGCGGCGACGGTCCGCCTCGCCGGCGATGCGTTCGACCTCGGGCGTCTCGTCGTCTCCGAGTTCGGCCATACCCGTTCTGGACGACGTGTATGGTAAAAGGCATCGAAGGTCGCGGGCGCTCCGGGGCCGGTCAGTAGTTGATCTCGAAGACGACCTCCATCGCGTAGGAGGTCGCGAGGATACAGACCGACGCGAGGAGGAGCTTCACCCCGCTCGACGGCCGCTCGTCGCCCGTCGCCGGTCGCAGTCGCGGCGGCAGTATCGCGTCGAGGGCGTCCCCGACGAGCTTCTCGACGCCGACGGGCTCGTCGCTCCCCGAGAACAGGCCGCCGTCGCTGTCGCCGTTGCCGCCGTTTCCGTCCCCGCGTTTCCACGCCGCCTTCGGGCGGACTTTGAGCGACGCGTAGCCGAACATGGCGAACCCGAGAAAGAACATGAGCCACTTCGCGCCGGGCAGTCCGTTGCCGGCGAGCGTGCTCACGACGGCGGTCACGACGAACACCACGCCGGTGAGCGAGACGGCGTAGACCACGGCGTCGATGGTCTTGACGCCGACGCGGCGTGGGTCGAACTCCATGGCTATCGGACGAGCGTCTCGAAGACGGTCGCCGGCTCCTCGTACTCGGCGTCGTGGCGGTGACAGAGGCTCAGTCGCCCCCGGTCGCCGACCGCGAGCTGTTCGGGCCGCTCGTGGTCACAGACGCTTCCGAACTCCTCGCGGAGGTAGGTCCGCGCGGCGTCTTCGTCGTCGTTTTCGGCGTAGTCGGCGGCCTCGCGGACGTGGGTCATCACGTCCGACGGCACGTCGAGGTCGCCGAACAGTTCGGGGATGATCTCGTCCATGCCCGCGCGGTGGCTCTCGCGGCCGAGCAGTTCTCGAACGCGGTCGCCGAGCGACGGGTCGGCGCGCGAGCGCTCCCGAAGTACCTCGCGGAAGACCTCGATGCGCTCCCAGACGTCGGGGTCCGTGTCCCTGTACGCGGCGGGGCGAATCTTCACCGGGCAGCGCGTCGAGAACGGACAGCCCGATGGCGGGTCTCGCGGGCTCGGCGGCGTTCCGCGGAGGGTGATGCGGTCGCGCTCGACCGTCGGGTCCGGCTCCGGAATCGACGACAACAGCGCGTGGGTGTAGGGGTTCGCCGGCTCGTCGAACAGCTCGTCGGCCGGGCCGATTTCCATCATGTTGCCGAGGTACATCACGGCGACGCGGTCGCAGATGTGGCGGACGACCGCGAGGTCGTGGGCGATAAACAGGTACGTCAGCCCGAACTCGTTTTGCAGGTCTTCGAGCAGGTTGAGAATCTTCGCCTGCACGGAGACGTCGAGCGCCGACACCGGCTCGTCGAGGATGATGAACTCCGGTTCGAGCGCGAGCGCGCGGGCGATGCCGATGCGCTGGCGCTGGCCGCCGGAGAACTGGTGCGGGTAGCGGTAGTAGTGCTGTTCCTGCAGCCCGACGGTTTCGAGCAGCTCGCGGACGCGCTCGCGGCGCTCGGACGGCGTCTTCCAGTCGTGGACGTCGAGCGGCTCGCGGACGATTTCGCCGACGGTCATCCGCTCGTTGAGGCTCGAATCGGGGTCCTGAAACACCATCTGCACGTCCTTGCGGAACTGCTTGAGGTCGGAGCCGGACAGCGTGGTGATGTCCGTGCCGTCGAGTTTGACCTCGCCCGCGGTGGCCTCTTCGAGGCGCATCAGCGTGCGACCCAGCGTGGACTTCCCGCAGCCGGACTCGCCGACGAGCCCGAGCGTCTCGCCGCGCTCGATGTCGAACGAGACGCCGTCGACCGCCTTCACGGGGTTGCTCCCGAGGAGGCCGCCGTCTTCGTAGTAGGTCTTGAGGTCGTTGACCTCAAGGAGCGTGTCTCCGCGCGCCGTCGTGGTTCGCTCTTCTTCGGTGGATGTCGTACTCATCGCGTGTCACCTCCGCGCTGTCCGCCCTCGCGGTGGACGGCGACCGCCTCCTCCGTGGGGAGGTCTTCGGGGTACAGCAGACACGACGCGTGGTGCTGGCCCGCGTCGTCGCCGACTTCGACGGGTTCGGGGTGCACCGTGTCGCACTCGGCGAACGCCTTCGGACACCGGGGGGCGAACCGGCAGTAGGTCGGGTCCTCGTTCGGCGTCGGCACGTCGCCTTCGATGGTCGCGAGGCGCTCGTTCTCGTCGAGTCCCTGTCCGGGGATGGAGTTGAGAAGCCCCTGCGTGTAGGGGTGTTTCGGCGACTCGAACAGTTCGACGACGGGGGCGCTCTCGACGATTTCGCCCGCGTACATCACGTTGACGCGGTCGGCGATTTCGGCGATGACGCCCATGTCGTGGGTGATGAACATGATGCCGAGGTCGCGTTCTTCCTGCAGCTCTTCGAGGAGTTCCAGAATCTGCGCCTGGATGGTCACGTCGAGCGCGGTGGTCGGCTCGTCGCAGATGAGCAGTTCGGGGTCGCACGCGAGCGCCATCGCGATGACGGCGCGCTGGCGCATCCCGCCGGAGAACTGGTGGGGGTACTCGCGGACGCGACGGTGGGCGTCCGGAATCCCGACCGCTTCGAGCAGTTCGATGGCCTCTTTCGTCGCCTTCGACCCGCTCAGCCCGCGGTGGAGGCGCAGCGCCTCCTTGATCTGATTGCCGACGGTGTAGACGGGGTTCAGGCTCGTCAGCGGGTCCTGAAACACCATGGCGATGCTGCCGCCGCGGATGGAGCGCATCTGCTTTGCCGACTTGTCGAGGAGGTCCTCGCCGTCGTACATGATGCGACCGTTCTCGATGCGGCCGGGGCTCTCGATCAGCCGCATGATGGAACGGGCCGTGACGGACTTGCCGGAGCCGGACTCGCCGACGATGCCCACGGTCTCCCCGCGGAAGATGTCGAACGAGATGCCGTCGACCGCGCGGATGACCTCCTTGTCGGTGTAGAACGACGTTCGGAGGTCCTCGACGGACAGCAGGGGCTCGCCCTCGGTGCGGGCGGTGCGCGGCTGTTCGGTGCTCATGCGCCACCTCCCGTGGCCGCGGCCTCGTCACCGGTGTCGGCCTGCGGGTCGATGGCGTCGCGGATGCCGTCGCCGAAGGCGTTCAGGCCGGTCACGACGAGCGTGATGAGGAGGCCGGGGACCAGCGAGATGTGCCACGAGGGGCTCGCGACGTACTGCTGTCCGTTCGCGATGAGCCGGCCCCACTCGGGGGTCGGCGCGGTGATGCCGAGCCCGAGATAGGAGAGTCCGGCGACGCTGATGATGATACCACCGAGACTGAGCGAGGCGTAGATGAGCATGTAGCTGAACACGTAGGGGGCCATGTGCTTGCGCATGACCTGCGACGGCGACTGGCCGAACGACTTCGCGGCGTCGATCCAGTCCTGCTCGGACACCTGGAGCGCCGGCCCACGTATCGACCGCCAGATGAACGGCCAGTAGACGACGCTGAAGATGAGGATGATGAGCACCGCGCCGTCGTACAACTCCTTGACCCAGGTATCGCGGAAGACGACGAGCATCAAGATGAGGACCATGATGACCGGCAACGCCTGTATCGAGTCGGAGACCAACACCGTCGCGAGGTCTGCCAACCCCTTGTAGTACGCCGTTATCATGGCCAAGCCGAGCCCGATGAGCCCGGCGATACCCATGGCGACGACGGCGATGGTCAGGGATATCCTCGCCCCGAACACGACCTGTGTGAACAAGTCCTTCCCGTTTGTCGCCGTGCCGAACGGGTGGTATCTGCCGTAGTCGTCGTACGTCAGCGGCGCGACGTTCTCGTCGCCCGCGCCCTGCGACCCCGAGCCGATGTTGGCCTCGCCGACGAGGGCCGTCTCGACGCTCTGGGTGTCTTCGCTCCAGTAGCTGACCTCGTAGTCGTACGGCTGGAGGATGTTCTGCTCCATCGTGGTCGGCCCGAGCGTGGGCGCGAATACCGCCATGACCACAAACGTGATGACGATAACGAGCCCGAACTTGCCCCAGGAGTGGCCCCGGAAGCGATTGACCACGTCGTCCCGCGGCGTCCAGTCGACGCGGCGGTAGTGGCGGCGGAACCGGGTGTAGCCGTTCCACGCTCACGCCAGCACCGCGAAGGCGTACGCGTAGACGAACACGACGCGGATGAACCACGCGACCGCGGGCGAGAGCCCGAGGAAGGTGTTCTCGTAGCCCGTTCCGTTCCAGTAGCCCTGGTTCGGAATCACGTCGCGGGAGACGAGCGTCGGAACCGCGTCGAACGCCGCCTGAATCGACTGGACGGCGGACGCGCCGGGGTCGCCGGGGAGGAGGTTGACGACCACGCCGGCGACGGCGCCGACGACTTGGAGGATAGCGCCCAGTTCGACGCCGACGAGGACGGCACCGACGGCGGCCCAAATCAGCGCTGGCTGGGGGTTCTCAGCGACTCGTTGTCGGAGCGGAATCTCGGTTTCGGTTGTCGTGCTCACTGTGATTCACCCGTCGTACCCGACGCGCGGGTCGATAATCGTGTACAGGAAGTCCTGTAGAATGTTCGTGCCGACCAGGATGAGGATGAAGATGAACATCAGCGTCCCGATGAGCGGCAGGTCACCGTTGATGGCGGCGTTGAAGAACAGCCACCCGAGGCCGTTGATGGCGAAGACCGTCTCGACGAACACCGACCCGCCGAGAAGCAGGAACGCCTCGCCCGTGATGATGGGCACGAGCGGGATGAGCGCGTTCCGGAAGATGTGCTTCCAGACGAGCGAGCGCCCGGAGACGCCCTTCGCGCGGGCGGTCTCGACGTAGTTCGAGTTGATGGTTTCGAGGACGGCGGTGCGGCCGATACGCATCTCGTTGCCCATCGACGCCGAGCCGAGGACCAGCGCCGCCGGGGCGATCTGCTTCGTCGCCCGGACGAACGACTCGGTCCACCCGCCGGGGTCGGCGAGGAACCGTTCGACCGGCGACTGGAAGAAGCCGAGCGCCGGCGGCGTGACGACGTTCGTCCTGACGATCCACGTCTGCCACGTGAACAGGCCGTTCGTCCACGTCCCGAGCTGTGAGAGCGCCGTGACGAGCATGATGGCCAGCCAGAAGTTCGGCATCGCGCGCCAGACGATTCCGCCGAAGGAGGCGACGTAGTCGGAGGGCGTGTTCGGGTTCAGCCCGGCGTAGAAGCCGAGCGGAATCCCGACGAACAGCGCGATGAGCACCGACCAGAAGCCGAGCCAAATCGTCCGGGGCGCGTAGATTTCGATGAGTTCGTACGCGGTCGTCCCGGGCGCGATGACCCACGACTGGCCGAGTTGGAAGGTGAACAGCTCGTACATGAAGTCGAGGTACTGACTCCAAAGCGGCTGGTTCAGTCCGAGGTTCGTTCGAATCTGTGCTGCCGCCTGCGGGTTGTATTGCGTCCCCAGAATCGCCGACACGGGGTCGAGCGGCCCCAGGCGGATGAGGGCAAACGTAATCGTCGTCCCGAAGATGACGACAGGAATCGACATCAGTACCCTGCGGAGGAAGTACTGCCATCGACTCATGGCATCACCTCGCAGACCGTTCGAGCGGACATTATTGTAAGGGTTTACTGAGTGGTATGGTTATGTCTTGCGCTTCGAAGTCCCTATATTGCAGTTTCAGCAACTCTAACGCCGGATTATGCCATATAGTAGTGACTAACTACACGCTTGTCAAAAATATCCGGGCGTTTCGATTTCGACGGGACGCGAGGGCGTTCCCGTGTCTCCCGGTTATCGGTTGAGGGTGACGTTGTTGAGCTTCTGACGGCTCGGACCCATCCCACCGAACGGCTCGATTTCGACGGTGTCGTACCAGAACGCCTCTTCTTTCTGGTTGTAGATGGGCAGCATCGCAACGTCCTCCCAGTTGGCCAGCTCGATGTTGACGTAGGCCTCGTCGCGGGCCTGCTGGGCCTCGTCGGTCGGAGCCGGGTTGTTGACGACCCGCTGGTAGGCGTCGGTCGCCTGTTGGGCCGCGTCGCCGTTCTCGCTCGTCCAGTTGACGTACGAAATCGGACCCTGCTTGGACGTGTCCGTCTGCGGCGGGTTCATGAGCTGCAGGAAGTTGTCCGGGGCCGGCCAGTCGGCGATCCAGCCGAGGGTGTACGCTTCGAGCTGGCCGTTGCGGCCGCGTTCGAGGAGCGTCGAGAAGTCGGCCTTCTGAATCTGCATGTTGACGTGAGCGGACGCGAGCTGGTCGCGGAGGATGCTCGCCATCTCCTCCCACGCGTTGGAGTTGTACTGGGTCCACTGGACCTCGAACTGGTTGTCCGGGCCGTAGCCGGCCTCCTCCATGACCTGTCGGGCGGCCTCGATGTCCGTCTCGCCCGCGCTGTACGGGTAGTCGGAACTGACGAGGTCGCTCGCGGCCTGCGCGCCGCCGGGGAAGATGGTCGGGGGCGTAAAGAGTTCCGCCGCGGAGCCGCGGCCCTTGAACACTTCCGAGACCATCTGGTCTTGGTTCAGGACGTAGGCGAACGCCTGACGGACCGCCTTCGGGACCTTGTTCATGTTGAAGCCGACGTAGTAAATCGACAGCGTCGGGACGCCGACGTAGTTGAGCGTCTTCCCGTTACGGACCGGGCCGTACGTCCCGATTTCGCGGCCGTACTCGTCGGTCGACTCCACCTGGGCCAGTCCGGGGTCGTACTGCGCGGTGGGCAGCGTGAAGTAGTCCGCGTTCTCGTTCATCGCGTAGTTGTAGCGGGCCGTGTCGTCCTCGATGACCTGCCAGCGGACGTTGTCGACCTGCGCGGCCTGCCCGTAGTAGTCGTCGTACTTGGAGACGGCCGCGGCGGTGCCCTGCTCCCAGAAGGCGAACTCGAACGGCCCCGCGCCGATGGGGTTGTTCGACGCGAACTCGGTGTACTCCATCTGGCCGTCGTGGCCCTCGATGTCGCCGAGGACGCCCTCGGGGAGGGCGGCGAAGGAGGTGTAGGCGAACATCTCAAGGGTGTCGTGGAACGGCTCCGAGAGGTTGACGACGAGTTCGGTCTCCGTCTCGCCGACTTCGAGGCCGAGCGATCCGGGGACGTAGTTGCCTTCGTCGTCCTCTTCGTGTTCGACGCCGACGGAGTCGAGGATGAAGTACGCGCGGCGACTGTTCTCGGAGGCCGCGAGGCGCTCCCACGAGTAGATGAAGTCCGAGGCGGTGACCTGGTCGCCGTTGTGGTAGGTCGCGTCCGCGAGCTCGAACGTGTAGGTCGTGAAGTCGTCGGAGACCGTGTAGTCCGCGGCGAGTTCGTTTTCGACCGTCGGGAGGGCGTTCTGGTAGGACATCAAGCAGTCGAAGACCTGCTGGATGAGGATGCCCGACGACGTGTCAGTCGCGGCGACGGGGTCCATCGTCGTGATGGTCCCCGAGAGGATGCGGTTGAACACCGAACCGGACAGCTCCGTGCCCGTGTCCTCTTGGGTCGTCGCGGTGGTGGTTCCCTCGCCACCGGATTCGGTCGTCGTCTCTTCACCGTCACCGCCGGTACAACCGGCGAGGGCGGCGGCCGTGGCGGCTCCACCCGTTGCCTTCAGAAAGCGGCGACGCGAGAGTTTGTTAGTGTCTGGCATTCAGACCAAAATTTTCGGGGCGCGTGGATAAACTTACCGTATTCGATTTGTTTGATATAGTGTAGCGTGGAAGGGATGTAGTTCCATACCCAAGCGGCGAAAACTGCCACGAGAATCCCTACAGAACTCGTTTGAGGTTTCACCCTCAGTTTTGGGGCTGAGCCGGCCGTCCCGGTCCGTCTCGCCCCGTCGTTTCGGTCCACTTATATAGGGGTGTCACTATGTATCATACATGACGCCGGATGCGACGGCTTCCGTCGACGACTCGGGCGCCGAGGTCATGGCCTCGGTGGATCGCTCTCAGACGGGCCAGCGTCTTATTATCGCGGATATCTCCCGCGACGACGCGTGGCTCGCTTCTGACGTAGCCGACGCGCTCGCGCTCGACGAGTGGCGATAATCCCTCCGGCCCCGTTCGCCTCCCCGGCGAGCAGACCATTCACATTTTAGTCCGACTCGCTCGTGGTACGCTACATGAACGCTCGAGCGGTGACGGTGAGCGAGGAGTACCTCGCCCGCCTCGAACACGGTGCGGACTGGCGCGAGGAGATCGAGGAGTTCTGCGCGCGCAAGGGCATCGAGTCCGCGTGGTTCAACGCCATGGGCGCCGTCCAGGACGCCGAACTCTGGTTCTACGACCAGACGGACCAGGAGTACCAGTCCGTGACGTTCGACGAGCCGCTCGAAGTCGCCGCCTGCGTGGGTAACGTCGCGCTCCTCGACGGCGAACCCTTCGCACACACGCACGCGATCCTCTCTCGGCGGAGCGGACAGGCGCTCGCGGGTCACCTCGACTCGGCGACCGTCTTCGCGGGCGAACTGAACCTCCGCGCCTTCGAGGAACCGCTCGAACGCGACCACGACGCGGTGACCGACCTCGACCTCTGGCTGTAACCGTGCGCGAGGAGGACTCCCGGTACTTCCGTCGCATCGAATCTCGCCTCGACGAGGCGTTCGACCTCGCGGAGGCCGCGAAGGCGACGGGGTACGACCCGAAGACCGAAGTCGAGATTCCGGTCGCAAAGGACATGGCCGACCGCGTCGAGAACATCCTCGGCATCGACGGCGTCGCAGAGCGCGTCCGCGAACTCGAAGGCGAGATGTCCCGCGAGGAGGCCGCGCTCGAACTCGTGACGGACTTCGTCGACGGCAACGTCGGCGACTACGACTCCCGCGAGGGCAAAGTCGAGGGCGCGGTCCGCACCGCCGTCGCCCTCCTCACCGAGGGGGTCGTCGCCGCGCCCATCGAGGGCATCGACCGCGTCGAAATCCTCGAAAACGACGACGGCACGGAGTTCGTCAACGTCTACTACGCCGGCCCGATTCGCTCGGCGGGCGGCACCGCGCAGGCGCTGTCCGTGCTCGTCGCCGACTACGCCCGCTCGCTTCTCGACATCGACGAGTACAAGGCCCGAACCGACGAGGTCGAGCGCTACGTCGAGGAGATTAACCTCTACGACAAGGAGACGGGGCTCCAGTACTCGCCGAAGGACAAGGAGTCGCGTTTCATCGCCCAGAACATGCCCATCATGCTCGACGGCGAGGCCACGGGCGACGAGGAGGTCTCGGGCTACCGCGACCTCGAACGCGTCGACACCAACTCCGCCCGCGGCGGAATGTGTCTCGTCATGGCCGAGGGCATCGCCCTCAAGGCCCCGAAGATTCAGCGCTACACCCGCCAACTCGACGAGGTCGACTGGCCGTGGCTCCAAGACCTCATCGACGGCACCATCGGCAAGGACGACGGGAAGGCCGCGAAAGCCGACGACGCGGGAGACGGCGAAGCCGAGGGCGACGAGGCGGACGCCGACCCGGACGCCGACGCCGACGACGCCGAGAGCGAGGCCCCCGACGGGCCGACTCGCGTCGAACCCGCGACCAAGTTCCTCCGCGACCTCATCGCGGGCCGCCCGGTGTTCGGCCACCCGTCCGCGCCCGGCGGCTTCCGCCTGCGGTACGGCCGCGCCCGCAACCACGGCTTTGCGACCGCGGGCGTCCACCCCGCGACGATGCACATCGTCGACGACTTCATCGCCACCGGCACGCAGATCAAGACCGAGCGCCCCGGCAAGGCCGGCGGCGTCGTCCCCGTCGACTCCATCGAGGGGCCGACGGTCAGACTCGCCAACGGCGACGTGCGCCGCATCGACGACCCCGAGGAGGCCGAGGAGCTACAGAACGGCGTCGAGAAGATTCTCGACCTCGGCGAGTACCTCGTCAACTTCGGCGAGTTCGTCGAGAACAACCACCCGCTCGCGCCCGCCTCCTACGTCTTCGAGTGGTGGATTCAGGACTTCGAGGCGACCGGGGCAAACGTGCAGGCGCTCCGCGACGACCCCGCCGTCGACCTCGAAGAGCCCTCGGTCGAACAGGCGCTCTCGTGGGCGAGTGAGTTCGACGCCCCGCTCCATCCGACGTACACCTACCTCTGGCACGACATCTCGGTCGAGCGGTTCGACGCGCTCGCCGACGCCGTCGCGGCCGGCGACGTCGTCGCCGCCGAAGCGGACGGCGGCACGGCCGCCGCGCTCGAACACGACAACGAACCCGAGCGCGGACTGGAGGGCACGCTCGTCCTCGACAACACGCCCGAGATTCGGGAGGCGCTCGAACACCTGCTCGTCGCCCACCGGCAGACCGACGAGACGCTCCGCGTCCCCGTCTGGCGACCGCTCGCCCGGAGCCTCGGTCTCACCGACGACCGCGAGCGAACGTGGGAACTCGCCGACCTCTCCGAGCGCGCCCGCGGGTGGGACGACGGCGACAACGCCGTCGAGGCCGTCAACGAGGTTGCACCCTTCACCGTCCGCGAGCGCGCGCCCACCCGCATCGGCAACCGGATGGGCCGCCCGGAGAAGTCCGAGCGCCGCGACCTCTCGCCCGCGGTCCACACGCTGTTCCCCATCGGCGAGGCCGGCGGGAGCCAACGCGACGTGGGCGACGCCGCCAGACACCGCGGCGAGTCCGGCGGGCGCGGCCAGATTTCGGTCCGCCTCGGCCGGCGCAAGTGCCCCGACTGCGGCGCGTTCGGCTTCAAGTCGAAGTGCCCCGACTGCGGCGGCCACACCGAACCCCACTACGAGTGCGACGACTGCGGGACCGTCCTCCAACCCGACGAGTCCGGCCGCGTCTACTGCGAGCGCTGCGACTGGGACGTCGAGAGCGCCGCGTGGCAGGACATCGACCTCAACACCGAGTACCGAAACGCCCTCGAACGCGTCGGCGAGCGCGAGTCGTCGTTCCAGATTCTCAAGGGCGTGAAGGGGCTCACCTCCGCGAACAAGACGCCCGAACCCATCGAGAAGGGCGTCCTGCGCGCGAAACACGACGTGTCGTCGTTCAAAGACGGCACCGTCCGCTACGACATGACCGACCTGCCGGTCACCGCGGTCCGCCCCGAGGAACTCGACGTGACGGCCGACCACTTCCGCGAACTCGGCTACGAGACCGACATCGACGGCGAACCCCTCCGGTTCGACGACCAACTGGTCGAACTCAAAGTCCAGGACATCGTCCTCTCGAACGGCGCGGCCCAGCACATGATGCAGACCGCCGACTTCGTCGACGACCTCCTCGACCAGTTCTACGGCCTCGACCGCTTCTACGAAATCGAAGAGCGCGACGACCTCATCGGCGAACTCGTCTTCGGGATGGCTCCCCACACCTCCGCCGCGGTCGTCGGCAGAGTTGTCGGATTCACGACGGCCGCGGTCGGATATGCGCATCCGTACTTTCACGCCGCGAAACGCCGGAACTGCTTCCATCCGGAGACGAAGGTCTGGTACCGAGACGAGACCGACCGGTGGCGATACGACGAGGTTCGAACGCTCGTCGAGGAACGGCTCGATGACCCGGATACCGACGACTTCGGGACCCTCGTTCAGGAACTGGACGGGGACGTGTACGTTCCGTCTCTGACCAGAGACGGTCGAGAGACGATTAAACCGGTCGAAGCCGTCTCCAAGCACGTCGCACAGGACCACCTCGTCCGCATCGAGACCCGCGGCGGGAGAGAACTAACGGTCACTCCGGACCACACGGTGATTCGAGCCGACAAGGGCGGCTTCATCCGGATTCCCGCGCACGAACTCGCCGAAGGCGACGCGCTTCCGTCGCCTAAGCGCGTCGACATCGACGCGGACCCGGCGCAGTTCGACTTGCTCGCGGAGTTCCTGCACGGCGAGTCGATACCGGCCGAAGACCTGATGATTCGGGGGCTCGGCGCGGACCGAATCCGGTCGCTCTTCGACGAGCATACCGAAGCGAGCGGCTACCTGAAACCGGTCGCCGAGCGACTCGGACGGAGCGATTCGACGGTTTACAACTGGGTCTCTCGCGACAGCGTTCCGGCATCGGTGTTCGTTGAGGTCCTCGGAGACGTCGAAACGGTCGTCGACGTGCTTCCGCGTGAGCTATCTCTCGGTGTCCGCCGCGACACCGCGACCGTTCCGAGAGTGCTCGATATCGACGAATCATTCGGAACTGTACTGGGGTACTACGCCGCAGAAGGATTCACGAGGGCATCGCCCGGAAACTTCTACCAGACGACAATCTGTATCCCGGACGAACTCGCCCGTAAACGTATCCTCGATACCGTTAGCGAAGCACTCGGCGTCGACGCGTTCGAGGAAAACGAGTGGAAGCTCACGGTTTCGAGTCAACTCGTCCAGTCGCTGTTTGCGGACGTTATCGAATGCGGGTCGCGTGCCGAGGACAAACGCGTCCCGGACTCGGTACTCACCGGCCCCGAGCCGGTTCTTCGGTCCTTCCTGTCGGCGTACTTCTCCGGCGACGGAAGCGCGTCTTCGGACCGCGTGGAGATTCGCGCGCACACCGTGAGCGACGACCTCAAACGCGACCTCGTTGCCGCGCTCAAACGCTTCGGCATCGCCTCGAAGACCTACTCCGAGCGCCGAACGCCACAGACGGGTGCGGTGGCGGAGTTCTACGACGGAGACGAGGTCCCGACGTTCGACTCGTGGGTCCTCAAACTCACGTCGGAGGACGCGGTTCGATTCGCCGAGGAGGTCGGTTTCCACCTCCCCCGAAAGAGCGAGGCGCTGGCGAGCGCGCTCGACGACACGGACGTCCGAAGCCAGCGCCTCTTCTCGGACGGCGGGGACACGTGGCTCGACGAAGTCGTCTCGGTCGAATATCTCGAAAGCGACATCGACCACACCTACTCGTTGACCGTCGAAGACACCAACTCGCTCGTCGCCAACGACCTCCACGTCGCGCAGTGCGACGGTGACGAAGACTGCGTCATGCTCCTCATGGACGGTCTTCTCAACTTCTCGAAAGAATATCTCCCCGACAAGCGCGGCGGGCAGATGGACGCGCCGCTCGTCATGTCCTCGCGAATCGACCCCTCGGAGATCGACGACGAGGCGCACAACATGGACATCGTGCGGCAGTACCCCCGCGAGTTCTACGAGGCGACGCTGCGAATGGAAGACCCCGACGACTGGGAGGACGAGGTCACCATCGCCGAGGAGTACCTCGGAACCGACCGCGAGTACACGGGCTTCGACCACACCCACGACACGACGGACATCGCCGCCGGCCCGGACCTCTCGGCGTACAAGACCCTCGGGTCGATGATGGACAAGATGGACGCCCAGCTGTTCCTCGCGCGGAAGCTCCGGGCGGTCGACGAGACGGACGTGGCCGAGCGCGTCATCGAGTACCACTTCCTGCCGGACCTCATCGGGAACCTCCGCGCCTTCTCGCGGCAGGAGACGCGGTGTCTCGACTGCGGCGAGAAGTACCGACGGATGCCGCTTTCGGGGGACTGCCGGGAGTGCGGCGGCCGGGTGAACCTCACGGTCCACCAGGGTTCGGTGAACAAGTACATGGACACCGCGATTCAGGTGGCGGAGGAGTTCGACTGCCGCGACTACACGAAACAGCGGCTCGAAGTGCTCGAAAAGAGCCTCGAATCCGTCTTCGAGAACGACAAAAACAAGCAGTCGGGCATCGCGGACTTCATGTAGTCTCCGGTCGGTTTTTTTCCTCCAGGTTTTGCGAGTCGAGCGGAGCGAGACTCGGAAAAAGTGGAGAACGAGCAGTCGGGCATCGCGGACTTCATGTGACTTTTCGAGTCGAGCGGCGTAGCCGCTCGGCGTCTCAGTCCCGCGCAGGCCCCAACCCGTGGAAGCCGTCGGCGGCGACGACGTACACCGCGCCGTCGACGGGGACTGCGGCGGCGACGCCCCGTGAAATCACGTCCGCCACCTGCACTTCCGGGGTCTGATGTGCCCATAACTGACGTTCTTCCCCAGTATCATACGCTGCTAGCCGCCCCTGTTCGTCGGAGACCAATACTGCTTCTCGTGCGCGCGCGTGCGGAGCGCCTGCGAAGCGCGCCGCCGCCTCGCGTCCGTCGTCGCGCGACAGCGTCGCGGTCTCCCCGTCGACGGTGACGTGGAGTACGTCGTCGGCGACGACCGGCGCGCCGCTTCCCGGCGACCGCCACAGTTCGGTACCGTCGGTCGGGGCGAGCGCGAGGAGTTCGTCACCGCGGGTGGACAGATACGCGGCCTCGGGCGTCGCCACCGGCGTCGTCCACTCGCTCGTCCGCGCCTCGCCGCGGAAGCGTCGCTCGCCGGTCGCGAGGTCGACGGCGTGGACGGCGTCGCCGGTGACGACGAACACCGCCCCGTCGGCGACGGCGGGCGCGCCCTTCGCGTCGCTTTCGAGGTCGTAGCGCCAGCGTTCGCTCCCGTCGGCGAGTTCGAACGCCCGAAGCTGGGTCGGAACGCCGTCGAACCCGCCGCCCGAGACGACGGCGACGCCGTCGCCCACCGCGGGCGGGCCGTGGATACCGTCCATCTCGGGGCCGCGCCACAGCACCTCGTCGCGGTCGGCGGCGAGGCAGAACGCCTCGATGAAGGTCGTGACGACGACCCGGTCGCCCGCGACGGCGGGCGGCGAGTTCACGCCGTAGCCGACAAGCGGGGTCGCCGCTCGCTCGGCCACGGTCGCCGGGTCGCGTCGGACGAGCGCGCGCCTGTCGCGCCCGCGCCCGTGGAGGTTGTAGAGACGGTCGCCGTCGAGGACGGGCGTGCCACCGGCGTTCAGTCGCCAGTACTCCTCGGCGTCGGCCGGAACCGAGACGTCGGGGTTGTAGCCGGTGTTTCCCGCGTCGAAGCGGTACTGCGGCCACGTCCCCGACGGCGAGAGCGAGGGGTCGCCCGGCGGCGTGGCCGTCACGCGCTCGTCGGGCCCGGACGTCGGACCGTACGTCGTGGTCGGTTCGTCGGTGGTCGTCGCCTCGGTCGTCGGACTGGGTGACCCGCCGTCGCGGCCGAGGCAGCCGGCGACACCGAGCGACGCGCTTCCGAGCAGTTGGAGGTATCGACGACGACTCCGAAGACGGGACATACTGCCGAATCGATGACGGGACGGTAAGTGCTTTATCGCATCACGGAATTCTATATCGCGGTATTAGATTTATTATTTATATGCGGGCGTCGTTACCCCGTCCCGTCGACGGACGGTTGGTCGGCGTCGACGCCGATTCGGCCGTTCCTTTTTATTCGCTCGCGCGACGATTAGTCGCACATGGCTGACGAGACAGAGCCGACGGTGGGAATGACGGTGTACGCGGAGGACGGAAGCGAACTCGGGAGCATCCGCGGCTTCGACGACGACGGGTTCTACGTCACGACCCGCGAGGGACTCGCGGGGATGTCCGTCGAGCACGAACGCGCCGGCGGCGAGTTCGGCGAGGCCGAGTTGATGTGGCGGTGTAGCGACTGCGGCGAGATGGGTGACCTCGACGAACTCCCCGACACCTGTCCGAACTGCGGTGCCGAACGGGAGAAACTCTACTACTGGACCGAGGACTGAGGTCTCGGACCCGATTCGACCGCCGCGCCCGCGAAACTCGCCATTTTTGTCGTCCGCCGAGTACGGGTAGCCATGCGTATCCTCGTCTTCGGCGCGGGCAGTCTGGGCACGCTCGTCGGCGGCCTCCTCGCGTCGGTCCACGACGTGACGCTCGTCGCCCGCGACCCGCACGCCGCGCGGGTGTCGGCGGCCGGTCTCGACATCGTCGGTGCCGAGTCGGCGCACGTCTCGCCGGCCGCGACGACGACCGAGACGGGCCACTCGGCGGACCTCGCGCTCGTCGCCGTCAAATCGTTCGACACCGCGGCCGCCGCCGACGCGCTCGCCGACTGCGACGTGGGCGCGGTGCTGTCGCTCCAGAACGGACTTACCGAGGGGACGCTCGTTTCTCGCCTCGACGCGCCGGTTCTCGCGGGGACGGCGACCTACGGGGCGCGGCTCGTCGAACCGGGTCGCGTCGAGTGTACCGGCGTCGGCCGAATCGTCTTGGGCGCGCTCGACGGCGGCCCCGACCCCCTCGCCGAGCGGGTCGGCAAGGCGTTCCGCGACGCGGGGCTCAACGCGCTCGTCGCCACCGATATGCCGAGACGCCGCTGGGAGAAACTCGCCGTCAACGCCGGCATCAACGCCGTCACCGCGCTCTCGCGGGTCGAAAACGGCGCGCTCCGGTCGGGCGACGCTAACGACCTCGCGCACCGAGCGGCCCGCGAGACGGCCCGAGTCGCCCGATTAGAGCGCGTGTCGCTCCCGAACCGCGTCGCCCGCGAGGCGGTCGACCGCGTAGTCGAGAAAACCGCCGCGAACCGCTCGTCGATGCTCCAGGACGTCGCGGCCGAAAAGCGGACCGAGGTGGACGCCATCAACGGCGCGGTGGTCGATATCGCCGCCGACCACGGCTTCGAGGTTCCGACGAACCGGACGCTCGCGGCGCTCCTCCGGGCGTGGGAGCGGGGTGCAGGGATACGTTAAGCATTAGGACCGGCTCCGGTCGCTATTCGAGGTAGCCGAGGTCGCGCAGTCGGTCCTGCGCCTCGTCGTCCATCTGGTCGACCGAGTCGTCCGACACGTCGGTGTCGAGCGCGTCGGTCCACGCGCCGCCGATGGCGTCTTCGAACTCCGCGAGGGCGGCTTCGGTCTCCGCGATTGCCTCGTCTTCGGCGTCGGCGACGTTCTCGGCCTCCTCGGGGTCGGCGTCGATGCGGTAGGCCTCGTCGGGGATGCGGTCGATTCGGACGTACTTGGCGTCGGTCCGCCGCGCCGCGCGCATCCGGGAGTAGAACCGCGAGTCCTCGGGGAGCGTGATGCCGGCGCTCGACGCCTTTTCCTCTAACTGCTTGAGTTCGACCACGGGGCGAGAGTACTCGACGAAGGCGTACTCGCCGTCTCGGCGCTGGCCGGGGTCGTCGTTCGATGCTTGCGCGAACTCCCGGTAGTCGGCCGACAGGAGCGAGCGCGTGCGGTCGAGGCCGACCGCGTCGTCGCCGGGGTTCGCGGGCTCGCCGCCCTCGACGCCGAGCGAGTCGAGCACCGTGTGGTAGAGGTCGACCAGTTCGACCTGGTCGTCGCGGCGGTCCGCGTCGAGGTCGGGGTGTTTGACCATGAGCGGGACGTTGATGAGCGGGTCGTACAGGCAGAACTCGTGGCCGTAGAGGCCGTGCTCGCCGTGGAGCTCGCCGTGGTCGGCGCAGACGACGACCATCGTGTCGTCCCAGCGGCCGGTCTCTTTCAAGTGGTCGAACAGCCGCGTGAGCTGGTCGTCGATGTGGGCGATTTCGGCGTCGTAGAGGCCGCGGATGTCGTCCCACTCGTCGTCGTCGATTTCGTAGGCACCGGCGTTGTACTCCTTGGAGTTCTGGCAGACCTCGGTCGAATCGACGCCGGGCGCGAAGCGCTCTTTGTACTCCTCGGGCGGGTGGTACGGCAGGTGCGCGTCCATGAGGTTGACGAACGCGAAGAACTCCTCGGAGTCGTCGACGAAGTCGATGGTCTGGTCGATGACCGCGGGCGTCTTCGAGTCCGCGCCCTCGCCGCCGGCGAGGTACTCGTGGGCGGTGTTGCCGAGGCTGACGAGCTTGTCGGCGAGCGTCCGGAGCGCGTCGCTGTCGTTCATCGTCTTCCACGCCTTCGCCAGCGGCCCCGACAGGAACTCGCCGGGCATGACCTCGAAGAAGTTGTCCTGCTCGGCGAAGCCGTCGGTCAGGTGCGTGTACGGCGTTATCCACGCGTTCGAGGAGTAACAGGCGGTGTCGTAGCCGGCCGCCGAGAGCGTCTCGGCGAGGGTCGTCGCGCCTTCGAGATAGGGGTTCTCCTGGTCGGCCCCGTGCTGGCTGGGGTACATCCCGGTGAAAAGCGAGGCGTGGACCGGCAACGTCCACGGCGCGGGTGCGACGGCCTGCTCGAAGACGGTCGCCTCGTCGGCGAAGCGGTCGAGGCCCGGCGTCGTCGGGCGGTCGTAGCCGTACGGCGTGAGGTGGTCTTTTCGGACCGTGTCCATGACGACGAAGAGGACGTTCTCGGGCGACTCGGCAGTCATACCCGTGGGTGGGGAGTAGTCGCCGATAAAACTCCTGTTCTCGGCCGCCGACGCGACGAAAACGCCCGAACCGCCGAGTTAGAACGGAGCCTGCGGGCCCTGGTCGTCCTCGATGTCGGTCGTGTCGTCGCTGGTGTCGCCGGGGAACGACGGACTGCCGCCGCGGCTGTCGCCGCCCATGCCGCCGTCGCCGCCCATGCCGGTGTCGGCGTGGACTTCGTTAATCTCGGGAATCTCCTTGACCATTCGGGTCTTGATGGCCTGGATGGTCATCGGGGAGATACCGCACCCGGAGCAAGCGCCGCCGAGGAGAACGGTGACCTCACCGGTCTCGCGGTCGAGGTCGCGGATGGCCGCGCTGCCGCCGTGCATCTGGATCTGCGGGAAGTTCCGACGGAGGAAGTTCACGACACGCTCTTTGAGGTCGTCCTCGCCGTCCTGCGTCTCCGTGCTCATGCACGCGGCTTCGAGGTGAACGTGCTTAGGCCTTTGGTTCGGGGTTACGTCTCGACGCCGAAGACCCGCCGGAGCTCGCCTTCTATCTCGTCGACGTAGCGGTCGAGGACGGCGTCGAGTTCGTCGTCGTCGATTTCGACCGCCGTCAGTCGCTCGGCGGGGTCCTCGGGGAGTCGGACCGAAAAATCGCCGTCCTCGTAGAACGGTTCGGACTCGTTGAGAATCTGCTGGTCGACCCCGTGGATGAGCGACGAGTCGAACTCGTCGTTCATCGTCTCGAAGGCGTTTTTGTACGCGCGCTGGAGTTCGGGGAAGTAGTTGGCGTACTTGTCCTCGAACTTCTCGGGGTCGAAGTCGGTCATACCCGGAGCTTTCGCGCTCTGAGCAAAAAATCGGACGATTGGTTCGTCGGAATATCGGATTCTGTATAGCGACCTGTGATTTATTGGCTGCTCGTCTCCGACCGGCGATTCCACTCTCAGGGCGTCTCAAATACGGAAAATCGAGCGACGCGGGTCGTCACTCGATGAGCGGACTGTCCACGCGCGCGGCGGAGAGTTCGCTCGCCGCGAAGATGGACGCGAGTTCGGTTATCAGTTCGTCGTACGACTCGTCGTCTTCGCGCAGCGCGTCGAGTCGCTCGACGGTTCGACGGTCCAGTTCGACCGTCTCTGTTTGTACCTCCGGTTCGTAGCCGACCGGGTAGTCGTATTCGGCCTCGTTCGAGTTGGCAGTCGCCATCGTTCACCCCGCTCCGGCATGCGTGCCGGTATCATGGCATACACACGCATCCGATATGAGGATTTCGCGGATTTCGCGCCCGAGACCGAACGCGAACCCGGTCTGACGCCGATTCAGCCTTCCTTTCTCGCCTTCAAAATAAACTACATCCCGCTATATCGAATTATCACTGCGGCCGAATCAGGCAGTCATCGCAAGTCTACTGGATTGTTTAAGGACAAACGATTTTATGCTCGATAGATTGTCGAATACTGGATACATGAGCGACTATACACTCGAATCTGGGTCAAATTCTCTCGGAAGTAGAAGCAAACACAACTTCGGACTCGCGGCCAGCTCGATTAACCGGGATTGCGGGCCGCACGAACCCGACCGGTCGCGCTCTCCCGAGATGTCCGCGCCCCCGTGATGTACGACCGCCGCATTCTCATCGACGCGCTGGCGCACAGGCCGTTGCTCCGGCGGATGGTCCGGCCGCTCGTCGCCGTCGCGGCGTTCGTCGTCGCCGGAGTCGGCGGGTTCAGCGTCCTCGGTGGTGCGGGTCTCGTCGACGCGGCGTTCTGGCTACTCGACCCGACCAGCATCGAACTCCACTACCAGACCCACGAGGGGCCGGCGACGCTCGTCAAGGCGTACGCCATCGTGATTCTCACCGGCCTCGTCGGAACCGGATTGTGGGCCGGCGAGACGTTCGTCTCCGCGGCTTTCGGCGGACAGATACGCGAGGAACTCGACCAGATGAAACTCCAACGAGAGATAGCGGAACTCGAATCGCACGTAGTCGTCTGCGGCTACGGAACCTTCGGTAAGACGGTGGCGGCGCGGCTCCGCGAGATGGGCCGCGGCGTGGTCGTCGTCGAGAGCAAGGAGGCGGGGTACCAACGCGCGCTCGACGCGGACCTGCTCGCGGTCGAAGGCGACGCCCGACGCGAGGACCGACTCGAAGCCGCGGGCGTCGAGCGCGCCGCGACGGTCGTCGGCGCGATAGACGACTCCAAGGTGAACATCCAAATCGCCATCGCGGCGAGTCGGTTGGCTCCCGACGCCAAACTCGTCGTCCGCGCCGGCGACCAGATGGACGAGGCGCTCGCGCACCGCGCCGGTGCCGACGAAGTCGTCGTCCCGGAAATCGTGAGCGGCGAGCAGGTCTGTTCGGAGCTCTGAGCCGCCGCGCCGACTCTGCCTCCCCGCCTGCTATTTGTTCACAGCGCACGCAGTTCGCCTATGCCCACTGACAAACCTCGCTATAACGACGAGGGCGTCCTGAAGAAGAAACAGTACAAACGCGAGTTGAACCGCCTCCAAGAGGAACTGGTGAAACTCCAGTACTGGATAAAGGAACACGACCTCCGGGTTTGTGTCGTCTTCGAGGGCCGCGACGCCGCGGGGAAAGGCGGCGTCATCAAGCGTATCACCCGCCGGCTCAATCCGCGGGTGGCTCGGGTCGTCGCGCTCGGCAAACCCACGGAGCGAGAGCGCGGTCAGTGGTACTTCCAGCGGTACGTCGAACAGTTACCGACCGAGGGAGAGATGGTGCTTTTCGACCGGAGTTGGTACAACCGCGCGGGCGTCGAGCGGGTGATGGGCTTCTGTACCGACGAGGAGTACGAGGAGTTCCTGCGGACCTGCCCCGAGTTCGAGCGGATGCTTGTGCGGTCGGGCATCGTCCTCGTCAAATACTGGTTTTCCATCAGCGACGAGGAGCAGGAACGGCGGTTCCAGCGGCGAAACGAGGACCCGAAGCGCCGCTGGAAGCTCAGTCCGATGGACCTCGAAGCGCGCTCGCGGTGGGCCGACTACTCGGAGGCCAAAGACCGGATGTTCGAACACACCGACATCGACGAAGCACCGTGGCACGTCGTCAACGCGGACGTGAAACGCCACGCGCGACTCAACTGCATCTCGCACCTGTTGGACCAAATCGACTACGAGGACCTCACGCCCGACCCGATCGTCCTGCCGTCCCGGCAGGACGACTCCGGGTACGAGCGCCCGCCAATCGACAGTCAAAATTGGGTGCCGGCGAGGTTCGGGGAGAACCCGGTCGACGACTGAGCGTCGCCCTCCGTTGCCGGTGGCCGGCTACCAGTGGTTCGCGCCGCTGTCCCGCAGTCGCGCCTCGCGCCAGCACGTCACTTCGAGTTCGTTCCCGTCGGGGTCCGCGAAGTAGAGGCTCGTCTCCGCGTCCCGGAACTCGACGCCCGCGCCTGCGAGTCGCTCTCGGAGCGTTTCGAGAAACGACGCCGGCGCGGCGAAGGCGACGTGACCGGCGCGAACGCCGTCGCCGCCGACCTCCGAGAGGTTGAGCGACGCCGCGTGGCCGACGCGAACCCAGTGATACGTCCCGTCGGCGGGGTTCCGCTCGTCGACCGACGGGAGACCGAGCGTCTCCGTGTAGAACGAGACTGCCCGTTCGAGGTTCGAGACGGGGAGTGCGACGTGGTCGAAACCGAGGACGCCGTCTGACATACGCCGGCTTCGGGCGGGTGGGAGATAGGTGTTTCAGTCGCCGTCGCCGTCGGCGTCTCCCAACTGCTCGCCGACGATACGGTCCGCCTCGGCGATGAACGCCTCGACTTTCCCCTTCGGAATCGTCGCGCCCGCGGCCACGTCGTGGCCGCCGCCGTCGCCGCCGACCGACCGCGACGCCTCGCGCATGACCGCCGAGAGGTCCAAGCCGTCTCTGACCATCACGTACGACCCGCGCGAGGAGACCTTCACCTCGCCCTCCTCGGTGTCGGCGAACGCGAGCACCGGAATCCCGCTTCGGGTCGCGTCGGTGCCGACGGCCATCCCGGCGACGATGCCGACGATGGTCTCGCGTATCTCGTCGCCCGCGTCGAACCACTGGAGGTTGTCTTCGACGCGGACGCCGTGTTCCTTCACCCACTGGAGGCCGTTCGAGAGGTTCTTGCGGTGGTTCCGCAGGAGCCTGCGCGCCCGGTCGAGCGCCGCGTCGCGCTCGCCGAGACAGACCGCGAGGCCAACGTCGGCGCGGTCGTAGCGCGCGGTCGCGTTCAGGAGCGTCGAGAACTCGCTCACGTCGCGGAGTTCGGTTCCCTCCTGCTCCCGAGAGAGCACGTAGGTCGTCCCCACGAGGTCGTCGATGCGGGCGGCGGGCACGCCGCTGGCGATGGCGCGGCGAATCAGGGCGCTGGCGAGCGTCTGGCGCTCGCCGCCGGTGAGGTCGACCCACCGCTTCCACTCGCCGTCGTCGTCGCGGCAGGGAACGTCGAGTTCGGTGAGGAACTCGATGGCTCCGGCCTCGTTGTTCGAGATGCCGGGGATGCGCACGTCTGTCGCGTACTGGAGGAGTTTCGGGAGCGCGCGGGTCTGGCGGCCGTAGATGCGGAGGTCGGTGCCCTCCTCGACGACGCCGGCCGCGACGCCCTCGTCGACGATGCCCGCGTTGGCCCCGCGGAGTTCGCCGTTCGTGTCCTGCATGTCGCCGACCGCGCCGACGACCGCGAGGGCGGCGAGGTCGCGGTTGTCGCCAGCGTCGGGTTCGAGCGCCCGCGCGAGGACGTAGGCCGCGCCCGCCCCGGAGAGTTCGCTCGCGCCGTTGAGGCCGAACCGGAGCGGGTTGAGGTGGTGGTCGGTCTCGACGCCTTCGGCGGGCTGGTGGTGGTCGGCGATGACGGGGTGGAAGTCGCCCGCCGCCTCGCGCTCGGCGACGATGTCGAGTTGGCCGCTGCCGAAGTCCGTGAACAGCACGGTGTCGTAGTCGGTCGCCGCGATATCGGCCACGGCGGCCTCGTCGAGTTGGCGGCAGAACACCGTCTCGAAGGGGATGTCGGCGCGTTCGAGCGCGGTCGAGGCGATGCCGGCGCTCGTCAACCCGTCGGCGTCGATGTGCGAGGCGAGGAGCACCCGGTCGGCGTCGCGGAGGCGGGCCGCGCAGGCCGCCGCGTGCTCGGTGAGTTCGGGGACGGGTCCGTCCATTGGTGTGGTACTCACGCCCTCTCCGGCATAAACGCTGGCAGTTCGGCCACGCAACCCCTTCGTTTCCACTCCAGTTCGGCGGGGAACATGCGTCGTCGTTGCCGCGGCTTCGGCGATAAAGGCTCGTCTCCCCGCCCTCAGATTCGCCGCCGGACGACGAACAGGAGGACGGTCGCCAGCACCGTCGAGCCGGCGACGAGCGCCCAGCCGGCCCCGTAGCCCGTCGACTCCACGACGAAGCCGAAAAGCGGCGGGGCGACGAGTCCGCCGACGTTGAGCGCGGTCTGGCCGCCGGCGGTCGCCGCGCCGATGTCGCCGTCGTCGACGACGCCGCTCAGACAGGAGTAGAAGACGCCGGTCGAGCCGTGGATGGTGAGGCCGAGCGCGACGAAGACGGCGACGGTGAGCGCGAACGAGCCGCCGGTGCCGACGAGGAGCGAAAAGAGGGCGACCGCGCCGGCCAGTTGGACGAGCGCGACGGTGGCCGCGCCGCGGGCCCCGCCGAGTCGGTCGGCGAGGCTGCCGGCACCGATGCGGCCGACGCTTCCGGTCACCTGCGTCGCCGCGAGGACGCCGCCGGCGAGGGCGGGACCGGTCCCGACCACGTCCTGCACGTAGAGGACGGTGTAGCCGAGCATCGAGAAGATGGACGCGCCGATGAACAGCGCGGCGGCGACGAGCGCGACGTAGGCGCGGTTGTCGCCGAGGCCGGCGAGTCGGGGTCGTTCGAGCCGTCCCGTTCCCGGGTTCCCGCGGTAGCGCGTCGCGAAGACGAGCGCGTAGCCCGCGGCGAAGACGGCGATGGCCCAGAAGCCCACCTGCCACGCCGCGACGACGGCGACGCCGGTGACGACGAGCGACGACGCCCCGCTCCCGAGGGTGACGCCGACCTGTTTCAGTCCCATGGCGAGGTTCTTGCTGCCGGCGGGCGCGGCCGCGACGATGCCGCGGTTCGACGCCGGCATCGCGGTCGAGTAGGCCGCCCCGAGGAGCGCCACCGTCACCAACAACAGGAGGTACGACGGCGGCGCGAACGTGACGCCGACGAGCGCGACCGACAGCGCCAGCAGGCCGACGACCATCACGGGCTTTTCGCCGTAGCCGTCGACGGCCGCGCCGCTGGGGAACAGAAACACCGTGTAGCCGAGCAGGCCGGCGGTCAGAAAGAGGCCGACCAGCGACTCGGAGACCGAAAACGCGTCGCGGACGAAGCCGGTCGCCGCGAAGATGGCGTAGTAACAGAGGCTCGCGGCGGTCTGCCAGCCGGCGACCGAGCCGACGGCGCGCCACGAGCCGTCTCCCGTCTCGGCTCCCGTCACGCCGCTCCCTCGCTTCCCGTCACGTCACTCGTGATACGTCGGCGCGGCGGTCTCGACCGCGGCGACCGCGAGCGCTTCGAACGTCGCCTCGTCGGGGACGACGGTCACGTCGATGCCGTGAGACTCGGCGGTGTCGCGGGTCGGCGGCCCGATTGCGCCGACGACGGCGTCGTTCAGGCCGGCGATGGCCTCCTCGCGGATACCGCGCTCGGCGGCGGCGTCGAGGAAGTGTTCGACCGTGAGCGACGAGGTGAACAGGGCGGCTTCGAGGCCGCCGGCGGCGGCCAGCTCGGCCGACTCCCCGGCTCCCTCGGGGCGGACGAGTCGGTAGAGCACCGTCTCGTGAACGTCCGCGCCCGCGTCGCGCAGGCCGTCGGTGAGGACGGCACTGCCGTGGTCGCTCCGGGCGACTTCGACCGTCGCGCCGTCCACGTCGGGCGCGAGGTGGTCGACCAGCCCGGCCGAGGTGTACTCGTCGGGGACGCGGTCGACCGTCCAGCCGGCGTCGCGGGCGGCGTCGGCGGTCGCGGGGCCGATACAGCACAGCACCGCGTCGCCGGGCTCCCAGCCGGCCTCGTCGAGGAGTTCGACGCCGGTCTTGCTCGTCAGGACGACGAACGCGCCGGCTTCGGGCGTCGCGCCGGTCGGCTCGATTGCGAGCATCGGGTCGGGAACGGGGGTCGCGCCGAGCGAGTCGAGGAGTTCGACGGCGCGCTCGATGCGGTCGTCGTCGGGGCGGAAGACGGCCGCGCGGACCTGCTGGCTCATTCGTCTCCTCCAGCACCTCCGGCGGTCGCGTCGGCCTCGGCGACGGCGTCCGCGCCGCCGCCCCGCAGGAACTGCTTGACGCGGTCGCGGGTCGCCGCGACCTCGCCGATGACGGTGATCGCGGGCGGTTCGATGTCGGCCTCGTCGCGCACGTCCACGATGGTGTCGAGCGTGCCGGTGGCGACGCGCATGTCGGGCCACGTCGCCCGCTCGATGAGGGCGACGGGCGTGTCGCCGTCCATCCCCGCCTCGCGGAGTTCGGCGGTGTACAGCGGGAGTTTGCCGACGCCCATGAGGACGACGAGCGTCCCGCCGGTCGCGGCGAGGGCGTCCCAGTCGACCGCGGACTCGTCTTTCGTCGGGTCCTCGTGGCCGGTGACGAACGACACCGACGACACGTGGTCGCGGTGGGTGACGGGGATGCCCGCCGCGCCGGCCCCCGCGACCGCCGAGGTGATGCCCGGCACGACTTCGAAGGGAATCCCGTTGTCGGCGAGGTGTTCCATCTCCTCGCCGCCGCGGCCGAACACGAACGGGTCGCCGCCCTTCAGGCGCACCACGTCGTTGCCCTCGCGGGCGAGTTCGACCAGCCGGTTGTTCGTGTACTCCTGCGGCGTCCACTCGCCGCCGGCGCGCTTGCCCACGTCCTCGCGCTTCTCGGCCGGAATCATCCCGAGAATCTCCGGGCCGGGGAGCTTGTCGTGGAGCACCACGTCCGCCTCGTCGATGAGGCGGGCGGCCTTCATCGTCAGCAGTTCCGGGTCGCCCGGACCGCTGCCGACGAGGTGGACCGTGCCGACGCCCGCCGCGGACTCCTCCGTATCTCCGTTCGAGCGGTCGTCCCCCGTCATCTCACTCCTCGGCCTCCTCGCGGGCGGCGTCGACTAACTGGCCGGCACCGCGGTCCCGGAGCGCCGCCGCGAACTCGCTGGCGGCGTTGGCGTGGTTCCCGACGGGGAGGTCCCGCGAGGTCTTGATGGACTCCGAGCCGTCGGTCGCGAGCACCTGCACGTCGACGTGGACGTGTTCGCCCTGCAGGAGGGCGTGGACGCCGACCGGGGCGATACAGCCGCCGCCGAGTTCGGCGAGAATCGTTCGCTCGACGGTCGTCTCGACGCGGGTCCGCGGGTGGTCGAGTTTGTCGCGGATGAGGTCGATGACCTCCGAATCGGACGCCGTCACGGCGATGGCTCCCTGTCCGGGCGCGGGGACGAACGTCGTCCGCGGCAGGCGCTCGTAGTTCACCTTCTCGGTGAGGCCGCTTCGCTTGAGGCCCGCCTCCGCGAGGACGATGGCGTCGTACTCGGTTTCGACCTTCCGGCCGAGGGCCTGTCGTTCGAGTTCGGTGAGCCCCTCGAACCACTCGTCTGCGGTCTCGTCGAACGCCTCGTCGTGGTCGGTCTTGCCCTTCTTCGCCTGTCGTTCTTTGTCGTTTTCGACGCGGGCCTCGTGTTCGCGCTGGAGGTGCGTCGCCAGCAGTTTCTCGATGCGGGTGTCGACGTTGCCCCGGAGCGGTTCGACTTCGAGGTCCTCGCGGTAGTTCAGCAGCTGGGCCTGTCGGCGGAGCGACGACGTGCCGACGACGGCTCCCTCCGGGAGGTCGTCGATGTCGTGGCCCTCGGCCGTCACGAGCACGTCGCCCGCCGGCGCGCGCTCGGGCACGCCGGCGACGACGAGGCCGGCGGGCTTCTCGGTCGGCATGTCCTTCATCGAGTGGACCGCGGCGTCGACCTCGCCGTCGAGGACGCGCTCGTCGAGCGCGCGGACGAACGCGCCGGTCTTGCCCAGTCGGTGGATGAGTTCGTCCTGAATCCGGTCGCCCGTGGTCTCGACTTCGACGAGTTCGACGTCGAGTCGGCGGCCCGCGAGCGCCCCCTGCACGCCCGCGGCCTGCGCGCGAGCGAGCGCCGACCCTCGCGTCGCCAAGCGAAGTGTTGTAGTCATACGCGTCAGTCCGGCCCCCGCGTTGAAAAGCCCACCAGTTCGCTCCCGCGCGCCGGGCCGAACCCGAACGGAAGACCGATACAGTCCCCGCGCGACGACCCGGACGATGCCCGCCCTCGATTCGGCCGTCCGGCAGGTCGGCGACCTCGTCGTCGTCGCGCTCCTCCTGTTCGGCCTGACCTCGGTCGTCGCGCCGCTCGACCTGTTTCTCTCGTCGGTCGGCGTCGAGCCCCCGTGGTTCGCCGGCCTCGTCTCGGCCGCGCTCGTCGCGCTCGCGCTCCTCCTCGCGCGCCCCCTCCGACTTCGCCTCGTCGCCCGCGTCTGGGGTATCGGTCTCGTCGTGACCGCCCTCTGGATTCCGCTGTTGATTCTCCTCGAACTCCACGGGAATCCGGTCGGTATCCTCGTCTCGTGGGCGGCCTGTCTCGGCGTCGGCGTCGCCCTGACCTACCCGCCGCTGTGGCGGGCGGCCGAGGCGCGGTTCCGGGTCGAGTGAGGATTCGTGTCGAAGTACCGAACAGTTATCGGCCTCCGCGGCGACGACTTCGACGTGAACAGGTCCGCTCGTCTCGCCCTCATCTTCGGCGTCGCGTTCGTCGTCGCGCTCCCGCTCGGATTCATCTTCGCGCCGGACCCGACCGGCGTCGTCCCGCTTTTCCTCACCGCCGGACTGGCCGCCGTTATCGGACTCCCGGCGTACCTCGGGTTCGCTCGGGCGAGCGGGTCGGAGTCGTGAAAAAAGCGCGCGGCCGGTGAATCGTCGATTCGGGTTATAGCGCCGCTTTGTACGCTTCCAGCGTCTCCTCGATGTCCTCGTCGGTGTGGGCGTAGGAGACGAACTGCGACTCGAACTGGTTCGCCGTGAGGAACACGCCGTGGTCTTTCATCTCCTGCCAGAAGACGCGCTCCCAGCGGTCGGTCTCCGCCTTCGACACGTCCGCGCCGGTCTTCGGACAGGCGTCGTAGTTGGGACACGACTCGACCTGCGCGCAGCCGTCGGCGCAGGCGTCGGCCCGTTCGGCGACTCCGTGGCGCGTGAACACCGTCTTGAACATCGAGTCCGTGCCGACGACGGTGTACTCGGGGGCCTGGTCTTCGAGGATGTCCGTGATGCCCGCCCGAAGCTTCTCGCCGAGGCGGTCGACGTGGTCGTACACGTCGTTTTCGGCGGCGTACTTCAGGTACTCGTGGCCCGCGGCCATCGTGACCGGGTGGCCCGAGAAGGTCCCCGACTGGAACACGTCGCCGCCGGGAGTGAACTGCTCGACGAGCTCGGCCTTGCCGCCGACCGCGCCGACGGGGAAGCCGCCGCCGATAATCTTCCCGAACGTCGTGAGGTCGGGCGTGACGCCGAACTTGCCCTGGGCGCACTGGAGGCCGCCGACGCGGAAGCCGGTGATGACCTCGTCGAAGATGAGGAGCGCGCCGTGTTCCTCGGTGACGTCGCGGAGGGCTTCGAGATAGCCGTCGACCGGGTGGACGATGCCCGTGTTCGCCAGAATCGGCTCGGTCAGCACCGCCGCGATGTCCTCGCCGTGCTCCTCGAACACCTCGCGGACCGTCTCCTCGTCGTTGAACGGGACGGGGATGGTGTGGTCGGCGAACGACGAGGGGATGCCGGGCGTCGACGGCTTCGCGCCGCCCGGACCGCCTTCGACGAGCGTGGACTCCTGTGCGCCGTGGTAGCCGCCCTGCATGACGACGATTTTGTCGCGGCCGGTGACGCCGCGGGCGAGGCGGACCGCCGAGACGGTCGCCTCCGTGCCGGAGTTGACGAACCGAAGCATCTCGACGGAGGGGACGTGCCGCGCGACGAACTCGGCGTGTTCGACCTCGATTTCGGTCGGCGCGCCGTACATCGGCCCGGCGGCGGCGTGCTTCTGGACCGCGGACTGGACGGGTTCGGGCGCGTCGTGGCCGTAGAGAAGCGGCCCGTAGCCCAGCACGTAGTCGACGTAGCGGTTCCCGTCGGCGTCGATGACGTGCGCGCCGTCGCCGCGCTCGACGAAGAACGGGTACGGTTGGGTCGCCCGGACGGAGGAGTTCACGCCGCCGGCGAGCACGGACAGCGCGCGGTCGTACAGCGCCCTTGACTCGTCGTGGTTCATGCGCGGCGGTTCGACCGCTCGCGGGAAAGACCTTACTGGGTCGGCAGCGCCTTCCACCGGCGAACCAGCGGACGGGGAGACGCCCGCCCGACTGGAACACCGGGACCGCGGCGGGCTACCGGGTCGTCCCGTCGGCGGCCGCGTCAGCGTCGTCGGCGTCGCCGGCGTCCTCGACCGACCCGGCCAACAGCAGTCCGACCGCGTCGTTGAGCGCGTGGATGCAGACGAGCGCGACCACGTCGCGCACGAGGAGGTACATGACCGTCGTCAGGAGCGCGGGGACGGCGATTCTGGCGACCGCGCCGCGCTCCCAGCCGACGGCGTGGCTCGCGGTGAACGCGGCGAACGAGACGCCGCCCGCGAGGAGCGGACTGCCGGTGAGTTCGAGCAGTCGCTCGATGGCGTAGCCGTGGAACAGCACCTCCTCCGTGACGCCGGCGGTCCCGGCCACGAACAGTCGGTGTCTGACCGACAGCGAGGCCAACCCCGACAGTCCCTCGTCGAGGCCGCCCACGCCGAGTCGGTCGAAGACGGGCGTCGTCGCCGCGTTCGCGGCGAAGAGGACGAAGACGCCGCCGCCGACCACCGCGACGAACGCGAGCGGGTCGAGCGAGCGACCGGTCATCGAGGACAGCGGCCGCCCCTCGACGACGAGGACGTAGCCGCACAGGAGGGCGAAGACGGCCCACTTGTTGGCGTCGCTGACGAGGAGGTCGGCGCGGAGGTCGTCGGGTTCGGCGATGTACCGGTCGGCGAGCAGGCCGACGGCGGCCATCCCGAACAGCGCGACGGCGAGCCCGCCGAGGACCGCGACAGTCACCACGTGGAGCCACCGCTCATCGTCACGACGCTCGGTGCGGAGCGGAAAAACGGTTTCGCGTGGGTTCGACGCTCGGCCCGCGAGAGGCCCCGGGTATCTTCGACCGAGGGAGGACGCGCGTCGCCCGTCGGCGCGACGAGCGACCGGGACGACCGCGACCGACGACGAGAGAACGGTCGGCGGAGTTCAGACGGCGTCGCGCCCGGTCTTGCCGGTGCGGACCTGCACCGCGCTCTCGACGGGGAGGGTGAACACCTTTCCGTCGCCCTTCTCGCCCGTCTGGGCGGCGTCGGCGATGGCCTCGACCACGTCGTCGGCGGGGATGTCGGCGACGACGCACTCGATTTTGACCTTCTGGTGGAGGTCGACGGTGTACTCCTCGCCGCGCCACTGGCTCTTTTTGGCGGGCTGGGAGCCGCGGCCGGAGACGTTGGTGACGGTGAGCGACGGCGCGCCGATCTCGGCGAGCGCGGTCTTCACGTCCGAGAGCTTGTCGGGGCGGATGACGGCCATCACGAGTTTGATGTCGCCGTCGTTCGGAAGGTCGGAATCACTCATGGGTTAGTCCTCCCGTCCCGTCGTCATGAATCCATCCCCGCTCGGGACGCCGGAGCCGTCGGTGCGGATGCCGGTGTCGGCGTCGGGCGAGCCGAACTCGGGGTAGGTGTCGACGCCGTGTTCGGCCGTGTCGAGGCCCTCGCGCTCGTGGTCGGAGGAGACGCGGACCTGTCCGACGGCGCGGAAGCCGCCGAAGACGACAGCGGTCGCGACGAACGTCCAGATGGCGATGACGCCGACGCCGAGGACCTGCGGGACGGCCAGCGAGACGAACGACGCGCCGTCGTGCCAAAGCGGGACGGCGAACACCGGGTAGAGGAGCGTCCCGAGGACGCCCGCGGAGCCGTGGACGGGGAAGACCGCACAGACGTCGTCGATTTGGAGCCGTTTTTCGACGAACTCGAAGACGACCGGGAGCTGCGCGCCGGCGAGGAGGCCGACGACCAGCGCGCCCGGCCAGACGATGTCGTCGGCGATGGCGGTGATGCCGACGAGGCCGGCGAGAACGCCGTTCGCGACGTAGAGCGTGTCGACCTTGCCGGTCTTGTACATGGCGACGCCGCCCGCGCCGAGTGCGCCGGCGGCCATGCCGAGGGTGGTCACGAGGGCGACGCGGCCGACGTAGGCGAACGAGCCGAGCGTGACCCCGCCGTCGGCGTACGCGAGGGGCGCGGCGGCGGTGCCGACGTTGAAGCCGTACCAGCCGAACGCGAGGATGAGCGTGCCGAGGACGGCGAAGGTGATGGAGTGGCCGGGGATGACGTTCGCGGTGCCGTCGGGCTTGAAGCGGTCCATGCGCGGACCGATAATCCACGCCGCGGTGAGGCCGGCGATGCCGCCCATGCCGTGGACGATCATGCCGCCGGCGAAGTCGTGGAAGCCGAGCGCGTCGAGGAAGCCGCCGCCCCACGTGAAGCCGACGACGACGGGGTAGATGACGCCCGCGATGAGGATGGTGTACGTGAGGTACGCGCGGAGCCGAGCGCGGCCCGCCACGGCACCGGAGACGATGGTGGCGGCGGTCATGGCGAAGACGGCCCCGAACAGCCAGTCGACCCACGCCGTCGTCGCGGAGGCGTCGGGCGCGTAGAGGCTCATGAACGCCTCGGTGATGTCGGTGATGTCCAGCGCGGAGCCGCTGGTGAGGGCGGCGATGATAGACGACACGGCCGCGCCGAGCAGGAAGAACACGATGACGCCGATACTCCACGTCAGCAGGTTCTTGGTCAGTTGGTTGGCGACGTTCTTCGCGCGGACCTGCCCGGCTTCGAGCATGGCGAAGCCGGCGTGCATGAAGAAGATGAGGAACGTGACCGTGAGGACCCACACGAGGTTCACGCCCTCGACGACCGTCGCGAGGTCGGTCTGCAAGGGTGTCAACATACGGTGCCTCCGGCGAACGGTTCGAGTTCTGAAGTTGGACAGTCGTTCATATTGGTGCTCGATTCGCGACCGAATGTCTCGCGAACCATGTGAGATGCTATCTACAGACGTTCATATAACGGTTCGCGTTGACAAACGTCTACAAAAAGGGGTTCTGAGAGACATACGTCCGATATAAGGGGACATATGTGTTGTATAAGGGCGTAAGGTTGGCACTCGGAGAACAAATGTTGCCACGCAATCCTACGAACGTAGTGTCGGATTAGTAATAGAATCGGTCGGGGGCGTTCGTCGAACCCCGGTCGGATGCGCACTCGCGCGGACCGCGGCGAGAGCGGCGAAAGGAGACGTCAGGTCGGTTTCGGTCGTCCGTGCGCGCTCAGACCGCCGGATTGCCCTCCTTGCCGGTGCGGACTTGGACCGCGCTCTCGACGGGGAGGACGAATATCTTCCCGTCGCCTTTCTCGCCCGTGTGGGCGGCGTCGGCGATGGCCTCGACCACGTCGTCGGCGGGGATGTCGGCGACGACGCACTCGACTTTGACCTTCTGGTGGAGGTCGACGGTGTACTCCTCGCCGCGCCACTGGCCCTTCTTGGCGGGCTGGGAGCCGCGGCCGGAGACGTTGGTGACGGTGAGCGACGGCGCGCCCGCCTCCGCGAGCGAGGTCTTCACGTCGGAGAGCTTGTCGGGGCGGATGATGGCCATCACCATCTTGATGCCCTGTTCGTCGGCCTCGTCGCTCATTGGCCGTCACCTCCGTTGGCTTCGACGGTCTCGTCTTCAACGACGCCGCCGTCGGTGCGCACGTCGCTACCGCCGTCGGTCGCCGTGGGCGAGCCGAGCGCGCCGTCGGGGCCGGCGTCGCCGACGAATTCGGGGTAGACCGAGACGCCGTGTTCGCCGGCGTCGAGGCCTTCTTCTTCCTCTTCTTCCGAGACGCGGAGGCCGAAGATGGCGTCCGTGATGGCGAAGACGATTGCCGATGCGAGGATGGTCCACGCGGCGATGACGGCGACGCCGACGACCTGCATCACGAGCTGGGTGCCGGAGAAGCCGCCGACCGCGAAGACGGGGATGAGCGCCGTACCGACCGCGCCCGCGACGCCGTGAACGGCGAAGACGCCACACACGTCGTCGATTTTGAGCGAGTCGACGGTCCAGCGGTACGCGGGCAGGACGATTGCGCCGCCGAGCGCGCCGAGGACGAGGCCGCCCCACCACGTGACGTGGGGGACCGCGCCGGTGACCGCGACGAGACCGGCGAGCAGGCCGTTCGCCATCCAGAGGGGGTCGGGCTTGCCCTGGTAGCTCGTCGAGACGAGCATCGCGGCGACCGCGCCGGCGCCCATGCCGAGGGTCGTCACGAGGGCGACGCGACCGAGCGCGGCACCCATGAACTCCAGACCGCCGCTTTCGGTGGCCGCGAGGACGGTCGCCTGCGTGCCGACGTTGAAGCCGTACCAGCCGAACGCGAGGATGAGCGTGCCGAGGACGGCGAGCAGCATCGAGTGGCCCGGGATGGGCTGGCTGTCGCCGTTCGAGTCGAAGCGGCCCTTCCGCGGGCCGACCATCTTCGCGCCGACGAGGCCGGCGACGCCGCCGCACATGTGGACGACGGTCGCACCGGCGAAGTCGAGGTAGCCGACGCCGAGGGCGGCACCGATGTAGCCGCTTCCCGAGAGGAGGCCGCCGGACCACGTCAGGCCCTGCACGACGGGGTAGATGATTCCCGTGATGGTCGCCGCGAAGACGATGTACGCGCGGAAGTCCATGCGTTCTGCGACCGCGCCGGAGACGATGGTGGCGGCGGTCATGGCGAAGACGGCCCCGAAGAGCCAGTCAATCCACGCGCCGGAGTCGCCGATGTACGAGAACGCGGCGGCGGCGTCGAAGCCGCCGGGCGACGTGAGGCCGCCGACGATCGTCGCGACCCCCGCGCCGACGAGGAAGTAGACGAGCACGCCGAGCGCCCAGTCGGTCATGTTCTTCATCAGCACGTTGCCCACGTTCTTCGCGCGTACCTGCCCTGCCTCTAAGAGCGCGAAGCCCGGCTGCATGAAGAAGATGAGGAACGAGACGACGAGGATCCAGACGTAGTTGACCCCCTGCGCGATAACGCTCGGGTCGACCTGCAGCGGAATCACGACTGCCCACCCCATGCGGTCTCCGGTGACCGTTCAGTTACTTTTGCTCCGTATCCGTGTGGATTCTGGTGCTTCATCACGGTTCGGCTTCATGGTGAGTCAGTACATAAAGTGTGGGGTTGATTTTGTCAAATTTAGCGGGGCGTAATACCACAACTGCACAAAATAGGCTAGAATATTACGCATATAAGGTTGTATATCGTCCAGGGATTTTGATATTCGCGGAACTTCTGTGGACGAACGTTCAGGAAAATGTTGCCTGACAAGTGTGTTTTGGCCGTGCGCACCGCGGTATCGTGCCCCGTGGTTCGGCGTTCGAACGTGGCGTTTGCGAGCGGCCGCCCCGCGCGTTCGACACTCAGTCGAGGGTCCGTGCCACGCGTTCCGCGAAGTACGTGATGATGAGGTCCGCGCCCGCCCGCTTCATCGACAGGAGCGACTCGCGGGCGACCTCGTCGAGGTCGAGCCAGCCCTTCTCGGCGGCGGCGTGGAGCATCGCGTACTCGCCGGAGACGTTGTAGGCGGCGACCGGGTGGTCGTAGCCCTCGCGGACGGCGCGGACGATGTCGAGGTACGGGAGGCCCGGCTTGACCATCAGCACGTCCGCGCCCTGTTCGACGTCGAGGGCGACCTCTCGCAGCGCCTCGCGGGCGTTCGCCGGGTCCATCTGGTAGTGCCGTCGGTCGCCGAACGCCGGCGCGCCGTCGGCCGCGTCGCGGAAGGGCCCGTAGAAGGCGCTCTCGTATTTGGCGGCGTAGGACATGATCGGTATCTCGTCGTGGCCGGCGTCGTCGAGCGCGGCGCGAATCGCGCCGACCATGCCGTCCATCGAGGCCGAGGGCGCGACCATGTCAGCGCCCGCCTCGGCGTGGGAGACGGCCGTCTCCGCGAGCAGGTCGAGGGTCGGTTCGTTTTCGACCGTCAGCGTCGGGTCCGCTTCGGCGTGGTCCTCCAGCACGCCGCAGTGGCCGTGGTCGGTGTACTCACAGAGACAGACGTCGGTGATGACGTAGGCGTCCGTCTCGGCGGTGATGGCGCGGACGGCCTCCTGTACGACCCCGTTTCGCGCGTGCGCGCGCGACCCCTCGGGGTCTTTCGACTCGGGGATACCGAAGACGATGACGGCCTCGACGCCGGCCTCGCGCACCTCGGCGACGCGGTCGGCCGCCTCGGCGACGGGCACGCGCTCGTGGCCCGGCATGGACTCGATGGGGACGCGCTCGTCGGTCGTCGCGTCGACGAAGACGGGCGCGACGAGGTCCGTCGCGTCGAGCGTCGTCTCCGAGACGAGCGGGCGAATCCCGTCGGTTCGAAGCCTGCGGGGACGGTCGGTGAACTCCATACGTCGGGTTCGGTCGGCGGCGGCAAAATGCCGTCGCTCCCGTCGTGTCGCGCCATGTTATCCAAACCATAATGAACATGATGCCGCTCGAAGCACGCGTAGCCATGAGCGCTTTCACCGCCCAACTCCCCGACTTCCTCCGGGACCTCCTCGCGTCCGACCTCGCCCTCGTCGCCCTCTTTTTCGTGTTCGTACTGGAGGGCGCGATGCTCCTCTATATCGCGCCGAGCGAACTCCTCGTGCCCGGGGCGCTGGCGCTGGTCGGCGAACGACTGTTGATACCGATACTCGCCGTCGCCGTGCTCGGCGCGACCGTCGGTCAGGTCGGGCTGTTCCTCGTCGCCAAGCGGGGCGGCCGCGAGTACCTCCTGTCGCGGTCGTGGTTCCGCGTCGGCGAAGACTCCCTCGACCGGTTCGACGGCTGGTTCGACCGCTGGGGCCCCGTCGTCGTTCCGCTGAGCAACGCGATGCTGTTCACGCGCGGGATGCTCACCGTGCCGGCCGGGCTGTCCGGGATGTCGGCGAAGCGGTTCGTCGCGCTCTCGGCGCTCGGGACCGTCGTGTTCGAGAGCGCGCTCGCGGCGCTGTACGTGTTCGGTGGACAGGTGCTCGCGTGAGCGGACGCGGGGCCGCGCGCGGCGACCCGGCGCGGCGGCGGTAGGCGGGCGTTAGTGGAGGGACAGCGGTGGGGCGGCCGTCACTTTGTTCGGTTAATATCGAGTTTTTCCTTCAGGGCGGCGAGTTCCTCGGATTCGGCGAGTTCCTCGACCCGCTTGCGGAAGTGTCGCTCGCAGAGGCCGACCTTAATGTGGTCTTTCTCGGCGGCGTATGCGGCCTCACGGTCGCAGTAGTGACACTGCATACCGCCCCTTCAGTTCCGATAGGATTTAACTCTACGCCCCACGGCACGTTCCGTGTTATTCACGGACTAACACGGTTAGAGACCGTCTACCGCCGCGGCGAACCGGGCGAAGTCGGTCTCCGGCGGCCCGGCGCGGCCGAGCGTCTCGTCGTGGGCGTCGCTCCCGCCCGTGGCGAGCAGGCCGTAGCGCTCGATGGCCTCGTCCACGAGGTCGCGGTCGACCGCGAACCCGTAGGGGTAGTAGCGCTCGACGGCGTCGAGGTCGGCACAGAGTTCGAGCGCGCCGGCGGGGTCGCGGTAGCGAAACGGGTGTGCGAGGCCGACCACGTCGCAGGCGTCTCGCAGGGCCGCGACGCCGTCGTCGAACGTCGGGAGGTCGCGCGGGACGTAGCAGGGGCCGTCCGCGCCGATGAGTTCGTCGAACGCGCCCTGGTAGTCGTAGGGCGCGTCGCTGGCGTCGATTGCGCGGGCGACGTGCGGCCGGCCGACCCCGTCGTGGATGTCGATGTCGAGGTCGACCCCGGTTTCCGCTTCGACCGCCGCGACGATCTCCCGCGCCCGCTCGACGCGGTTGCGCTGGAGTCGGTCGACCGTCTCGACGAGAGCGGGCCGCTCCCTGAGGCCGTAGCCGAGGAGGTCGACCCGGCGGTCGCCGGCGTCGACGCGCAGTTCGATGCCGCGGACGACTGTCACGCCGTCGCGTTCGACCACCGGCGCGTCGAGGTCCGGGTGGTAGCGGTCGTGGTCCGTCACGGCCACCACGTCCACCCCGCCCGCGCGGGCGGCGTCGGGGAGCGCGTCGACGGTGAGTCGACCGTCCGAGGCGGTCGTGTGGAGATGGAGGTCCGCGACCGGCGGGCTGTCGTCCATGCGTCGTGGTCGGGGCGAGGGGGAGACAAACGTTGCGCCCGAATACATCATTAAGGACAATTAAGGACTCCAATGCCACTAATCAAATACATGGAAAATCATTAAGAATGTGGGAGGCCCAGCTGTGGGTGTAATGCGCCTGAACGGACTCGGCGACGCCATCGATCGCCACGAATACCCGATTAGCTCGACCGACTTCGCCCAGCGGTACGGCGACAAAGTAATCGAGCTACAGAACGGCCAGGAGACCGTCGCACAGATTCTGGCCCGTCTCGGCGACGAGACGTACACGTGCCCGCAGGACGTGCGGGACGCCCTCTTCACCGGCGTCGGCCACGAGGCGATCGGTCGTCGGTACTACAGCGACCGCGACCCGTCCCCGCTCGGTGAGAACGGACCAGAGATGGTCTCGTTCTGAGGTCGGTTCTCGTCTCACTCCGATTTTCTTTCTGACCGCGACCCCTGAGCCGTCGGCTCGGCGTCTCGCTCGTCGAGTCGTCGACGACCCGTCAGTCGGAGAGCCACGGCAGGTCGACCGGAACGGACCCTTTCGAGTAGCCTTCGACCTGCCCCGACGGCCGGAGGCGGAAGACGACGGCCGGCCGGTGCCGAACGTCGGGCTTCTCGCCCATGATGGCGGCCCAGTCGTCGTCGGGGAACGACGAGCAGTCGACGAACAGCGTCACGCCGCCGCCGTGTTCGGCGAGTTGGCCCTCGCCGTTGGTCTTGGTCTGGGCCGTGTCGCGAATCGCGGCGACGGGGTTGCTCACGGAGCGTCGGTTCGGCGGGAGCGGGCGCGTCACCTCGATGAGCGCGCCGCCCGCGCGGGTGTTCTCGGCGCGGAAGTCGATGGAGTGGCCGGTCGCCACGGCGATTTCGGGCGTGATGTCGTAGCCCGCCTCGTCGAGGAGGTACGCCACGTCGAACTCGCCCATCGCCGCGGCCATCCGTATCGGGTCGAAGTACTCCGAGGTGCCGAGCTTTCCGGCCATGACCTCGCGGTACTCGTCGAGGACGCCCGTGGCGAAGAACGACTCGTAGAACGCAAGCGCCTCCTCGCGGGTCGCGTCGGGGAAGCCCGCCGCGTGGTCGTGGAAGAACTCGCGGGTCGTCTCGCGGCCGTCCTTCGAGAGGAACACCGGGAGGAAGAACCACGAGAGGTGCGGATAGGGCTTCAGCCACGGCGACTGGTCGAACAGCTCGGCGATGAGTTCGCGCTGGGCCCACCGGGAGATTTCGAAGGGAGCCTCGTCGAAGCCCTCCTTGTCGGTCCGCCACAGCGAACTCGGGGTCTCGGTGTTGCCTATCCAGTAGGCGTGGTCGTCGGTCCACGCGAACAGCGCGGTGTCGCCGTTGTCCATGTCGAACCGTCGGGCCTCGTAGCCGTCGGGCGGTGCGTACCACGGCGCACCCATCTCTGCGCCGAGGTTGGCGTCGAGCGGCTGGAAGACGTCGCGGGCGATGCGCGACTCGTCCCAGCGTCCGGGGGCGTAACGAAAGCGAAGCGGGCGTGCCACACACGGTGTAGTTCGGCGATTGCTTTTACCCTTTCCCGCCGCGGCCCCTGATTTCGGTTCCGTCCACCCCGCCTCCGAGCTCAGGAACCCCGAACCCTCACGAATATCACGATTGTGAATCGCTCCGATAGTTATATGTGCTACAGTCACACATGGTAAGTCGAACCATGTCAATGGGGGCATACGACGAAGCCGAACACGAACGCCGCGAGCGGATGACGAGTCAGGTCGAACCCGGCACCGACGACGACCGGAAGACCTACCGCGGCAGTGTCGAGTACGACTCCGGCGACTCGACCGACGCGCTGCTCGAACAGTTCAAGCGGATGAAGTCCGACGACTGACCGTTCCCCTCGTCCTGTTCCTGCGTACCCTCACGTCCTCGTCAGCGCCGCCGCCGTCACCGAGACGACGGTCACGGCGACGACGTGCCCGCCGACCGCGAACAGAAGCACCGGCTGGTCCGCGACGAACGGGAGCAACAGCACCTGCGCGACCGCGAAGCCGACGTTCAGGAGGTTCACTCGCCTGACCGTCTCGGCGGTCGGGCCGTCGAACCGATAGCGGACGGCTCCCCAGAGGCCGACGACGGCCGCCCACCACGACGTGCCGATTCGGTAACAGAGGTCCCAGAGCACGAGCAGCGTCAGGTAGACGACCACGACCGGCGGTTCCGGGCCGAACAGCGTCGTCATGAGCGGCGTTCCCGGTTGCTGGGGGTCGAAGACGAACAGGTGCGTCACGAGCGCGACGAACGCGAGCACGCCCAGCACGACCTCGATGCTCGACCCGAAAAGCAGGCGTCGATAGGGCGCGGGCACTCTCGCGGCGCGGGTCCACTCGCCCATGCGGAGCATCACGACGCTCCCCGCGGCCGCGACGACGATGGCCGCGGTGCCCGCGACCGCCGCGGCCCACAGGTCGTACACCCACGCGAAGACGAGCACCGCGACCTCGAAGACGGCGATTTGGAGGGCGATAGCGCCCGCCTCGCCGATGTTCACGCCCGGGAGCGCGCCGACGATGCTCTCGTACACCCACGTCTCGCCGTACTCCGGGGCGTCGTTCATGTCCCGCTCCTACGGCCCGGCGGTATATCAATCGCCGCCGCGCTCGGGGCGCTCGGGGCATTCGGGGCACGCGGACGGGCGGTTCGCGTCCCGTTCACGTCGGGGTCGTCGACGCCGGCTCTGCGGCGTGTCCCCGCAGTTCGCGCTCCTCGCGGAGCGCCCGCTCGACCGCGGCGTCGAACGGCGTCTCGTCCACCGCGACGATGTCGCGGATGCGGTCGTCGCCGACGACGACGGGGTTTTTCAGCCCCTCGATGAGCGGCCGGGCGACGCCCGTGTCCACGTCGGTCACGAGCCCGATCCAGTACGACGAGAGCCGCGGCGTCAACACGGGGACGGGGACGATTCGGGGCGCGTGGCCCAACTGCGCGCCGACGCGCTGGAGCATCTCGCGGTAGGTGAGCACGTCCGGGCCGCCGATTTCGTAGGTCTCGCCCGCCGTCTCGGGGTGGTCGAGGACGCCCGCGAGGTAGGCGACCACGTCCGCGATGGCGACGGGTTGACACCGCGTCTCGACCCACTGCGGCGTCACCATGACCGGCAGGCGCGTGGCGAGTTGCCGGACCATCTCGAAGCTCGCGCTCCCCGCGCCGACGATGATGGCCGCCCGGAGGGTCGTCAGTTCGGGCGCGCCCGACGCGAGGATGTGTTCGACCTCGCGGCGCGACCGCAGGTGCGCCGAGAGTCGGTCGCGGTCCTCGCCGAGGCCGCCGAGGTAGACGATTCGCCCGACGCCGGCGGACTCGGCGGCGTCGACGAAGTTGCGGGCGGCGAGGCGGTCGCGCGCCTCGAAGTCGCCGCCGGCGTGCATCGAGTGGATGAGGTAGTACGCCGCGTCGACGCCCGCCATCGCGGGGGCGAGCGTCGCCGGTTCGAAGATGTCGCCTTCGACCACCGCCGCGCCGGGCGGACCGTCGTAGCGCGCCGCGTCGCGGACGAAGACGACCACGTCGTGGCCGGCGTCGAGGAGGAGGGGCACGAGGTGCCGGCCGACGAACCCGGTCGCACCGGTCACGAGCACTTTCATGTCGTACGATAGCGCCGCTCACGACGTTAACGTGTCGCCCGTCCGACCGACCGGCGACTGCCCGCGACCACTCGTCGGTCCGCCGCCGCCTCCGGTTCAGCCGTCGCCGCGAACCGCGTCCCACCCGGGCGTCTCCGGCGCGCCGCGAGCGACTTCGACCTCGTCGGAGTCGGGTGTCTCGTCGGCCGCGCTCCCGAGGCGACCGGCGACCGCGTCCCACGCGGCGACGGCCTCGCCCGCCCACGACTCGCTTTCGAGCGTCTTCGCACGCGCCAGCGCGGCGCGGTCGCCGTCGACCTCGGTCGAACCGGGGTGGGACCCGACCGCGACGCCGACGAACTCCGCGCGGTCTTCGGGGGTCAGTTCGCGGGTTTTGAGGTGGTCGATAGTCCCCGCCAACCGCTCGGGGTCCGGGTGGACGAACACCTTCGCGCCGAGGGCGTGGGGGCCGAGGAGCAGGCCGTGGAGGTCGTCCGGGGCCGCGTCGTCGAGCAGGCGCTCGCCGCCGTGGTGTCGCTCGACGCGCTCGCACTCGGTCTCCTGTTCGAGGACGAGGTTGTGACCGGGGTACTCGGCGCACTCGTCGGGGTAGAACTCGGTGTCGTGGATGCGGCACTGAAGGGTCTCGGGGTCGAGAAACGCGCAGGCGCGGAGCCACGTCCGCTCCAGCCCGAACGGCGCGACGGGTTTCGGCGGCTTGCGCATGCCGACGAAGAACGCCGGCTTCCCGGCGATTGCGGCGACTTCGACCCCGTCGATTTCGACGCCCTCGCCCGGCGACGCCTCCCACAGCCGCGGGGTGAGAACGTCGCCCAGCCCGGCATCGACGAAGTCCCGAACCTCGTCGCGGGTCAGCGGGACGAGGTTGTAGGTGTCGTCGAGCGGCGCGCGCGGCCCGCGGCGCTCGTGGTCGAGCGGGACCGGCGCGACCGGTCGCCAGTCGATACAGCAGCCCGCACAGCCTTCGCAGTCGACGCGCATGCCACGAAAGTTATACGCCAACCGACAAGAACCTCCCGGCGGGTCGGTGGCGTCGGCCGATTCCGTCCCCCGGCGGCGCGGCGGGGCGCTTTTGCCGCCTCGGGCCCTCGGTTCCCTCATGACTTCCGAACCGTGCGACGCCTGCGGGAAGGGCGTCCGCATCGCCGGCGGCATCGGCGACCTCTGGAACTTCCCCACCTCGTCGTCCGGGGGGATGACGCTGGAACTCGTCGACGGCTCCGAACACTTCCTCTGTTTCGACTGCATGGAGCGACTCCCGGGCGACCGCGAACCGACGGCCGAGGACGTGGCGGCGCTTTAGGCTCGGCTTTCTCGGGTCCGGCGATGCCGCGACCGCACCCCGGAGCGGTGGATTTAGGCCCGTCCGAGGACTCCATCGACCGTGGACCCGTCGCGCATCATCGACTCGTTTCCGGCCCCCAGTTTCCGCGGCGCGCAGGAGCGGGCCCTGCGCGACATCCGCGACGCCTTCGCCGACGGCAACGACGTGGTCTTGGTCCGCGCGCCGACCGGGAGCGGCAAGTCGCTTCTCGCCCGCGCCATCGCGGGGTCGGCGGCGACCGTCGACGAGACCTCGCCCGCGCAGGCGACCGACGCCTACTACACGACTCCGCAGGTGTCGCAACTGGACGACGTGGCCGAAGACGACCTGCTTTCGGACCTCAAGATAATCCGCGGCAAGTCCAACTACAACTGCATCATCCGCGGGGAGGAAGACACGCCCGTCGACCGCGCCCCCTGCGCCCGCAAGCGCGGTTTCGACTGCTCGGTCCGGCACCGCTGTCCGTACTTCTCCGACCGCGCCATCGCGTCGAACCGCCAAATCGCGGCGATGACGCTCGCGTACTTCATGCAGACCGCCGGCTCCGACGTGTTCAGAAAGCGCGACGTGGTGGTCGTCGACGAGGCCCACGGGCTGGCCGAGTGGGCAGAGATGTACGCGACCATCGACCTGAAGCCCCGGACCGTGCCGGTGTGGGACGACATCGGCGTCCCCGACGTGGCGGCCGCGGGCGACCCCGTCGAGCGCGCCTCGCGCTTCGCGGAGACGCTCGTCGGCGTCTGCAAGCGCGAGAAAGACGAGTTGCTGACGAAGTCCGAACTGATGCCCGAGGAGGCCGCCCGCCGCGACCGACTCCAGGAACTCATCGGCGAACTGCAGTGGTTCGTCGAGGACTACCGCGACCCCCAGAGCCCGACGACGTGGGTCGTCGACCAGCACGACGGCGAGGGATCGCCAATCGCCATCAAGCCGCTCGACCCCGCGAAGTACCTCAAACACACCGTCTGGGACCGCGGGAACAAGTTCGCGCTCCTGTCGGCGACCATCCTCAACAAGGCGGCGTTCTGCCGCTCGGTCGGCCTCGACCCCTCGACGGTCGCGCTCGTGGACGTCGAACACACCTTCCCCGTCGAGAACCGGCCGCTGTACGACGTGACGCAGGGGAAGATGACCTACGAGCACCGGGACGAGACGCTGCCCAAAATCGCCCGGCTCGCCGTTCGCCTGATGGCGAAACACCCCGACGAGAAGGGGCTGATTCACTGCCACTCGTATGCGATTCAGGCGGAACTTCGCCGCCGCCTCGCCGAGATGGGCCTCGGCAACCGCATCCGCGGTCACGACCGCGACGACCGAAACGTCGAACTGGAGACGTGGAAGGCGACCGACCGCCCGGAGGTGTTCCTCTCGGTGAAGATGGAGGAGGCGCTGGACCTGAAGGGCGACCTCTGTCGCTGGCAGGTGCTCTGCAAAGCGCCGTATCTCAACACGAACGACTCCAGAGTCGCCCGCCGCCTCGAAGACGGCCAGTGGGCGTGGTACCGCCGCGCCGCCCTCCGGACCGTGATTCAGGCGTGCGGCCGGGTCGTGCGCGCGCCCGACGACTACGGCGACACCTACGTCGCCGACAGCAGTCTGCTCCAACTGTTCGACAAGACGCGGACGGACATGCCCGACTGGTTCGCCGCGCAGGTCGACCGGATGTCCAAACCGGACCTCCCCGAGTTCGACCCCGTCGCGGCCGGCGGCCGCGGAGGCAACGCGGGCGACGCGACCGGCGGGACCGCGAACCTCGGCGGCTCGGCGAGCCGGTCGTCCGGTACGTCCGGGTCCGGCTCGGGCTCCGGTTCGCGGCGCGACTCGACTCGCGGTTCGGGGTCCTCGGGAAGTCGCGCGGGCGGCTCCGGCGGCGCGTCGGCCGGCGGTTCCGGTGGTCGTAGCGGTGGCCGCTCGTCCGGCGACTCCGACGACGGCGGCCGGAGCAACCACCCGCTTTCCGACGTGTGGGGCGAGTGACTACAGGACGAACGCGGCCGCGGAGAACAGCGACGACCCGATCATGAGCGCGACGAGCGTCAGCGCGAGGAACTGCTGTCTGTCCATGGGCGTGGGTCGGCCGGCCGGTAATTAACGTTTCTGAACCGATTTCCACGGGTGATAACCGCGTTTCGGTCGGCGCGGTCGCCCCGACGGTGTCATGCCATCACGTCCCGTCTGAACGGCAAAAATCGCCACAGTGTCCAAGAGAGTCGCCGCCTCCGATACATTTCCTCAATGATTGTTAATGGTCTTAGCTGTTTGACGAACGAGTCTCGGTGATTTGGTGACGCATGTAAAGCTATAGTTCACCTAACTTTGTCTTTGACACGCTTTCTCACGAAATAGTTAACACCGATGCCCCTGAATGGTGGAGTATCGGCCATGCACACCAACGCACTCGCCACGGCGATGACACTGTATCGTAGCGGGGCACTCACACTCTCGCAGGCGGCCGCTCGCTCCGGCTACTCCGAGGACGACCTGCTCCTCGCCCTCCAGCGCCACGGCGTCCCCGTGCACGAAGACGACGCGCCGACCGCGTCCCTCTCTGCGGACCGGCCGGCCAGCGCCGACTGATTCTGCTCCGTCGTTCGATTATCGCCCGTGTTCCAGCGACCGCGCTCTCGGTTCGGTTTCCGATCGCCCACGATTCGTGAAAATCCGAACGCCGTCGTCGCCGCGTTCTGTTCTGCCCTCGTTTCGTCCTGTTCTGCTTACTCTTCGTCTTCGTCGTCGACGGCTTCCTCGGGGAGGATGTGCAGTCCCGAGTGGCTCTTGAGGACCGGCACCATCGCGGCGTCGGGGTCGAAGTAGTCCGGCCGCGGGATGGTCTTCGCCTCGTACGTCTCGGGGTCGAGCACCTGCACGGCGTGTTCGTCCTCGACGGTGACGACGGTGGTCTCTTCGGCGTCCTCGACGGAGCCGAGGTCCTCGGCCTCGGGGCGCTCGCCCTCCTCGAACTCCGACTCGTAGGGGTCGCCGGAGGTGAGCCGCGTCCCCTTGAGTCGCCCGCGGTTGCTCCGCACCAGCACCGGGCCGTCGCCGTCCTCGGGGTCGATGACGTCGCCGGCGGTGTACCGCGGCAGGCGGGCGACGAAGGTGACGCGGTAGACCTCGTTGCCGTCGCCGTCTTCCGTGACGAGCGTCGGGTGTTCCTCGATGGTGCCGCCGAAGCGCTCGCGAATCTGCTTCGCGACGCCGCTTCCCATCTGGTTGGTCGATATCTTGATGTTCGGGCCGTCCGGCGTCCGGTTCACCTCGGTGATGAAGGCGTTGCGGTCGCCTTTGTCCTCGCGTTCGGCGATGTAGGACTCGGCGATTTCGATTGCCGTCTCGGCCTCCTCCGTCGTCGGCGTTCGGTCGTCGGCGCGGACCTGCACGAGGCTGGCGAAGTAGCCGCCGGCGATGCGGCCGCAGCGCTGGCAGGTCTCGCGGGCGATGCTCACCGGGACGACGACGGACTCCTCCAGCGGCGTGCCGCGGACGACGCCCGAGAAGTGGCAGTGCATCCGGATGTTGTTCTGGTCGACCTGCTCGGGTTCGACGCCCCAGCGGACCTCCTCCGCGTTGAGGTGGACGCCGAGGGAGTTCGACACCTCCTCGATGGCGATGTCGGTGTAGTCGCGCGCGCCGACGTCGACCCACCGGTTGCCCCGGTGAATCGCGCCGCACTGCGCGCAGACGCGGACCTGCACCTCGTCGGGCGCGTCCACGAGGTCGAAGTCCTCGAAGTAACACGAGTCACAGAGCACGTCGTCTCGCTCGCGCGGCATCCCGGGGAGGGGTTCCGGCCGCTCCGGAACCGGGTCGCCGCACCGAGGGCAGAAGTCGCGGGATTCGCTCATTGACGGCTCTAGTCCGTTCGACCGCTTAAGTTCGGCGTCACGGCTCGCCGCCCGCCCCGTCGCGCAGGTAGGATGCGGCCTCCCCGTCGGACACCTGCGCGAAGTCGTGGTAGAACGCGCCGACGGCCCCGAACGCCTCCGGCGACTCGACCGCGACGACCGCGTCGCACTCGGCTTCGAGGTCCGAGAGGGTGTTCGGCGGCCCGACCGGCACCGCGAGAACGACGCGCTCCGCGCCGCCGGCGACGACCTGTCGCAGGCACGCACGGGCGGTCGCGCCCGTGGCGACGCCGTCGTCGACGACGACCACGCGCTTTCCGGCCACGTCGGGAAGCGGGTCGCCGCCGCGGTACAGCGACACCTTCTCTCTGGCCGCCTCGGCCTCGCGCTCGCGCTCTCGGTCGAGGTAGTCGTCGCCCACGTCGAGATACGAGAGCAGGTCGTCGTTCCACCAGGCGCTCCCGTCGCCCGCGACCGCCCCCACGGCGAGTTCGGGGTTGCCCGGCGCGCCGACCTTGGACGCGACAACCACGTCGAGCGGCGCTCTGAGGCGGTCCGCGACCTCCCTGCCGACGGGGAGCCCGCCCCGCGGGATGGCCAACACGAGGTCCGCCGTCTCGTCTCTCTCGTCGAGCAGGTCCGCCAGTCGGCGGCCCGCGTCTTCCCTATCGGCGAACATGTCACCCGGAACTACGCGCTCCCGCGGCAAAACGGTGTGTCCCGATTCTTCACGAGTCGGGCGGTCGCGTGCGACAGCTTCGCACTCCAACAGCGTTTATTAGCCGGATTACTAATCAGGTGGTATGAACTGGAAACCGGACTGGGGACTTCGCGGGCGGATGGCGCTCACGATGTTCCTCCTGTTCGCCCTCTACATCGTCTTCGCGGGGGTGTTGTTCGCCTACTTCCAGAGCCTCGCCGTCATGGCCGGGTTCATGGGCGTCTTCCTCTTCGCGCAGTTCTTCTTCAGCGACAAAATCGCGCTGTACAGCATGGGCGCGAGCGTCGTCGACGAGGACGACGGCCCGCAGGCCCGAAAGCTCCACGCGATGGTCGGTCGGCTCTCCCAGCAGGCGGACCTCCCGAAGCCGAAGGTTGCCATCGCCGACACGCGCGTCCCGAACGCCTTCGCGACGGGGCGCTCCCAGAAGAGTTCGGCCGTCTGCGTGACGACCGGCCTGATGGACACCCTCGACGACGACGAGTTAGAGGGCGTCATCGCCCACGAGCTCGCGCACGTGAAGAACCGCGACGTGATGGTCATGACCATCGCGTCGTTCCTCTCCAGCATCGCCTTCCTCATCGTCCGCTGGGGCTGGCTCTTCGGCGGCGACGACAACCGACAGAACGTGCCGGTCATCGTCGCCATCATCGCGTCGCTCGTCGTCTGGATAATCTCGTACCTCCTGATTCGGGCGCTCTCGCGGTACCGCGAGTACGCCGCCGACCGCGGGGCCGCCGTCATCACCGGCCGCCCCTCGGCGCTGGCGTCCGCGCTCCTCAAGATTTCGGGCCGGATGGACAACGTCCCGAAGCGCGACATGCGCGACTCCTCGGAGATGAACGCGTTCTTCATCATCCCCATCAAGTCGGACTTCATCGGTCGCCTGTTCAGCACTCACCCCTCCACCGAGAACCGCGTCGAGCGCCTCCGCGACATGGAGCGCGAGATGGAGACCGTCTGAGCGCCGATGGGGCTGTTCGATTCATTCCGCGCCGCGCTCGGCATCAGCGCCGAGTCCGACGCGACCACCAAGGCGGACCCCGAGGACCTCTTCGGGATGAGCACGGCGTACCTGACGATGGAAGCCGACCTCCGATTCGATTCGGCCGACGAGGCGGCGCTGTGTTTCTCCTCCGTCGACAGCACCGACTTCGCCGACACCGTCGACGCCGTGGAGGACATCCTCACCGCCGGGAGCGAGGAGACCGGAACCGAGTTCCGCCGGCACACTGACGGTCACGGCTACAACTGGGTCGTCCTCGCCGACGACGACCCCGAGGACCTCGTGACGAGCGTCCACTTCGCCGCCGACGAGTTCATCGAGCGCGGCTACGGGTCGCGCCTGCTCGCCGCCCTGTTCGGCTTCGAGCGCGACGGCGACCGCGCCTACTGGATTTACTCGTTCCGCCGCGGTGCGTACTACCCCTTCGCCCCGCAGGGCACCTCGTCGCGGAACCAGAGCCTGGAGTTCAAACTCGAATCCGTCCTCGACGGCGAACTGGAGATAGAGGACGACGAGAGCTACTGGTACCCGCTGTGGCCCTCGACGCCGAACGGCCACCCGTGGGAGTGACCGCGCGCCTCCGGCGTTCCTGACTCGCCCGCGACCGACTCCCGACCGCTTCGATTCTGTTCTACTTTCGCGCCGGCCCGCGCTCTCAGTCGCCTTCGGAACCCGCTCGGTCTCCTGTCGGTTCGTCTCCGTCCCCGCGACATCGCCCTTGAACCTCCGCACCGACCCGATTTCCGACCCCACCGCGTCGCCCGTTTTCACTTTCACTTCGCTGTTAACGAGGGTTTATGAGGGTATAGGCGGAACGACTGGATATGGCAGAAGACGACCTCGAAAGTCTCCCCGGCGTCGGCCCGGCGACGGCCGACAAGCTCACCGACACCGGCTACGACAGCTATCAGTCCATCGCGGTCGCCAGCCCCGGCGAACTGTCGAACAAGGCCGACATCGGCTCCAGCACGGCCTCCGACATCATCAACGCGGCCCGCGACGCGGCCGACGTGGGCGGCTTCGAGACCGGCTCGATGGTCCTCGAACGACGCCAGCAGATCGGCAAGCTGAGCTGGCAGATAGACGAGGTGGACGAACTCCTCGGCGGCGGCCTCGAAACGCAGTCCATCACCGAGGTGTACGGCGAGTTCGGTGCCGGGAAGTCCCAGATCACCCACCAGCTCGCGGTCAACGTCCAGCTCCCGCCGGAACTCGGCGGCCTCGGCGGCGGCTGTATCTTCATCGACTCCGAGGACACGTTCCGTCCCGAGCGTATCGACGACATGGTCCGCGGCCTCGAAGACGAGGCGCTCGAAGCGACGCTCGAAGACCGCGAGATGGAGGGCTCCATCGACGACGAGGAGACGATGAAGGCGCTCGTCGACGACTTCCTCGACAAGATTCACGTCGCCAAGGCGTTCAACTCCAACCACCAGATTCTCCTCGCCGAGAAGGCCAAGGAACTCGCCGGCGAACACGAGGACACCGAGTGGCCGGTCCGCCTCCTCTGTGTGGACTCGCTCACCGCTCACTTCCGCGCCGAGTACGTCGGCCGCGGGGAACTCGCCGAGCGCCAGCAGAAGCTCAACAAGCACCTCCACGACCTGATGCGCATCGGCGACCTGTTCAACACGGGCATCCTCGTGACGAATCAGGTCGCGTCGAACCCCGACTCCTACTTCGGCGACCCGACCCAGCCCATCGGCGGCAACATCCTCGGCCACACCTCGACGTTCCGCATCTACCTCCGCAAGTCCAAGGGCGACAAGCGTATCGTCCGCCTCGTGGACGCGCCGAACCTCGCCGACGGCGAGGCCATCATGCGCGTGCAGGACGCCGGTCTCAAGCCCGAGTAAGCCGACGCTCGGTCGGTCGGCCGACTTCACACGACTCCGCGGTCCCCGTTCCCCCACACGCCCTCCGCTCACCCCACATTCTCCCCTTCCCCCGTCGCCCGAGCGGCCGCGCCGTCTCTCGGTTCCCATAATCTTGGAAACGTCTTACAATACTATCCCGTCACCGCCCCACCGTTCAGGTAGGTGAACTCCATGACGAATCGAATCGTAGTCGTTGGCGGTGGTACGGGTGGGACGGTCGTTTCGAACCGCCTCGCGGAGGAACTCGAATCGGAGATTGACGTCGGGGACGTGGAGGTGACGCTGGTCTCGGACGACACGAAGCACGTCTACAAGCCGGTGTTCTTGTACGTCCCGTTCGGGGTCGCGGAGCCGGAGGACGGCGTCCGCGACCTGCGGGACCTCGTCGACGAGCGGGTGACCATCGTCACCAACCGCGTCCGCCGCGTCGACACCGACGAAAAGCGCCTCTACTGTCAGGACGGCGACGAGGTGCTCGACTACGACACGCTCGTCCTCGCGACCGGCGCGAAGCTCGACCCCGACGCGGTACCCGGCTTCCGGGAGGGCGCACACCACTTCTACAGCGCCGAGGGTGCCGAACGGCTCCGCGACGCGCTCGCGGAGTTCGACGGCGGTCGCCTCGTGTTGAGCGTCGTCGGGACGCCCCACATGTGCCCGGCCGCGCCGCTCGAATTCACGTTCATCGTGGACGACTGGCTCCGGGACCAGGGTCTGCGCGAGGACACCGACCTCGTCTACACGTACCCGATGGAGCGGAGCCACGGGAAGCCCGAGGTCGCCGAGTGGGCCGACCCGATTCTGGCCGAGCGCGGCGTCCGCGTCGAGACCGACTTCGTCGTCGACGCCGTCGACCCGGACGAACGGGTCGTCTCGGCGAAAAGCGGCGCGGAGGTGGACTACGACCTGCTGGTCGGCATCCCGCCGCACCGCGGCGACGAACTCATCGTCGACTCCGGACTCGGCGACGCCGGCTGGGTCGACGTCGACCAGCGGACCCTCCGAGCGACCGCCGCCGAGGACGTGTACGCCATCGGCGACACGGCGGCGCTCCCCATCCCGAAAGCCGGGAGCGCGGCGCACTTCCAGGCCTTCGCGGTCGCGGAGCGCATCGCCGCGGCAGTCCGGGGTCGCACGCCGACGAAGCGGTACGACGGCAAGACCGTCTGCTTCGTCGAGACCGGCCTCGACGAGGCGTCGTTCGTCTCGTTCGACTACGAGACGCCCGCGACGATGCGCCAGCCGTCGAAGCCCATCCACTGGGCGAAACACGCGTACAACGAATCGTACTGGCTGACCGCCAGGGGGATGCTCTGAGGTGAGACCAATGCAGGACCACGAACCTACCACGACGGCCGAACAGCAGGTGCCCGACGAACTCGTGCGGGCCATCGAGAACAACCCCGAGGAGGTCGCGCTCCTCGTCGAGCGAACGGGTCTCGTCAACGACCTCATCGACGTGCTCGAACTCGGCGTCGGCGCGCTCGACGACGAGATGGTCCGGTCGCTCGCGCGGACCGGCACCTCCCTCGCGGAAGTCGCCGACGACGCCTCCGACCCCGACACCGTCGCCGGGATGAAGCGCCTGCTTCGCGCCGTCGGCGACGCGGAGGACGCGGAGGCGACGCCCGTGGGCGCGGTCGGCCTCCTGCGGGCCACCCGCGACCCCGAGGTCAAGGCGGGCCTCGGCTACCTCGTCGCGCTGGCGGCGGCGCTCGGCGCGGGGACGGAAGAAGAATAGCCTGACTCGCGCTCGGTTCGCCCTGTCGCCGCCGGTCGAAGGCGGCTCAGTCGTCGCCGTCTTCGGTCTTCGTCTTCTCGATTTCTATCTCGCCGTCGTGAATCTTCGCGCCATCCTGTGCGACCTGTCGCGCGAGGACGGCGCACTTGATGCGCATCGGCGAGATATCGACGCCGAGCATCTCGGTGATGTCGTCGGTGTCCATCGCTTCCAGCTCCGAGAGCGTCGTCCCCGGCAGTCGCTGGGTGAGCATGCTCGCGGACGCCTGACTGATGGCGCAGCCATCGCCGGAGAACGCGACGCGCTCTATGGTCTCGCCGTCGTCGGCGAGCTGCACGTCCATCGTAATCGTATCGCCGCAGGAGGGGTTCTCCCCGGTGTGGGTGAACGTCGGCGACTCCAGCCGACCGTGGTTCCGGGGGTTCTTGTAGTGATCCATTATCTGCTGACGATACATGTCTGAGCCAATGCCCATTGGTGTTCGTCGGGGCTACGCCCGAGCGCCGTAAAAGGATTCCGGGGCCGGCGATTCGGCCGAATTCGCCGCTTACGTCGCGTCCGACGCCGACGCGTCTCCGGCCGCGTCCGCGTCGTACTTCGTCCACTTCTTTTCGACGTCGCGGTTCGCTACGACGACGGTGTCGCCCTCGTCGTTCTCGAAGCGCGTCTTCCGGAGTTCGATGGCGCTGACCGTCCCCGTCACCGGGTCCGACTTCACGCGGTCGCCGGGGTTGAAATCGGGGTCCCGAAGCAGGTAGACGCCCGCCACCGTGTCGGCGATCATGTTCGACAGCGCGTAGGAGACGCCCAGCGCGATGAAGCCGGTCGCGGTGCCGAGGCTCGCCGCGACCTCGGTCATGCCGACGATGTTCAACAGCGCGAGCGCCGCGCCGAACCAGAGGAACACGCCCGCGACGGCGACGCCGAGTTCGACCACGAGGTCCTGCTCTTCGGGGTACAGCCCGTCGAGCACGCCGCGGACGACGAACAGCAACGCTTTGATGCCGACGTAGGCGAGCGCGAGGAAGACGACCGCGGTGAGCACCTTCGGCGCGGCGTCCTGCACCGCGGTCCCGAACTCCGCGACGGTCTCCCGGAGCGTCTCGACGAGGAAGCCGGTCAGCGACTGGCGCATACGCTCCGACGACGTGTCAGCGGGACAAAGGCATTGGGGCGACCTCGCCCCAGACACCGCGAAAAACGGACTACTCAGGCGAACAGCTCGCGAGCCGCGTCGATACCGTCGACCAGCGCGTCGATTTCCGCTCTCGTGTTGTAGATGTAGAACGACGCCCGCGTCGAGGCCGCGACGCCGAGTTTGTCGTGGAGCGGCTGGGTGCAGTGGTCGCCGGCGCGGATGGCGACGCCCTGCTCGTTGAGGATGCTGGAGAGGTCGTGAGCGTGGACGCTGTCGAGGTTGAACGCGACGAGGCCGCCGCGGTCGTCGCCCGGCGGGCCGTAGATGTCGATGTCGTCGAACTCGCTGAGGCGGTCGTAGGCGTACTCCGCGAGCAGTTCCTCGTGGGCCCGGACGTTCTCCATGCCGATGTCGTCGAGGTAGTCGACGGCCGCGGCGAAGCCGACGCCCTGCGCGATGGGCGGCGTGCCGGCCTCGAACTTCCACGGGAGGTCCTCCCACGTGGAGTCCTCGTAGGTGACGCTCCGAATCATCTCGCCGCCGTAGAGGTACGGTTGCATCTCGTCGAGGATGTCGCGCTTGCCGTAGAGCGCGCCGATGCCCGTCGGGCCGCACATCTTGTGGCCCGAGAAGGCGAAGAAGTCGGCGTCGATGGCCTCCACGTCGACGGGGCGGGTCGGGACCGACTGCGCGCCGTCGACGAAGGCGTACGCTCCGACCTCGTGGGCCATGTCGGCGAGTTCGGAAACCGGGTTGACGGTTCCGAGGGTGTTCGAGACGTGGACGACCGAGACCATCTTCGTGGAGTCGTCGATGAGTTCCTTCGCGTGCTCCATGTCGAGGCGGCCGTCGTCGTCGACGCGGATGTAACGGACTTCAGCGCCGGTCTTCTTGGCGATCTGTTGCCACGTGACCAGCGAGGCGTGGTGCTCCATCTCGGTCATGACGACCGAGTCGCCCGGCCCGAGTTCGTCGAGGCCCCACGCGTAGGCGACGAGGTTCATCGACTCGGTGGTGTTCTTCGTGAAGACGACCTCCTCGCGGCCGCCGGACGCGCCGATGAACTCCGCGACGCGGTCGTGGGCGTTCTCGTAGGCGACGGAGGCCTCCTGGCTCAGGTGGTGGATGCCGCGGTGGACGTTCGAGTTGTAGCCGTGGTAGTAGTCGGCGATGGCGTCGACGACCTGCTCCGGCGTGTGGCTCGTCGCGGCGTTGTCGAGGTAGACGAGGGGCGTGTCGTCGTCGTCGTGTTCGCCCGGCGTCGAGATGTCGCCGCCGACCTTCCGCTGGAGGATGGGGAAATCCGCGCGGATGGCGTCGACGTCGACGGGGTACGACTCCTGTACTCTCATCGGGTGTGAGTTACCCCCGTAGGCACAACACGTCTTCGGTACGCACGCGGCGCTGCAACCGAATTCGGTTTCGTCAGCCGGCAACAGTGGCCGGTGGCGGTGACGTGTACGTAACGTGTCGGTTACCCACCCAAACGAACCAAGTAGTCCACGCCCATTTACCAGTTAATGTCGAACGCCGCCTCGTCCTCGCTCGCGTTTTCGAGCCTCGACGCGCTCCCGACGCAGCTCGCCATTCTGGACGAGGAGGGCGTCATCGTCTACACCAACCGCGCGTGGCGGGAGTTCGGCAACGAACACGATTATCAGGGCGACAGCAGTTCCGTCGGCACGAACTACCTCGGCGTCTGCGACCTCAGCGCGTCCGCCGACGCGACGACGGCCAGCGAGGGTATCCGCGCCGTCATCGGCGGCGAGCGCGATGAGTTCTCCTTCGAATACCCCTGCGAAACTCCCGAGGAGCGCCTCTGGTTCACCATGCGGGCGACCCGCTTCGCCGACGGCGGCGAGACGTACGTCCAGATCGCGCACCTCGACATCACCGACCGGAAGCGCGCGGAACTGGAGGCCGAAGAGCGGGCGGAGCGACTGCGAAACCTCGCCCGGATGCTCTCCCACGACCTCCGAAACCCGCTTTCGGTCGCCGCGGGCTACGTCGAATCGCTCCTCGACGAGTCGGTCGCCCCCGACCGGCTCGAACGGGTCGCGGGCGCGCTCGACCGGATGGACCACATCATCACCGACGCGCTGGTGTTGGCCCGCCACGACGCGGTCGAGGAGCTATCGACCGTCGACCTCGAAACGCGCGCGGCGGCCGCGTGGGAGCACGTCGACACCGGTTCGGCCGACCTCGTCGTCGCCGACTCCGTCGAGTTCCGGGCGGACCCGGGGCTGCTGGGACACGTCTTCGAGAACCTGTTTCGGAACGCGGTCGAGCACGGCGCGAGCGACGGCGGTCTGACGGTGACGGTCGGCGTCCTCGACGGCGACGCGGCCGAGACGGGGTTCTACGTCGAAGACGACGGCGTCGGTATCGCCGCGGAGGCGCGCGACGAGGTGTTCGAGGCCGGCTACACCACGGGCGAGGAGGGGACCGGTCTGGGCCTGTCAATCGTCGCGCAGGCCGTCCGCGCCCACGACTGGGACGTCGCCGTCACCGAGGCCGAAAGCGGCGGCGCTCGCTTCGAGATATCGGGCGTCGAGCGCCCCGGCGTAACGTAACGGGCGCGGACGCGCGGAGAAACCGATTTTCGAGCGACTCAGCGGAGCCAGAGCAGTTGCGCGTGGAGCGTGCCGCCGACTTCGAGGACGGTCTCCTCGTCCACGAGGCCGGCGTCGATGGCGACCGAGACGGACTCCTCGCCGACGATGTTGGCGACGGTCGCGCGGGTGAGGCTGTCCACGACGGCGTCTTCGTCGGCGGTCTCGGCCTCGTCGCCGCCGTAGAAGTCCTCCGTCACGTCCAGCGAGACGCCGTCGTCGGTGTAGGTCTCGCCGATGCAGTCGGGGTCGCAGACCGAGACGAGGAGCCCCTCGGGGGTCTCCCGCTCGCGGAGGAGCATCTAGTACTCCTCGACGAGTTCCGCTTCGGCCTGCTCGCGGAGGTCGTCGGCCTGCTGTTGGGCCTGCTCTGCCTCCTCGTCGCGGCCGAGTTCTTCGAGCGCGCGCGCCTTCTCCTCGTGGACGCCGGGGGTGCGCATCCCGAGACGGATGGCGTTGTCGAAGGCGTTGACGGCGTCCTCGTTGAGGCCGCGCTCGTGGAGGAAGAAGCCGCGGTTGTACCACGCCTGCGGGAACCGCGGGTCGAGTTCGACGGCGCGCTCCGCGTGGTCGAGCGCGTCGGCCGTCTGGCCGGCCTCCCAGAGCGCGTACGCGAGGTTGGTGTGGGCCGTCGCGGCGTGCTCGCTGTCGTCGTCGAGGTCGAGCGCCTCGCGGTAGGAGCCGATGGCCTCGTCCCACTCTTCGAGTTGGCCGTGGGCCGCGCCCTTGTTGACCCACGCCTCCTGGGCGATGTCGTCGTCGTCGCCGGCGAACCGGGCGACGCGCTCGAACGCTTCTGTGGCCTCCTCGAAGCGGTTTATCTGCATGTACGAGAGCGCCACGTCGAGCAGTTTCTCGATGTCGACGTCCTCGGGGTCGATGTTCCGCTGGTCGAGGATGTCGGTCAGGACGCGCGAGTCGACCGGGTCGACCTTCGTCGGGTCCACCGAGAGTTCGGGCGGGTCGAGCGAGAAATCGGAGTAGTCCTCGTCGAACCCCTGCCCTTCGGAGAAGCGGTGGGGTCGCTTGCCGTCGTCGGTCATATAGCCGCGCTTGGGCGTCACGGCGGTTAAACGCTACGTCAGCGGGACGACACCGACCGCTTTTTAGCCTCCCGCGGGCGAGCGTCTCCGAATGCCCGCGCCCCCGACGACGGTCGTGTCGTTCGTCCGGCACGCCCACGTCCCGTCCGTTCCCGACGCCGAGCGCACCCGCGGCCTCTCGCGTCGCGGCCGCCGGGACGCCGCGCGCGTCACCGCCCGCCTCGCCGACCTCGCGGACGTGGTCGCCACCGGACCGGCCGAGCGCGCCCGTGCGACCGTCGAGGGCGTCGCCGACGCGGCGGACGCCCCGCTCATCGTCGACGAGGACCTCCGCGAACGCGAACTCGCGGAATCACCCGTCGATGACTTCGAACAGGCCGTCGAACACCTCTGGGCGAACCCGAACGCGTCGCACCCCGGCGGCGAGTCCCACGCCGAGGCGCAGGCCCGCGGCGTCGCCGCCGTCGGCCGCCTCGTCGAGGCGTACCCCGACCGCCACGTCGTCGTCGGCACCCACGCCACGCTCATGGCGCTCGTGTTCAACGCCTACGACCCGCGCTACGGCCGCGAGTTCTGGACGGGCCTGACGACGCCCGACGTGTACGAGGTGACGTTCGTGGACGGCGAGGCGTTCAGCATCGCCCGGACGTGGACGCCCGAGGAGGCCGCCCGCGAGGGCGACGCCGACCGCGACCCGGCGGAACGTTAACGTCCGATTCGAGTCAACTGTCTGCCATGCGTTGTTTTCTCGCCGTCGACCTCCCCGACTCGCTCGCGGCGGGCGTCGCCGCGGTACAGGACCGGCTTTCGGACGCGGACGGGCTTCGGTTCACCGACCCCGAGGGGGCGCACGTCACCATGAAGTTCCTCGGCGAGGTGGCTCCGGACAGAATCGCCGAGGTGGAGGACGCGGTCGAGTCGGCCGTCGAAGACGCGGGGGTCGGCCCCTTCGACGCCTCGGTCGGCGGGCTGGGCGTCTTTCCCTCGCTGGACTACATTCGAGTCGTCTGGCTCGGCGTCGCTGACGGCGCGGCCGAGGTGACGCAGTTACACGAGGCCATCGAGCGCGAGACGACGGCAATCGGTTTCGACCCCGAGAATCACGATTTCACGCCGCACGTCACGCTCGCCCGCATGGACGACGCCCGCGGGAAGGCCCTCGTGCGGCGCGTCGTCGAGGGCGAGTCGCCGACGGTCGGGTCGTTTCGGGTGCGCGAGGTGCGCCTGAAGAAGAGCGAACTCGGACCCGACGGCCCCGAGTACGAGACGGTGACGCGGTTCTCGCTGTGAGGCGCGTCAGTCGTCGGTCGGTCGCCGCCCGCGACGGCGGTCCACGATACGCCGGAGTTCGCCTCGAATCACGTCGCGCTTGAACAGCAGGAAGCCCGCGAAGATGAGCGCGAAGCCGGCGGCGGTGGCGCGCGTCGGCACGCGCCCGAGGACGGTCCAGTCGGCGAGCGCGGCGAAAAGCGGGATGACGTATTCGAGCAGGCTCACCTCGATCGGGCCGACCCGGTCGAGGAGCCAGAAGTACAGCAGGAAGCCGCCCGCGCCGGCGACGACGGCGAGGTAGCCGGCGGCGACGAGCGTCGTCTGGGTCCACGCCGCGTCGGCGGCGGATTCCCACGGGAGCGCGGCGCTCGTGACGTGCAGCGTGACCGCGCCGACGAGCATCATCCACGCCTGCACGGAGACGAGCGACATCCCCGTCTCGCTGTCGTGGGTGAGCACCGCGCCGAGGGCGAAGGCGACGGCCGAGCCGAACACGAGAACCGCGCCGACGAGGTTCGACGACAGCAGGTTTCCGGGGTTCGGGTTGGCGATGACGACGAGGCCGAGAAAGCCGAGGACGAGCCCGACGACCCGGTGCGTAGACAGTCGCTCGCGGGTGGCCGTCAGGCGGGTGAGCGTCGGGGTCGCGAGCGGGATGATACCGAGGAGGACCGACGCCACGGAGCCGGGGACGTACACCTGCCCCGAAAACAGGAGCGCGTGGTGCGCGCCGATACTGAACGCGCCGCCGGCGAGAATCGGCCGCCACTCGTCGCGGGCGGCGGGGAGAATCCGGTCGCCGCGGGCGAGAGCGACGGCGAACAACAGGAGCGCCGCCACGTCGAAGCGGACCGCCCCGAGGAACGCCGGCGGGACGGTCCGGAGGGCGATGTCGGTGGCGAGGAAGGCGCTCCCCCAGACGGCGGAGAGCGCGAGGAAGGCGACGGCGGTCTTGGCCCGACTCATTCGCGTCGGCTTTCGCGCCGACGGTACTGAATGAGTCGATTCGGTCGCCCGCCCGCCAGCTTGCTCGGTCGCCCGCGTCGCCGACCCCGCGGAGAGCCGCGTTTCAGCCGATTCGGGCGTGCGGACGCCCCTCACACGCCCGAAACTCGAAGGAACAAGATTTTATGCGGAGGATGGAAAGTACAGCCCACTATGGGTAAGAAGTCGAAGTCCAAGAAGAAGCGTCTGGCGAAGCTCGAACGCCAGAACAGTCGCGTCCCCGCGTGGGTCATGCTCAAGACGGACATGGAAGTCACGCGAAACCCCAAGCGTCGCAACTGGCGGCGGAGCAACACGGACGAGTAAGCAATGAGCGCAAACGACTTCGAGGAGCGCGTCGTCACCGTCCCGCTCCGAGACGTGAAGGCGGTCCCGGCACACGAACGCGCGGGCCGCTCGATGACGCTCATCCGCGAGCACCTCGCCAAGCACTTCAAGGTCGACGCCGAGAACGTGCGTCTCGACACGCAGATCAACGAGGACATCTGGGCGCACGGTCGGCAGAGCCCGCCGAGCAAGTTCCGCGTCCGCGCCGCGCGGTTCGACGAGGACGGCGAGTCGGTCGTCGAAGCGGAACCGGCCGAGTAAACGGTGCTTCGCGCCTCCTTCGCCGGTTCGTCCTACATCGGCGTCTTCGCTCGCGCGACCGACGACGCGCTGTTGGTCCGCCCGGACGCCGACGACTCGCTCGCCGAGCAGATGGCCGAGGAACTCGACGTGCCGCTGGTCAAGACGACCGTCGGCGGGTCGGGTACGGTCGGTGCGTTAGCGACGGGTAACGAGAACGGACTTCTCGTGTCGAGCCGCGCGACGTCCCGCGAGAAGGAGGCCCTCACCGACGCCGTGGACCTCCCGGTCTACGAGCTTCCCGGTCGCATCAACGCCGCCGGCAACGTCGTTCTCGCGAACGACTACGGCGCGTACGTCCACGCGGAGCTCTCCGACGAGGCCGTTTCGGCCGTCGAGGAGGCGCTGGAGGTCCCCGTCGAACGCGGCGACCTCGCCGACGTTCGGACCGTCGGGACGGCCGCCGTCGCCAACAACCGCGGCGTCCTCTGTCACCCGAAGTCGCGCGAGCCCGAACTCGAAGCGCTCGAAGCGCTGCTCGACGTTCGCGCCGACATCGGCACCATCAACTACGGCGGCCCGCTCGTCGGCTCCGGCCTCGTCGCCAACGACGAGAGCTACGTCGTCGGCGAGGACACGACCGGCCCGGAACTGGGTCGCATCGAAGACGCCCTCGATTACATCGACTGAGGGCCTCGCGACCCCCCGTTTTTCGCTTCAGTTTCGCTCCGAGTAGGAAGACCTTTCCCGCTCGCCACCCGACCGACGTGCATGAGCCAGTTCATTATCACGGGCAGCTTCACGAGCCGTGGCGTCGTCCACGAGTTCACGAAGACTGTCGAAGCGCCGAACGAGAACGTCGCGCAGGAACGCGCCTTTTCGCTCATCGGGAGCGAGCACGGAATCAAGCGCACGAAGGTCGAGCTCAACGAGGTGTCCGCGGCATGATGGGCGGCGGTCAGCAGCAACTCCAGCAGCTCTCCCAGGAGCTTCAGGCGCTCGACGAGGAGATCGAAGGGCTCGAAGCCGAGGTCTCGGACCTGAACGACGAGAAAGACGAGATCGACGAGGCCGTCGAGGCCATCGAAACGCTCGAAACGGGCTCGACGGTGCAGGTGCCCCTCGGCGGCGACGCGTATCTCCGCGCCGAAGTCCAGGACATCGACGAGGTCGTCGTCTCCCTCGGCGCGAACTACGCCGCCGAGCAGGAACAGAGCACGGCCATCGAGACCCTGCGACGCAAGCAGGACGCGCTCGACGAGGAGATCGCGAGCGTTCGCGGCCAGATCGAAGAGCTCGAAGAGGAGAGCGACGAGATCGAAGAGCAGGCGATGCAGGCCCAACAGCAGATGCAGCAACAGCAGATGCAGCAGATGCAGCAGATGCAGGGCGAGGGCGGCGACGGCGACGACGAGTAAGGTAACCCCAACCTCCTACTATTCAGATGTTCGACGGACTGAAGAAGAAACTCAACCGCTTCCGTAACGACGTTGAAGAGACCGCCGAAGAGAAGGCCGAGGCGGCCGCCGACGAGGCCGAAGCCGACGCGGAAGCGGAATCAGCACCAGCAGACGCGGCGGTCGACCCCGAGGCGTCCGAACCCGCTGCTGCCGCCCCCGACGCCGACACCGACGCCGTCGGCGACGCGGACGCCGGGTCCGAAGCCGACGCGGTCGACGCGGCCGACGCTCCTGCGGACGCCGAACCGGCGACCGAACCGGAGTCCGCGCCCGAACGGGACGCGGCGACCGCGGAGGTCGAAGCCGAAGCCGCGGCGGCGGCGACGGCGACGCCGGCCGGCGACTCGACCGATACCGATGCGGACACGGTCGACGAGCCGACCGGCGAGCCGGCGGCCGACGAGGCCGAACCGCGCGCGTCGCTCGCCTCCGACGCCGCGAAGGCGGCGCTGTCCGAGGAGGACGGCGACGATTCGTCCGGTCCGGGCCGGCTCCGCCGCGCCGCCGCGTTCGCCACGGGGAAGGTCGTCATCGAGGAGGAAGACCTCGAAGACCCCCTCTGGGAGCTTGAGATGGCGCTCCTCCAGAGCGACGTCGAGATGCAGGTCGCAGAGGAGATTCTCGAAACCATCCGCGAGAAGCTCATCGGCGAGACGCGAAAGCAGGTCCAGAGCACCGGCCAACTCGTCTCCGAGGCGCTCCACGACGCGCTGTACGAGGTCATCAGCGTCGGGCAGTTCGACTTCGACCAGCGAATCGCCGAGGCCGACAAACCGGTGACGCTCATCTTCACCGGCATCAACGGCGTCGGGAAGACCACGACCATCGCCAAACTCGCCCGCTACTTCGAAAAGCAGGGCTACTCGACGGTGCTCGCCAACGGCGACACCTACCGCGCCGGCGCGAACGAGCAGATCCGCGAGCACGCGGAGGCGCTCGGCAAGAAGCTCATCGCCCACGAGCAGGGCGGCGACCCGGCGGCGGTCATCTACGACGGCGTCGAGTACGCCGAGGCCCACGACATCGACATCGTCCTCGGCGACACGGCCGGTCGGCTCCACACCTCGAACGACTTGATGGCGCAGTTGGAGAAGATAGACCGCGTCGTCGGCCCCGACCTCACCCTCTTCGTCGACGAGGCGGTCGCCGGGCAGGACGCGGTCGAACGCGCCCGGCAGTTCAACGACGCGGCCGCCATCGACGGCGCGATTCTGACGAAGGCCGACGCCGACTCCAACGGCGGCGCGGCCATCTCCATCGCGTACGTGACGGGCAAGCCCATCCTGTTCCTCGGCGTGGGACAGGGCTACGACCACATCGAGAAGTTCGACCCCGAGCGGATGGTCGACCGCCTGCTCGGCGAAGACGAGTAATCGGACTCGGTCCGTCGCTTTTTTCTCCCGGCCGCCTCACTCCAGTACGAGCGCGCCCCCGAGCAGCAGCATCGTCCCCGCGCCGACGTAGTTCAGCGCGCTCGCGAGCCGCGTCTCTGCGAGCCTCGCCCCGAGTCGGTCCGCGCCGAGCGCGACGACAGAGAGGTACAGCGCCGTGAGGGCGGCGTAGGTCGCGCCCAGACTCGCCATCCGCATCCCGGCTTCCGCGCCTTGGCCGGCGAACCCGGGGAGGAACGCGAGGAAGAACAGCGCGACCTTCGGGTTGAGCGCGTTGACGAGGACGCCGCGCCGAAAGCTCGCTCCGGCGTCGGCCTCGACCGAGGGGTCGAACTCGTCGTTTCGGAGGGCGGTGACGCCGAGGTAGCCCAGATACGCCGCGCCAAGGTACTTGAGCGCCGCGGCGGCCTCGGGGACGGCCCGGAAGAGCGCCGCCGCGCCGACCGTCGCCAGAAGCGTGTGAAACAGGACGCCCGTGGCGATACCGAGCGCCGACCGGACGCCCGGCCCGCGACCGTCGAGGCCGCGGGCGAGGACGTACATCGTGTCGGGGCCGGGCGCGAGGACGAGCGCGACCGCCGCCCCGCAGAACCCGAGATAGGTCGCGGCGTCGAGTCCGAACGCGAGCGTCGTCATCGCGCGAGCCTACGATTCGTCGCGGCAAGTAGCTCAGGGGTTCGGACTCGGAACCACCTGGTTGCGGAGCGCGGGCACGCCGCCCTCGGACGCCGACGCCAGCCGCTCGACGTTCTCCGCGAGGATGTCGGCGACCCGCGTCCAGTAGTGCGGCGTGTGGCCGGAGACGTGCGGGGTGATGTAGACGTTCTCGAACCCCCACAGCGGGTGGTCCTCGGGAAGCGGTTCGGGCTCCGTCACGTCGAGTGCGGCGGCGCGGAGGCGGTTGTCCCGGAGGTTCGACACGAGCGCGTCGGTGTCGACGACCCCGCCGCGCGCGACGTTGACGAGGACGGCGTGCGTGGGAAGCGCGTCCAGCGCCCGGCTGTCGATGAGTCCGCGCGTCTCGTCGGTCAGCGGGCACGCGACCACGAGGAAGTCGGTGCGGACGAGCGCCGATTCGAGGTCGTCGAAGCCGAGCACCTCGTCGGTCGGGCCGCCCTTTTCCGGCGTGTAGCGGACGCCGATGGTCTCGACGCCGAACGCGTCGAGTCGCTCGACGACCGCCTGCCCGATGGCACCGAGGCCGACCACGGTGGCCGTCGACCCCTGCAACTCGCCGTACGACTGGAAGCGCCGCCACTCGCGGCGTCGCTGGCGGCGGAGCCCCTCGTCCAGCCGGCGGGTAATCATGAGGAGCCAGCCGAGGACGTGTTCGGCGATGTTGGGGCCGTGGACGCCGGAGGCGTTGGTGACGACGACGCCGCGCTCGCGGAGCGCCGCCAGCGGGAGGTGGTCGTAGCCGGCGGCCGCCCCGGCGAACAGTCGGAGTTCGTCGGCGGCGTCGAGCACGTCGTCGGGGAGCGACGTGCCGGTGATAATGGTCGCGTCGCGGGCGGCGTCGAGCGTTTCGGCGGTCGTCTTCGGGTGGCGAACCGTCGCGTCGGGCAGGCGCTCGTGGAGGGCCGCGGCGTACTCCGACGCCGGCAGTCCGTGCGTGGGGCGGTCGAGGACGAGAATCGTGGTCATCGAGTGCGCTGTCGGGGGCCGAGCCGATAGGTGTTGGCCCCGAACGCGACGGATAAAGCCTTTACCGGCGCGACGGCGTAGGAACGCACAATGGTACTCGACAATCTCGGGAGTTCCCTCCGCGGCAGTCTCGATAAGCTGCGCGGGAAGTCCCGCCTCGACGAGGACGACGTTCAGGAGATCGTCAAGGAGATTCAGCGCTCCCTGCTCTCCGCCGACGTCGACGTCAGCCTCGTCATGGACCTCTCGGACTCTATCAAGACCCGCGCGCTCGAAGAGGAGCCGCCGGGCGGCACGAGCGCGCGCGACCACGTCCTGAAAATCGTCTACGAGGAACTCGTCGACCTCATCGGCGAGTCGACGGAGATTCCGCTCGAATCGCAGACCATCATGCTCGCCGGTCTCCAGGGCTCGGGGAAGACGACCACCTCCGCCAAGATGGCGTGGTGGTTCTCGAAGAAGGGGCTTCGCCCCGCGGTCATCCAGACCGACACTTTCCGCCCCGGCGCGTACGACCAGGCCAAGCAGATGTGCGAGCGCGCCGAGGTCGACTTCTACGGCGACCCCGACTGCGACGACCCGGTCCAAATCGCCCGCGAGGGGCTCGAAGCGACCGAGGACGCCGACGTGCACATCGTCGACACGGCCGGTCGCCACGCGCTCGAAGACGACCTCATCGACGAGATCGAGGAGATAGAGGGCGTCGTCCAGCCCGACCTGAACCTGCTCGTCCTCGACGCGGCAATCGGGCAGGGCGCGAAAGAACAGGCCCAGCAGTTCGACGAGTCAATCGGCATCGGCGGCGTCGTCATCACCAAACTCGACGGGACGGCGAAGGGCGGCGGCGCGCTGACCGCCGTCAACGAGACCGACTCGTCTATCGCCTTCCTCGGCATGGGCGAGACGGTCCAGGACATCGAGCGCTTCGAGCCGAACGGCTTCATCTCCCGGCTGCTCGGGATGGGCGACCTGAAACAGCTCTCCGAGCGCGTCGAACGCGCCATGTCCGAGACCCAGGCCGAAGACGAGGACTGGGACCCCGAGGAGATGATGAAGGGGAACTTCACCCTCAAGGACATGCAAAAACAGATGGAGGCGATGGACAAGATGGGGCCGCTCGACCAGGTGCTCGACATGATTCCGGGCTTCGGCGGCGGCATCAAAGACCAGCTTCCGGACGACGCCATGGACGTGACGAAAGACCGGATGCGCGCGTTCGAGGTCATCATGGACTCGATGACCGAAGCGGAACTGGAGAACCCCCGAAAGGTCGGCGCGTCCCGCGTCAAGCGTATCGCGCAGGGGTCGGGACAGGACGAGGAGACGATACAGGAACTGCTCGAACAGCACCGCATGATGGAACAGACCATCAAGCAGTTCCAGAACATGGGCGACGGCGACATGCAGCGCATGATGAAGAAGCTCCAGAACCAGGACGGCGGCGGCGGTATGGGCGGTCTCGGCGGTATGGGTCCGTTCTGAACCACCGCGCGATCTTCTCGCCGCGCTTTCTGCGCTTGCCCGCGCGATTCTCGCCTCGCCGCGATACCGCCGACTTTTAACGCTCGGGGCCGTCGCACCCCACAATGACCGTGCGAGACGTGGCGGTCGAGGCCTACAAGGAAGCCTTGCCCGCGCTCGCGGCCAGCCTCGTCGGCGGCCTCATCGCCGGCGTCGTCCTCGGTGGGATGCGGGCCGAACTCCGGGCGGTTCCGGGACTTCTCGTGCTCGTCCCCGCGCTCTTGGCGACCCGCGGCAACGTCTACGGCTCGCTCGGCGCTCGCATCGCCACCGCGCTCCATCAGGGGCTCATCGAACCCCGCGTCACCGGCGGCGACGAGCGCCTCCGGGCGGCCGCGACCGCCGCGCTCGCAAACGGCGTGCTCACGAGCACGTTCGCCGCCGTCGTCGCGTTCTTCCTCCTCACGTTTCTCGGCAGTCGGGTCGCGCCGCTCCCGATTCTCGTCGGCGTCGCCATCGTCGCCGGCCTGCTGTCCGGCATCGTCCTGACCGTCGTCGTCGTCAGCGTCGTCTTCGCCGGGTATCGCCGCGGGCGCAACCCCGACACCATCGTCGGCCCGGTCGTGACGACCACCGGCGACGTGTTCGGTATCCTCTTTCTGCTCATCGCCGTCAGAACCGTCCTCGCCGTCGCGGGGGTGTTCTGAGTGCCGACCGAGTGGACCGTCCGCGCCATCACGCGGGCGATGCTCCCGGTGTTGCTCGTGCTCACGCTCGTCGAACTCGGCAGCGGCCTCGTCCTCGGGAGCTTCGAGGCGCAACTGTTCCGCTACCCGTCGCTTCTCGTGCTCGTCCCCGTCACCATCGGGACCGCGGGGAACCTCGGGAGCGTCCTCGCGGCGCGGCTGTCCACGTCGTTCCACCTCGGGACGCTCTCGTTTTCACCCCGCGACGACGAACTCGCGGGTAACGCCGTCGCCACGGTCGCCCTCGCGGTGACGGTATTTCCCGTCATCGGCGCGGGCGCGTGGGTCGCCACCCTCCTCGTCTCCGGCGACACGTCGCTCGCCCTGCGGATGGTCGTCCTCGTCGCCTTATCGAGCGGGATTTCGCTCGCCGTTCTCGCGGTCGTCGTGACGTTTTCCGCGACGTACGTCGCCTACCGGTTCGGTCTCGACCCCGACGACGTGGTCATCCCCGTCGTCACCAACGTCTGCGACGTGCTGGGCGTCGTCGTCCTGTTCGGAGTCGCGCAGGTGCTCGTCTGAGCCCGATGCTCGAACCGCCTCCCGCCGACCGACGCCGATTAGTTCGCTCGGCACCGACCGTCGGTCGTGCAGTCGTCGGCCGTCCTCCCGGTGCTGTTCGAGGTGCTCCCGCGAGTCGCGCGCATCGCCGCCTACATCGCCGCGGGCGTCTTCGCCGCGAACCTCGTCGTCGCCTTCGGCCTCGTCGAGCGCATCGCCGGCCTCTCGCGGTATCTGACGAGCCCCGCGAACCTCCCGGACGAGGTCGGGACGGCCATCGTCACCACCGCCGCCTCGACGACGGCGGGCTACGGAATGCTCGCGGAGTTCCGCGAGTCGGGCGTCCTCGACGACCGGGCGACGCTCGTCGCCGTCACCATCAACACGTTCTTCGGCTTCGTCCAGCACATCTTCACGTTCTACTGGCCGGTGCTCATCCCCATCCTCGGCCGCGAGGTCGGCTTCATGTACGTCGGCGCGCGGGCGGCCATCGCGCTCGCCATCACCGCGACCGGCGTCGTCGCCGGCGCGGTGCTCCTTTCTGACCGTAACACGACCCCGGTCGCGGTCGCCGAGACCGACGGCTCGGGCGGCGTGGTCGATGCGGCCGCCGGCGCGGGTGACTCCGCCGACGCGGGCGACACCGACGGCTCCCTCCGCGAGGCGGTCGAAGACGCCGCTCGGAGCACGTGGACGAAGCTTCGGCGCATCGTTCCGCGGCTGGCGGTCGTCTACGTGGTCGTCACGCTCCTGCTTCGGACGACCGACCTCGAATCGTTCGCGGCGCTCGCCAGTCCGCTGACGAACCTCGTCGGCCTGCCCGGCGCGGCCGTCCCCGTCGTCGTCGCCTTCGCGTTCGACACGACGACCGGCGCGGCGACCATCGCGCCGGCCATCGGCGAGACGTTCACGCCGAAACAGGCCGTGGCGACGATGCTCATCGGCGGCATCATCTCCTTCGCCGTCTCGACGTTCAAGCGGTCGATTCCCTTCCAGTACGGCATCTGGGGCCCCGAGTTCGGGTCGAAGGTCATCGCCGTCAACACGGGGCTGAAAATCGTCTTCATCGCCCTCGCGGTGGCGCTGCTGGTCGCCTGAGTGGCGAGAAAACGGCGTCTCAGCCTCGGTTTCGGCTCCGGTTTAGCGGTCGTTCGGGTCCACCGGTCGCCCGTCCTCGGTCGGCGGCGCGATGTAGTCGATGACCTCGTCGACGGAGGGGTCGCGGACGGTCACGTGCACCTCGATGTCGCCGAGTTCGTCGGGGTTGCCGACGGAGAAGTTGACGACGCCCTTGAACGCGGCCTGTTTTTTCAGCGCGAACGAGAAGCCGTCGTCGTCCCGGCGCTTTGCGAACTCGCGGCGGGCGGTGTCGAGGATGGCCTGCTCGTGGAGGCGCTCGGAGAAGCGCTCCAGTTCGTGGGTCTCGCCGACGAGTTTTCCGGGTTCGTGGTCGAGTTCGACGCCGGGGAAGATGTTCTCGACGGCGTCGCCGACGCGGTCCGTCACCTCGGTGTCGCGGACGGGCACCTCGATGCGGACGTCGACGCTGTAAACCATGCTCACGCGTCGGCCTCCGCGACCGCTTCCGGCCCTTCTTCGAACAGCTTCGCGATGGTCTCGCGGTATTCCGCCAGCGTGCCGGTGTTCTGGATGACCACGTCGGCGCGGTCCATCGCGTCGCCCATCCCGAAGTCGAGTTCGCGGCGCTCGCGCTTTTTGAGCGCCTCCACGTCGGTGTCGCTGTCGTCGCGGTCGCGGTCGAGCAGGCGCTCGGCGCGCGTCTCGAACGGCGCTTCGACGCTCACGAGGACGAAGTCGTCGCCGAACGCCTCCCGGAAGCGGTCGAGTTCGACGCCCGACCGAAGCCCGTCGACGACCACCACGTCGTTCGATTCGAGGTGGTCTTCGACCATCGGCAGGGACCGCGCGGCGATGGCGTCGTCGCCCTCCTCCTCGCGGAGCGCGGTCGCTATCTTCCCGTGGTCCGTCGCGGGGTCGAGGCCGCGCTCGCGACACTCCTCGCGGATGACGTCGCCCATCGTCACGACGGGCACGCCCGCTTCGCGGGCCACCTCGGCGAGTTCGCCCTTGCCGCTTCCCGGCAGGCCGACCGTCCCGATGACTCTCATAGCCGGTGTTACCGCGTTGGCGCTGTTAAAGCCTCCCTTCACGTCGCTTCGGGTGGCGGGTTTTCGTCTTCCCTCACTGCTCTACCCCACCCCGCTGCTTTTCGCCTCGGCCCGCGTACTACGCGTATGTCTCAGCGTTCGTTCGTGGTCCGCGCCATCTGGTTCGTCTTCGTCGGCTGGTGGGCGACGCCCGCCGTCGTCAACGTCGCGTGGTTCCTGAACGCGACCGTCATCGGCATCCCGCTCGGCGTCGCGCTCATCAACCTCGTGCCGACGGTGCTCTCGTTGAAAGAGCCGAAATCCCGGCTCGAACCCGACTCGTCTCGGGGCCAGCGGTCAATCATCGTTCGGGCCGTCTACTTCGTGTTCGTCGGCTGGTGGCTGAGTTGGGTCTGGGCGAACGTGGCGGTGCTGTTCACGCTCACCATCATCGGCCTCCCGGTCGGCATCTGGATGCTCAACCGGCTCCCTGCGGTCACGTCGCTGTACCGGTTCGACGGGTAGGTCGGGACGGGTAGAACCCGATTCGTTTTTCTTGCAGGGCCGGTTTGTGGGCATCGAGGGCGCGTAGCTCAGTCGGACAGAGCGTCGGACTTCTAATCCGATGGTCGCGGGTTCGAATCCCGTCGCGCTCGCTCGTCGCCTTCGGCCCGTCGCGCTCTTTTGGTTGGTCGTCGCGCTCTTTTGCTGTCTGCTCCGTCGCGCTCTGTTGCTGTGACTGTCCGCCGAGCGACAGCGTCGGCGGTCTCGCCTTCTCCAGCCCTAAACTGTCTCTGTTCTCGACGACTATCGGAGCCTGCTCCCGGGTAGTCGTTGGCCAGTCGAGTTAGAAAGACAACATTTTCTTGGTCGGGAGGTACGATACACTTCCCATGGACGTTCTCGGCATCGTCGCCGCGGCGGTCGTCTTCGGCGTCGCCGCCTACAATTTCGCGACGAGCCTCGACGGCCGATTCGCGAGACCCCTGTTCGGTAGTCTGGGACTCGTCGCCGCGACGCTCTACGTCATCGACAGATTCGGCATCGCGGCGTCGCTCGGACTGGACGTCGCCCGCGGCCTCCAACTCGTCGCGGCCCTGCTCGTGGTGTCGGCGCTAGTCGATTTCCTCGCTCGTCGCGCGGGTGCAGACGCTTCCGAATCGTCGTGAACGCCGCGATTCGCCGTTATTCTCAATACGTGACGGCGAATTGTCTCTTGTATGGTTTTCGCGTCCGACTCCCCGTTCGGAGGTCGGTTCGAACAGACGATAGACGACGCGGTCGTCTACGGCGACGCCGAGATGGAGTCCGTGCTGCACGAGGGGCCGGTTCGCGTGCTCGTCAACGGCTGGGTCGAGGTCCCGGGCGGCCGGTATCTCTCCCCGCACGCGGTCCACCACATCGACGCGCGAGCCTCCGAGTGACGCCGGTTCTCAGACGACTGCCAACTCCCGACCGCATTCGGGGCACTCGTCGTCGACGATAGTCACCGGCGCGTCGCAGTCCGGACAGAACTCGCGGTAACACGCCCTGTCTCCCATACGTACCGCTACCACGGGAACGGTGGTGAACGTTGGGGCGAACCGGAGGAACGAGCGTCGGCTCGACGGTCACTCGTCGTCGACGTCTTTTCCCGGGCCGGCGAAGTTCGCGCCGAGTTCGGTACCGTAGCGCCGGGCGTAGACGCCGGGGACCGCGAGGAGGTCGTCCGGCGGGCCAGACTCCACCACGACGCCGCCGTCGGCGACGTGGACGCGGTCGGCGTCGCGGACGGCGGCCGCGCTATCGGTCGCCACGACGAGCGGGGCGCCGGCCCGCCGCATCGCGGCGAGGGTCGCGCGGAGGTTCGACGGGGAGGCACTACGGGGCGCGCGGACTACGAGGCTGACACCGGGGAGGAGCGTCGTCGCGAGCGCCGCCGCCTCGGAGATGCGGGGTGCGACGACGGCCAGAAACGGCGGTCGATTCGCGGGCGTGGCCGCGTCCGAGGCAGCGGCGTCCGCCGAGGGCTCGGGAGAGGACATACACGCTGATAGAGGCTGTCACCGGAGATAAGTATAGAGACGAGTACCGGCGTTTCACGAACCGTTCCGGACGTTTTATAGATATTTGTCAACTTCTGTTGCGAATCAGTCACCGATACGACCGCCGTCTCGCGGCGTCAGACGACGGCACGATGCGGGCGCTCGATTAACGGCGTCCCAACCGACGCGTGGGTTGACAAAGCAGACGCTAACGGGCGTGAAGCCGCAAAAAACAGCGTGAATTCGGCCGACGATTCGAGTCGATGCGAGGTCAGGGTGTGGGTGTGTGGTGGCCTACTGGGGCGCTCACATTGCGCCGCCCATGCCGCCCATACCGCCCATGCCACCCATGCCGCCGCCCATGCCGCCGGGCGCGCCGCCCTCGTCGTCGTCGCCGCCGGTCTGGCCACCGGAGAGGTCGCCAGCCGCGATGACGTCGTCGATGCGGAGAATCATGACAGCGGCTTCGGTCGCGGACTCGATAGCCTGGGTCTTGACGCGGAGGGGCTCCACGACGCCCTCTTCTTCCATGTCGATGACCTCGCCCGTGTAGGCGTCGAGGCCGGCTGCGAACTCGCCGCCGTCGTGGCGCGAGCGCAGGTCGACGAGGGAGTCGATGGGGTCGAGACCGGCGTTCTCGGCGAGGGTGCGCGGGACGATGTCCAGCGCCTCGGCGAACGCCTCGACGGCGAGCTGCTCGCGGCCGCCGACGGAGTCGGCGAACTCGCGGAGCTGCAGGGAGAGCTCCGTCTCGGGAGCGCCGCCGCCGGGGAGGACCTTCCCGTCTTCGAGCGTCGTGCGGACGACGCCGAGGGAGTCCTCGATGGCGCGTTCGAGCTCGTCGACGACGTGTTCCGTGCCGCCGCGGAGGATGAGCGTGACGGACTTCGCATCCTCGACGTCCTCGACGAAGATGCGCTCGTCGCCGCCGACGTCCTTCTGTCCGACGGAGCCGGCGAAGCCGAGGTCGTCGGCCTCGATGTCGTCGAGACTGCTGACGACGCGGCCGCCCGTCGCGCGGGCGAGACGCTTGAGGTCGGAGGACTTCGTGCGGCGGACCGCGAGGATGCCCTCCTTGGCGAGGTAGTGCTGGGCCATGTCGTCGATGCCGTCACCGACGAAGACGGCGTCGGCGCCGACCTCGACGAGCTTGTCGACCATTTCCTTCAGCTGTTTTTCTTCCTGGTCGAGGAACTGCTGAAGCTGGTCGGGGTCCGTGACGTTGACTTCCGCGTCGATTTCCGTCTCGCGGACTTCCAGCGCGTCGTCGAGGATGGCGATGTTCGCGTCCTCGACGGCGTAGGGCATGTTCTCGTCGACGCGCTCCTTGTCGACGATGACGCCTTCGACGAGTTCGGAGTTGTCGATGGTGCCGCCGACGACCTTCTCGATGGAGACGTTGTCCGTGTCGATGCCGCCTTCGTCCTTGACGGCCAGCACGGCGTCGACGACGAGCTCGGCGAGCAGGTCCTTCGCGGACTCCGCGCCCTTGCCGGTCATCGCCGTCGCGGCGATCTTCTGGAGGGTCTCGCGGTCGTCCTCCGTGACCTCGATGGCGTTGTCTTCGAGGACTTCCTTGGCCTTCTCGGCGGCCTGGCGGTAGCCCTGCGCGACGGTCGTCGCGTGGACGTCCGATTCGAGGAGCTCCTCGGCCTGGTCGAGGAGTTCGCCGGCGATGATGACGGCCGTCGTCGTGCCGTCTCCGACCTCGTCCTCCTGGGTCTCGGAGACTTCGACGATCATGTTGGCCGCGGGGTGGTCGATGTCCATCTCCTTGAGGATGGTGACGCCGTCGTTCGTGACGACGACCTGCCCGCCGGAGTCGACGAGCATCTTGTCCATCCCCTTGGGGCCGAGCGTCGTGCGTACGGCCTCTGCGACGGCCTTCCCGGCCGTGATGTTCATCGATTGCGCATCCTGTCCGGATGTGCGCTGCGAGTCTTCGCCCAGAATGATCATGGGCTGACCCTGCTGCATTCGCTGGCTCATAGTCATCGCCTGATTGTTTGTGATTCTATAAAAAAGCTTCGCTTATTGGTATGTCAAAACGCAACACGGTGGGGCGGTCGTGTCCCGTCGAGGGCGGTCGATTTTGCGGGTTTATCCCCGGTTTCCGGCGGGTCGCCTCGCCAGTCTCGAAGCGGGCGCGGTGAAAAGACGATGCGGGCGAGTGCCGTGTCGGCGGTGGACTCGTCGGCGGTGGCGTCTCAGTTGTTCTGCCGGACGTTGAATCCCTGGGTCAGTTCGTTGTGCTTCCGTTCGAGGAAGGAGTACACCGCGCCGTGGGGCGCGCCGTCGAGAATCATCTCGACGGCACGGCGGACGGCCTCGACCTCCTCGGGCTGGCCGATGATACCGAGCGTCGAGCCGTAGATGACCACGTCGGCACCCGTCAGCTCTTCCATGAGTTCGCGGGTGCGGCCGTTCTCGCCGATGAGGCGGCCCTTCTGCCGCCGCATGTCGTTTTTGTTTCGGGTGTGCCGGTCGATATCGATGAGTTCGAACATCATCATGTCGTCGTCGAGGAGCGCCATCGCGTCCTCCGGGGCGAAGCCGCGGCCGACCGCTCGGACCACGTCGGGAGCGACCATGCCGAGCACGGGGTCGCCGACGCTGTCGATGGCGACGCTGCCGTTCTCCGAGTCCACGTCGAGTCGGACTTCCGCGCGACTCTCTATCTCTCGGAGCGTCGAGCCACCTTCGCCGATGAGAACACCGATACGGTCCTGCGGCACCTTGACGTGCTGCATATCACTCGATACCCGTCGGAGTGGTTTAAGCGTTCGCTCGGCGGGTCGCCGCGTGTCTCGGTCTCACACCCGTCTCGCGGCGGGTCTGTGTCGCTACTCGTCTTCGTCGTCCTCGTCGGCCGTGACGAACTCGTACAGCGAGTCGCCGTCGGCGTCGGCCCCCTGCCGGCGGAAGAAGTTGGCCACGTTGCGGCAGTCCCGCCGGAGGAACTCCTCGGCGTTGGGGTGGTGGACCGTGACGGCCTGCCCGAGGTCGATGACGACGAGTTCGCCGCCGTGGATGATGAGGTTGTACTCCGAGAGGTCGCCGTGGACGAGACCGGCGCGGTGGAGTCGGCGCATGTACTCGCGGACGACCTCGTAGGCGGTCTGTGGGTTCTCGACGCGAACCTCCGAGAGCCGTCGCGCCCGGTCGTCGACGACGCCGACGAGTTCCATCACGAGGACGTTCCGCTGGACCGCGATGGGCTTCGGCACGCGCACGCCGGCGCGCTGGGCGCGTTCGAGGTTGGCGAACTCCTTTCTGACCCACGCGCGGACGACCTGTCCCTTGTCGTGGCCGATGTTCTCGAAGCGCGGGTCGCCTTCGAGGTAGTCGCGCATGTGCCGGAAGTCGGAGGCGTTGATGCGGTATATCTTGACCGCCACGTCGGTGTCGTCCTCGCCGAGCGCCTCGAAGACGTTGGCCTCCTTGCCCGTCGAAATCGGGCCGCCGAACGCGTCGATGTGCCCGTCTTGGACGAGTTTGTAGATGGCGGCGAAGGTCGCGTCGTCGAACACCGACTGCTCGACTTTGAACTGGTCGGCGTCCTTCAACCGCATCCGGAACTCGTCGAAGTCGCGGTCCTTGCGGCGCGCGATGCGGTCCGCCTCGTCGTCGGAGACGTCTATCTCCTCCCACTCGTCGCCGAACGCCTCGCCCTCCTGGGGTTCGACCATGCCGAACTCGTCAGTCATTGGACTAGGGCTACGGGAGACGAGATGAAAAGGGCACAGGCTCCGGGTTCGGCGTCGTTCGGGGGACAATCAGGCGCTGTCTCGGGCGCGTTACTGGATGTGGCCTTCGCGGCGGAGCTGGTCGGCCTCGGACTTCTCGTAGCGCCACGACACGTCGGCCTTCTCGTCCTGCCAGTCCCACGGTTCGACGAGCACCACGTCGTCCTCTCGAATCCAGATACGCTTCTGCATCCGTCCGGGAATGCGAGCGGTCCGCTCGACGCCGTCGGCACAGCGGACGCGAATACGATTGGCCCCGAGCATGTTCGTCACGACGGCGAACACTTCGTCGTCGTTCGGCATTCGAAGGTCTCGGCGGCTCTCGTTCTCGTCGTCGCTCATGCGCGAGCGTTCGACGTGGGCATGGTTAAATCCGCCGACGTTCGGCCGGTAGGAAGCGTCCGACGGAACGACGCGTTTAGGGCGGTCCCGAAACGCCGTCGTGATATGCTCGACAAACTCGGTGCGAAAGGCATCGCCGGCGTCGTCTCGTTGCTCTTGGGTATCGGTATCGTCGCCTCTCAGGCACCCGTCGTCGCGGCGGGGCTCGCGTTCGTCGTCGCCGGACTCGGCCTCGTCGCCAGCGGCCTCGCCGAGGGCGTCATGAAGATGTTCGGGATGGCCTGACGACGCCGCGACTCCCGTTCTCTCCTCACTCCGCGATCTTCGCGCGACCCGGTTCGATGAGTTCGTCGAGGTAGTCGGCGAGCGCGCCCTTCGCGTCGGCCGGGTGGAGTTCGCCGGATTCGAGGTCGGCCGCCAGCGACTCGTAGTCGTCGTAGTCGAGGTTCCCGCCGTACTGCTCGGGGCGCTCGACGACGACCCGCTCGAAGCGCGGGAAGACGTGGTACTCGAAGATTTGGAGGACGGGGTTCTCGCGTTCCTCGCCCTCGTCGGTCGGGTCGGGGTCGGCCGTCGGCGGGCAGAACGCGCCGTTGACCTTGTCTTCGATGTCCTCGGTGGTGTCCTCCATCGAGATGGTGACGCCGGCCGAGGAGGACATCTTGCCGATGCCTGTCCCGAGGTCCGCGATGAGCGGCGTGTGCATGCAGGTCGGCGACTCCTCGCCGATGCTCGGGAGCGTGTCGCGGGCGAGCATGTGGACCTTGCGCTGTTCCATCCCACCGATGGCGAGGTCCACGTCGAGGTAGACGATGTCGAGCGCCTGCATGATGGGGTAGACAGCCTGCGCGACGGTGACGCCGTCGCCGCTTTTGATTTCGGCCATAGCGCGCTCGGCGCGCGAGAGCGTCGTCTCAAGTTCGAGCGCGTGCAGGTCGAGGACGTAGCTCTCGTCGAGCTGGTACTCCGAGCCGAGGACGAACTCCGTCTGGCTCTCGTCGAGTCCGTAGGCGATGAACTGTTCTTTCATCCGCTCGGCCGTCTGGCGGATCTCCTCGAAGGTGCCCTTGCCGTTGAGGTAGGCGTGTACGTCCGCGAGGAGGACGACTACCTCGAAGCCCGCCGCTTGGAGATCGATGAGCTTGTTGGCGGTGAGCATGTGACCGATGTGGAGGACGCCGGAGGGCTCGTAGCCCACGTACGCTCGCTTGCCCTCGGGGTCGTCGGCCAGCGCGCGCACTTCGTCCTCCGTGACCACTTCGGAGGCGTTCCGAGTGATCAGGTCGTATGCGTCCATATCTGTTCGGAGTCGGGGACGTGGGATATGACTTCTGGAAGCCGCTCGCGGGCGAAACGGACAACACCCACCGGTCCCAACACCGGGTGATGTCCGACTCAGGAACCACGACGCGTGCGCCCGCAATCATCTTCGCCGCGCTCATCCTCGTCGTCTTCGGCCTGCTCGCGGTGATGTGGGCGTCGGTCCGCGGCGGCGACCTCCTCCCGTACATCCTCGGCTTCGCCGTCTACTTCCTCGCCGTTCACGTCTACCTGCCGTACCGGGTCCACAAGGACGCGACGCTCAAAGGGCGAAACGCGACGTTCTGGGCCGTGCTCGCCTTCCTGGTCCCGCTCGTCGGGGTGGCGCTGTACTTCGTGGTGGCCGTCGTCGTCGGCGGCGACGCGACAGACTGAAAGTCCGACTCGACGCTATCCGCGCCGGTTCTCGGCGCGGTGTTCGGAGATTATCTGGTCGACCATCTCCTCACGCTGTTCTTTCTGTCGTTCTTCCGCCCGCGACTCCCAATCGGCGATGGCGGACTCGACCTCTGACTCCTTCGCCACGGCGAGTTCGTCTATCTCCCGTATCGTCACGCCGTCGGCGGGCGCGACCGGAATCTCGGCCTCGAACAGCACCTCGTCCGCGACCTCCGAGAGATTGCCCGACCGGAGGACGACCTTGGGGTCGAACTCGGCGAGTCGCTCGGCGGTCGTTCGCCCGGCCCCGCTGGCGTCGCGGAGGTAGACCACGTCGCCGGCGGCGATGCCGTACTCCTCGACGGTGTGGTCGAGCGCGCCGTTGGTGAACTGCTCGACGATTTTGACCGGCACTAAGTTGCCGTCGGCGTTCACGTCCGCGAAGTTCGAGTGGTCGAGCTTCCACAGCGACTTCAGCTGGTCGAGCTTGTCCGCGAGCTCCGCCTTGTCGGATTCGAGCGATTCGACCGTCCGCTCTAACCGGCCGTTCTCGCGTTCGAGCCGGGTGACCTCGCGGCGCTCGCGGGCCTCGCGGCGCTCCTCGCGGCGGGCGTCGGAGAGCTCCTCCTTGTACTCCTCGATGGTCTCGTCTTTCTCCTCGATGGTCGATTTCAGGTCCTCGACGTGCGATTCGAGGCGCTCGACCCGCGACCGCAACTCCCGAATCTCGCGTTCCTCGGGCGTGAGTTCGGGTTCCTCGTGGGCTTCCTCGTCGGCGTCGTCGCCGCCGGATTCGCCCCCGTCGTCGTCCATCTCGCGGAGGACGGCCTCGACCGACTCCTCGCTCCCGAGGACGCGGGCGATGACCTCCTCTCGGTCCACGTCGGCGGGCACCTTCCGGGAGATGCGCTCGAACTGGTCTTCGTGGTCGTCGAAGGCGAACAGCGCCGCCGCGAGGGCGTCGCGCTCGTGGTCGTTGTCGTAGTCGACCTCGCGGGTCCGGTGGAGCTTCTCGTCCACCGGGATGTCGCTCGCGGGGGCCCAGCCGGCGGCGTCGAAGCTCCGGCGGAACTTCTCGACCGTCTCGGGCATCGGCTGGACGTCGGCGGCGACGAGGCTGGGTCGCCCGCGCTCGATGAGCCACTCGATGACGGCGGCGGTGTCGGCGGTGCGCGTCGAGTGCACGTCGAGGACGCGCCCGTCGAGGCCGACGACGGCGACGGCGGTGGTCGTGCCGGGGTCGATACCGACGATGACGCGGTCGCGGCGCTTCACGAGCGGTTCGAACTCGATGCCGTCGCGGCGCTCGCGCTCGATTTCGACGCGGGTGTCCCCCGAGCGGTGGGTGGACACGGGGATGTCCTCGGGCCGCGCCTCGACGGTAAACAGCGCCTGCGAGTAGCCGCCGTACTTCTCGGTCACGTCCCGCTCGTAGTCGAGGTTGGCCTCCTTCAGCGCGGACTCGACCTCGCGGGACTGCTGTTTGACCGACCCGTGGATGCGGCGCGTGTAGCGGTCCTGACTCCACCCGCCCTTGCCGGTCGAGCGGCCGCGAGAGACCTTCACGGTCGTCGTGTTCTCGAAGGCGGCGACCTCGTAGCCGACGTTGCCGAGGGCGAGGCGCGCCGCGGCCTCGGCCTCCTTCATCGGGTCTTTGCCGTAGGGGACGCCGTGGCGCGAGGCGACCCGAGACAGGGGTTCCGGGCGTTCTGCGCCGGTCACTTGCACCAACTGCGTCCCGTGGGGAAGCCACCGCAGGAAGCGGACCAAATCGTCCTTGTCGGTCGCCAACTCGTACATGTTGTCCGTGGCGACGACGCGCGGTTCGTCGCGCTCGATGAGTCGGCGTAACTTGCGGAAGGAGACCACGTCTCGTTCGATTCGGACCTCGTCTGACTCGGTGTCTCGGGTGTCCAACACGACCAGCGCGTACGACGGCGAGTCGCCGCGGATATCGCCGCTCTGGATGTCGACGCCGAAGACGACCGAGTCGAGCGCACTCGTCCGGTCGTTCACGACGGCGACTAGGGCCGCGCCGAATATATACTCCACGCCGGTGACCGGTCTCGACTCGGTTCGGGTCGCGCGTTTGCGCGACGTTCGTCCGTCGACTCCAGAGAACCCCCGACTTACACGAAACAAACAAGTCTCAGCTATTTGAAATGGAACTGATGAGTTCTGATATCCCCGACCCGCCGTCGGTGACTTCCCGGTCGCTGACGCGCATCGCCCTCATCGGTGTCGTCGCCCTCCTGCTTATCGCCGCCCCCATCGCCGGGCTCCTCGCGTGGGAACCCGTCGAGGAGGGGAACGTCAAGGTCGTCAAGAAGTGGGGCGCGACCACCGGCACCGTCTTCGAACCCGGCGCGCACTTCGTCAACCCCGTCTCGCAGTCGACCTCGTCGCTGTCGGTGCGACCGCAGTCGTACACGATGTCGTCGTCGACGAGCGAAGGCGACAGGCGGGGCGACGACGCCATCACGGTCCTGACCGAAGACGGTCTCCGGACGGACATCGACGTGACCGTCCGCTACCGCATCGACGCCGGGCAGGCGGTCGAGTTCTACCGCAACTACCGGACGCTCGCCACCGCCGAGGAGCGCCTGATTCGCCCGTCGATTCGGTCGGTGCTCCGGACCGAGGCCGGTCGGCTCCCCGTCACCGTCATCTACACCGGCGAGGGCCAGACCCAACTGAAGGCCGCCGCCGAGAAGGAACTCGCCGAGGAGTTCGCCGACGACGGCCTCATCCTCGAAGCGGTGCAGGTCCGCAACGTCGAACTCCCCGCCGAGTACGCCCAAGCGGTCGAACAGAAGGAAATCACCGAACAGCGCCGCCAGCAGAAGCAGGACGAACTCGCCGTCGAGGAGCTGGAGGCCGAGCGCAAGCGCATCGAGGCACAGGGGCAGGCGGACGCCAACCGCATCCTCGCGGAGTCGCTGTCCGACGAGGTGCTGGCCCAGAAGTACATCGAGAAGCTCGACGAGACGGACACCGTCTACATCCCGGTCGGCGACGGCGGCTACCCGCAGTTCGTCCGGTCGCTCGATAACGACGGCTCGTCCTCGTCGGGGTCGTCCGGCGGTTCGTCAGCCGGTTCGTCGTCGGACGCGTCCTCGGCGTCGTCGAGGTCGTCCGCCGGCTCGTCCGGCTCCGAAAACGAGACGAGCGCCTGACGCGCCGATGCGTCTCCTCCGCGAACTGGCCGTCGCGGTCACGTTGCTCGTCATCGTCGGCGTCCTCGCGCGCTCCGGCGTCGGTCGGTTCGTCCTGCCGGTCGTCGGCCTCGCGGTCGCCGCGGCGCTCGTGGCGCTCCTGTCCAAACGGCCGGCGTACGCACGGACGGCCGTCGGCCCGCGGACGAGAATCATCGAGTCGGCCGTCGAGTCCGCGGACGTCGCCTGCGTCGAGTGCGGGTCGCCCGCGACGACGCGCCGGCGCTACGTCCGCGAGTGGGTCGTCCTCGGGGTTCCGGTCGTCCTCCTCGACGACGGCGAGAACCCGGTCTGCGACGCCCACCGGGACTGACCCCCCTCGTTTTTTGGCTCGGCGGCCCGTTCAGCGGCCGCTCAGACGAGTCTCCCCTCCGAGACGAACTCGACGCGCCCGCCGACGCGGACCGTCACCTCGTCGCCCCGGTCCTCGGCTTCGAGGTGGAGGTGCGACGGCCGACCCATCTCGTAGCCCTGCTCGACCGTGACCTCGACCTCGTCGTCGAAGTAGCGATGGCGGGCGAGATAGCCGGCGAAACAGCCGTTCGCGCTCCCGGTCGCGGGGTCCTCGGCGACGCCGTGGCCGGGCGCGTACATCCGCGCCGCGAAGTCGTTCGCGTCGTCGCGGGGGTCCGGACAGAACAGAAAGAGGTTCTCGACCCCCACGTCGTCGAAGAACGACCGGTACGCCGGGGTAAACACCTCGCTCCGGGCGAGCGCGTCGCGGTCGCGGAGCGGCACCATCACCGCCGGGAGGCCGGTCGAGACCACTTGTATCGGCCAGTCCGCGTCGAAGTCGGCCGCGCCGAGCGACAGCACCTCCGCGAGCGTCTCGCGGTCGAGTTCCGCGCCGAATTCCGGCGCGTTCTGCGTCATCCAGTACTGCTCGCTGTCGCTTCCGTCGGACCGAACCTCGACCGAAATCGGACCGACGCCGAGGTTCAGCGTCACCTCGTCGCCCGCGCTGAAGTGCTCGCGGAGGACGGCGGCCGTCCCGAGCGTCGGGTGTCCAGCGAACGGAATCTCGCCGTCCGGCGTGAAGATACGAACGTCGTAGCCGTCGTCGGGCGACCCGCCCTCGATGAACGTCGTCTCCGAGAAGTTCGTCTCGTTGGCGAGCGCGGCCATCTGGTCGGAACTGAGCGCGTCCGCGTCCTCGAAGACGGCGAGCTGGTTCCCGGCGTACTTCGCCGTGGCGAACACGTCGACGGTGTGGAAGGCGTTCTGCGGCACACCGACGGGTGTGCGCGGGCGGGAGAAAAGCGTACCGCGGCTCCGCGGGCTACTCGCCGGTCTCGGCTCCGCCGCCGTCGCTGTCGGCGTACGGAACCTCCAGTTTTTGCCCGTCTTCGGCGACGAACGCCTCGCCGTCGTAGACCTCGCGGGCCTGTTCGAGAAGCGGGCTCGGGTCGGCGGCGTACCGGGCGGAGACGTGCGTCAGCGCGAACCGCCGAACGTCGGCGTCGCGGGCGATTCGAGCGGCCTCGCGCGCGGTCGAGTGCGCGGTCTGTTTCGCCCGCTCGGCCTCCTCGTCGGTGAACGTCGCGTCGTGGACGAGCAGGTCGGCGTCGCGGGCGACCTCGACGGTCGAGTCGAGCGGGCGGGTGTCGCCGGTGTAGACGACGGTGCGGCCGGGCCGGGGGTCGCCGACGACCTGCTCGGAGCGCACGACGGTTCCGTCTTCGAGTTCGACGTCCTCGCCGGCGTGGAGGCGGCCGAACGCCGGGCCGACCGGGACGCCGAGTTCCTCTGCCTTCTCGCGGTCGAACCGGCCGGGGCGGTCGTCCTCGACGAGGGCGTAGCCGACGGAGGCGGTCCGGTGTTCGGTGTCGAACGCGCGGACCTCGTAGTCGTCGGCGCGGTAGGCGACGTTGCCGGGGCGGACCTCGTGGACGGAGACGTGAAAGCCGGGCTGGTAGCCGCCGGCGTGGACGAGTTTTTCGAGGTGGCGCTTGCTCCCCGGCGGGCCGTGGATGGCCAGCGAGGCGTCGCGGTCGTTGAAGTCGAGCGTCTGAATCAGGCCGGGGATGCCGAGGATGTGGTCGCCGTGGAGGTGGGTGACGAACAGGTGGCTGACGCCGAACCCGGTCCCGTAGCGCATCATCTGGCGTTGGGTGCCCTCCCCGCAATCGAACAGCAGGCGCTCGCCGTCGCGGTTCACGAGGAACGCGCTCGGCGCACGCGCCGTGGTGGGGACGGCCCCGCCGGTCCCGAGGAAGGTCGCGCGCATGGACATGCACCACACTGATACCGGCGGGACTAAACGTGCGTCGAATCCGTCGCGGCCTCGGCGCTCGCCCCACAGGGAATCCGACTCCGCCCGACGCCCCGGACCGACCGATTCTTACCCGACCGTCTGCTACCGGAGTCCAATGGACGCGCCGCTGTGGACCGAGACGCACGCGCCGGGGCTCGACGACCTCCCACAGCCGGAGGTCCGCGACCGCCTCCGACGCGCCGTGGACGAACCGATGAACCTCGTCGTGCAGGGCCCGCCGGGCGTCGGCAAGACCGCCGCCGTCCGCGCGCTGGCTCACGAGGCGCATTCGGACCCCGAAAACGACCTCATCGAACTCAACGTCGCGGACTTCTTCAACCGGACGAAAAAGCAGATTCGCGCCGACCCGCGGTTCGAGCAGTTCCTCGACGGCCGCAGTCGCATGGCGAAACGCGACATGATAAACCGCGTGCTGAAGGAATCCGCCAGCTACGCCCCCATGTCGGGCGAGTACAAGACCATCGTCCTCGACAACGCCGAGTCCATCCGCGAGGACTTCCAGCAGGCGCTCCGCCGCGTGATGGAACAGCACCACCGGACCACGCAGTTCGTCATCACCACCCGCCAGCCCTCGAAGCTCATCCCGCCGATTCGCTCGCGGTGTTTCCCCGTCCCCATGCCCGCGCCCGACGACGCGGCGCTCGAAGCCCTCCTCGCGGACATCCTCGACGCCGAGGGCGTCGACTACGACGCCGGCGGCCTCCAGTTCCTCACCGACGCCTCGAACGGGAACGTCCGCAAGGCCGTGCTCTCGGCCCAGCGGACGGCCACCGAGGCCGACGAGGTCACCATGTCAACGGTCCACGCCGCTCTCGGCGACGTCGGCTTCGACGACGAGCTGAAGACGCTCCTCATCAACGCCCGCGAGGGCGACATCAAGGACGCCCGCAAGACCCTCACGACGCTCCTCGACGACGAGGGCTACGAGGGACAAGAGCTCCTCCGCGACGTCCTCCGCGTCGCCGACTCGACGCCCGAGCGGTTCGCCGACGGCGAACTCGCCCGCCTGCACGAACTCGCGGGACAGGTCGACCTCGACATCTCGACGGGCCTCGACGACCGACTGCACCTCACCCACCTCCTCACGAGCTGGGGCGCGGACGTCCGCGGCGAGGCATAGATGCGGTTCGCACCCGGCTACCGACGGTTCGCGCTCCCCGCCTTCGTCGGCGCGGCGGTCGCGGCGGTCGTCTTCCCGCCGCTCGGGGCCGCACTCCTCGCAGTCGGCGCGTTCGTCCTCTGGTTCTTCCGCGACCCCGAGCGCTCGCCACCGGACGAATCGGGCGTCGTCGCCCCCGCCGACGGGCGCGTCTCAGTGATTCGCGTCGAGGACGGCCGCGTCCGCGTGGGTGTGTTCATGAACGTCACCGACGTGCACGTCAACCGCGCGCCCGTCTCCGGCGCGGTCCGAACCGTCACCCACCGCCCCGGAGCGCACAAACCGGCGTTCTCGAAGGACTCCGACCGCAACGAGCGCGTCGATATCGAACTCGACACCGACGAGGGCGACCACGAGGTGTCGCTCATCGCCGGCGCGTTCGCCCGCCGGATTCACTCGTACGTCGCGCCGGGCGACGAACTCGTCCGCGGGCAGAGACTCGGCCACATCGACTTCGGCTCGCGGGCGGACGTGCTGTTGCCGCCGGAGTACGGCTCCGACGACGTGGTCGTCGAGAAAGGCGGGTCGGTGCGGGCGGGCGAGACGGTGCTGGCTCGGCGGGAGTGATGCATCAACGTCTCCTGCTGTAATGACAAAGAATTAACACATGGGGCGCGTTGCGGGCGTCATGTCCTCCACAGTCCACGAACCGTCCCAGCCCTCCGCACGGACGCCGTCGCCGTGGTGGTACGGCGTCGCCCTGTTTCCGATTTCGGTCCTCCTCGGCGTCCTCATGTTTCTGGGCGCGTGGGGAGTCGTGCCCACCGGTCGATTCGCATCCGAGGCGATGATGCTCAGTTTCGTTGCCATCGTGATTATCGTGGACCTCATCGGCCTCCTCGTCGGTCTCTTGGTCACGATTTCGCTCGGTATCGACCTGTACGCGGTGCGGGAGTCGGCCGTGTCGTGGCGACCGAGTTGGCTCTGGGTCGGCGCGGGGCTGATTCACTTCGTCGGTGGTGTGTTTTCGCCCCTCTTCGTCGTCTCGGTACCCCTTCTGTCGTACTACCTGTACCGGCGGAGAACGCGCGTCGGGTCGCCGAGCTTCTGAGTCCGACGGTTCTCGCACCTCGACGTTCACGGGACCGGACGTCGCAGCATCATCGAGTGGACCGGACCGAACTCGCACAAGGCACTTACCATGATATCTGAATTATCGCTCATGCAGCGCAGACGGGTCCTCACGTCTCTCGGTTCGCTCGCTCTCCTCTCCGGGTGTCTCGGTAGTCCCTCCGCATCCTCGTCCGAAACGGAGACCGAGACGGCGACCACCACGGACGAGTGCGGGTGGCCGCAGTTCTGCGAGGGGTCAGAGATGGTCGAAGTCGCGGTCAGCGGCGGCTTCTCCGGCGAGGTGGTGTTGAAGCCCGCGTGCCGCGAGGGCGACGTCGAACTCTCGCCGGGCGAGACGGAGACGCTCACTCGGGAGGTCGACGCCGAGACGTGCGACGTGACGCTCCTCGTCGACGGCGAGGTGGCGTACGACGAGCGGATTCAGGACTACGAGTTCGTGACGCTACGGGTCGGCTCGGACGGCGAGGTCACCGTGGAAACTGTCGAGTTGTAGCGGTTTCGGCCACTTCGGTCACCGGCGCGTCTCGACCGCGAGCATCACCAGCGAGACGACGAGCGAGAGGACCGCCACCACGAGGGCGAACCGGTAGTACGGACTCGACTCGTGAGACGACAGGAGCGAAAACAGCAGAAACGACGACCCCATCGCGACGATGACCATCGATCGCGGGTCGGGGTCGTACGCCTCGGTGACGGCTTTTCGAACCGGACGCAACATGCGTTCGCTTCGACGCGCTGGCGGATAGTTATGTCGGGTGACTGAATTGAAACTGTTGACTGCGATGGCTAGTCGGCCGCCGATTCCGACTACCGATGCAGCAGATGCACGTACCGTACCAGCGACCGGTGGACTCGGCGCTCGAACACCCGTTCGACCTCCCAGCCGGCGTCTTCCGCCTCCTCTGTCCACGACCGGTCGGCGACCATCACGCACTTCGGAGCGACCCGGCGGACCTCCGCCAGCGCCCCGCCGACGAGGTCCGAAAGCGAGTGGCGCGCGATTTTCGACTGTCGGCCGTAGGGGGCGTCGAACACCGCGCCGTCCATCGAGTCGTCGCCGAAGGGGAGCGCGGTGGCGTCGCCGCGGACCACGTCGCCGGAGCCGACGTAGTGACGCAGGTTCTCCCGCGCGCCGCCGACCATCTTCGCTTGGGCGTCGACGCCGACCACGTCGGCACCGACCAACCCGGCTTCGAGGAGGACGCCGCCGGTGCCGCACATCGGGTCCAGAATCCGGGCACCGGGCTCCGCGCCGGCCATGTTGACGAAGGCGCGGGCGTCCACTGGGGCCATGCTTCCCGGCTGGAAGAACGGTCGGTCGGTCGGCTTTCGGTCGGCGAAGTCGCGGACGGCCTCGACGGCGGTCCAGCCGACGAGACAGGCGTCCTCGGAGAAGTAGACCCGAAGCTCGTGGTCGGGGTCGTCGAGGTCGACGCCGAAGCCGCGGTCGACGAGCGCCGACCCGAGTTCGCGCTCGGCGTCGGTCGTGCTGATATCGGTGAGCCCTCGCACGTCGCGGGCGCGGACGGCGACGGTCCCCTCGCGGTCGACGTTCGCGGCCGCGACCACGGCGCGGGCGGCGTCGACGTCGGGCTCGCAGCGGCCGACCAGTTCGACGACGCGACGGGTGTAGGCGAGTCGCCTCGCGTGCTCTGGGTCGACGCCGCGGGCGGTGGCGAGGCCGGGGGCGACGACCGTCACGCCCGTCGCCGCCGACTCGGCCTCGCGGGCGGCGAAGGCGTCCTCCTCGCCGGCGAGTTCCAGTCCGTACACGCTCGGACCTGACGGGCCGCGGAAATGAGGGTATCGGTCGTCGCCGGCCACCGACCGGCCGCGCTGCCGCTGACCGCGACACCCCGACGACGGCGAGACTTATACCGGCCGCTCCGAATTCACCCGCATGGCTGCTCTCGACGCCATCCTCTGGGGCGCGGCGGCGCTGGCCTACGGGCTCGGCGACTACGTCACGACCGTCCTCGGAGTCAGGATGGCCGGCGTGCAGGAAGGGAACCCCATCGTGCGACGCGTCTCCGGCGGCGACCCCGGTCCGGGCTCGTTCGCGGCGTTGAAACTCGTCTCAATCGCGCTGTTCCTCGCCGCCTACTGGGCGCTCAGACCGTCGGTCGCTCGCCTCGCAGTTCCATTCTCACTGACAGTTCTCGGCGCGGTCGTCACCGTCCGAAACGTCCGGATTATTCGCCGCCGCACGTAAACTGTCATTCCCTCGCACCAATCTTTTTAACCCTTAAATACGTGACTTAAATCGTTGTATGACCGACCCCAAGGACACAATCAACATCGAAAACGTCGTCGCCTCCACGGGAATCGGCCAAGAGCTCGACCTCCAGAGCGTGGCGATGGACCTCGAGGGTGCCGACTACGACCCCGAGCAGTTTCCGGGACTCGTCTATCGCACGCAGGACCCGAAGTCCGCGGCGCTCATCTTTCGGTCCGGGAAAATCGTCTGCACCGGCGCGAAGTCGACTGACGACGTCCACGAGAGCCTCGAAATCGTCTTCGACAAGCTCCGCGAGCTTCAGATTCCCGTCGACGACGACCCCGAAATCACCGTTCAGAACATCGTCACGAGCGCGGACCTCGGCGAGAACCTGAACCTCAACGCCATCGCCATCGGTCTCGGGCTCGAAAACATCGAGTACGAACCGGAGCAGTTCCCCGGCCTCGTCTATCGCCTCGACGAACCGAGCGTCGTCGCCCTCCTCTTCGGGTCGGGCAAACTCGTCATCACGGGCGGCAAACAGCCGAAAGACGCCGAGGCGGCGGTCGACGTCATCATCTCGCGGCTCTCCGAACTCGGTCTCCTGAACGGGTCGTTCTAACGCGCCGGGTCGCCCGGCCGCGCCGCGCGACCGGGACCGAATCGACCGAACCTAAGTCAGTCGCGTCCCACGGGCCGGTATGGACGCGCTCACCTTGCAGACGGCCGCCGGTGCGCCGGTCACGGCCGTCGCCGGAACGTTCGCGCTGTTCGCGCTGTTCCTCTCTCTCACCGCCCACATCGCCGCGCGGAACGTCCTCGGCGACGTGGAACTCAAGAAGGCGTTCGCCGTCGGGCCGGTCCCGGCGGCCGTCGCCGTCGTCTTCACCTCCTTCGGCTGGAACTCCTTCGTCGCGCTCGCGCTCGCAATCGGTCTCGATTTCGGCTTCGTCAAGTATCTCTACGGCCGGTCGAACCGCCTGTCGGCGTACGTGGTGACCATCCACTTCGTCGTCTCGGTGCTCCTCGGCAGCGTGCTGTTCGGCCTCGCCGCCATCCTCACGACCGCGCCCGTCTGAGGCTCCCGCCGTACTTTCTTGACCGAGGCCGTCGAACCCCCCGCCGTGTCTCCCCGTCGCCTCCTCTGGAACGACACGGAACGCCGGCCGCGCGCCCCGTTCCGCCTGCTCGCGACGCCCGTCGTCTTCGTCGTCGTCTCGCTGGTGGTCGGCCTCTCGCTCTCGACCGCCCTCGGCGGCCTCGCCGAGTCCAGCCGACTCGTGTCGCTCGTCGTCTCGCTCGTCTCGGTCGGTGCGAGCGGTCTCGCCGCGCTCGTGGTCGCGCGGTACGTCGACAGACGAACCATCGCGGACCTCGGCCTCGGGTTCGACCGCGAGTGGGCGGTCGACCTCGGGTTCGGACTCGCGCTCGGAACCGCTCTGATGACCGCCGTCTTCGTCGTCAGCGTCGCCGCCGACTGGATTTCGGTCTCCCCCGCCCCGCTCGGCGTCGACCGGCTCGTCGGCGTCGGCTCGCTTCTGGCGTTCTTCGTCGTCGTCGGCATCGCGGAGGAACTCCTGCTCCGGGGAATCGTTCTCACCGACGTCGCCGAGGGGCTCCGCTGGCGGTTCGACCCGGACGTGGCGGTCGCCGGCGGCCTCGCCGTCTCGTCGGCGGTGTTCGGCGTCGCCCACTACGCCAACCCGAACGCCGGGTTCGCCAGCACGACCAGCATCACGCTCGCGGGCGTCATGCTCGGCCTCGGGTACGCGCTCACCGGCGACCTCGCAATCCCGACGGGAATCCACATCTCGTGGAACTTCGTGCAGGGCGGCGTCTTCGGCTTCGCGGTCAGCGGCCTCGACTTCGGCACGTCGCTCGTCGAGACGACCGAGCAAGGGCCGGACGTCGTCACCGGCGGCGCGTTCGGGCCGGAGGCCGGCCTCCTCGGCATCGGCGCGATAGCGCTCGGCGCGGTCTGTATCGCGGCGTACGTCCGGGCGCGCCGCGGCGACCTCGGGTTCGAACCGTCGGTCACGGTGCCGGACCTGCGCTGGAGAAACTGACCTCGGCGCGACGGGCGCGCCGCTTACTCGACTAACCGCTCGATTTCGGTGACGAGGATGCCGCTCGCGCCGACGTTTTTCAGGTCGCTGACGACCTCGAACACGTCGCGCTCGTTCACGACGGCGTGGACGGCCACGGTCGAGTCGCCGGCGACGTCCATCACGGTCGGGCCGCCCAGACCGGGGATGACCTCCTTCACGTCGTCGAGTTTCTCGCGCGGCGCGTTCATCATCAGGTAGCGCTTGCCCTCCGCCGAGCGGACGGATTCGAGCGCCATGAGCAACTGCTGGACCTTCGGGTCGTCGACCACGTCGGGGCGGGCGAACAGCCGAACCGACGACGACAGCACCTCGTCGACGACGGCGAGGCGGTTCACCCGCAGGGTCGTCCCGGTCGAGGTGATGTCGATGATGGCGTCGGCCATCTCGACGTGCGGCGTCAGTTCGGTCGCGCCCGTGACCTCGACGACCTCGGCGTCGATGCCCTCCTCCTCGAAGTAGGTCCGCGCGATGTGCGGGAACTCGGTGGCGACGACCTTGCCCGACACGTCGGCGACGGTCTCGATGTCGCCGTCCTCGGGCGCGGCGAGGACGAGCCGACACTTGCCGTACTCCAAATCGAGCAGGTCTTCGAGTTCGTGGCCCGACTCGCGGACCTGATCGAGGCCCGTGATGCCGACCTCGGCGGCCCCGTCGCGGACGTACTCGGGGATGTCGGCGGCGCGGGCGAACAGCACGGTCACGTCGGGGTCGACGGTCCCGGCGTAGAGTTTGCGCTCGGCACCGTTGTCGAGGTGCAGTCCCGCACGCTCCAGGAGTTCTATCGTCGGTTCGTGCAGGCGGCCCTTGTTGGGCACGGCGATTCGCATACCTTTCCGTCACGTCCCGGAGGTAATTGACTTTCGCAAGCCGGAACGGTTTTTGACACGTATTCGAAATGTCATTTCATGGCTCCCGTCACCTTCGCCGGCGCGCTCGTCGGCGTCTCCCTCCTCGGGGCCGGTTGGTCCCGCGTCAGCGCCGGCCTCCACGAGCGCCGCGACTCGTCGGTCCAGCGGTTCAGAAGGCGCGTGCGAAGCAACTGGCTCTCCGCCGCCGTCCTGTTCGTCGGCGTCGTCTGGTGGACGAACGCCGACCGGGCGCTCCTCGCGGCCGTCGGGCTCCCGACCGACTGGCCGTGGGCGATTCTCGGTTGGGCGCTCGTGGCTGTCGGTGCCGCGGTCGTGGCGACCGTCTCGTACTTGGGCGCGTTCCCCGTGGCGAGGCGCGTTCGAGACGCCGATATCGGTGCGGGAACGGCCGCCGCGAAGATGTTCCGCTATCAGCTCTTCATCGCGGCGCTCGTCTTCTGCGTGGTGACCGTGCTACACGTCGAATTCCGGGTCTTGGAGACCAGCGGCCTGCTCACCCTCCTCGCGTTCGTAGCCGCCGCGTACGTGTTTTCGACACCGCTCGTCAGCGTCTCGCAGACGACGGCGGCCCCAGACGACGCGACGCGAGAGCGACTCGACCGCCTGTGCGACCGCGCCGGTCTCTCGGTCGCTCGGATTCGCCTCCTCGACGGCGGCGGCCACCGATCGGACCACCTCACCCGCGGCCCGGTCGGTCGGAAGACGCTCTTTCTCACCGACTCGCTGCTCGACCGCTACGACGACGAGACGGTTTCGGCGCTCCTCGCGGTCGACGCCGCGCGACTCGGCCGGTTCGTCTACGAACTTCGACTGTTTACCGTGGGCGCGGCGGCCGGGCTCGTCTTCTTGGGCGTCGCGTGGCCGCCGTTCGGATTCGTCCTGTCGTTCTTGGTCTCCGCCGGAATCGGCGTGATCGTTCTCGTGACCGGCGAGTACGCGAGCAAGCGGCTCATCTACCGGGCAGACGAGGCGGCGGCACACCGGGTCGGGCGCGCGGCCGTCGCCGACGCGCTCGACGCGACCGCGGACGAGGTTGACACCGGCCGCGCGGGGTCGCGCCTCTCGTTCGAGCCGTCGCTGGCGTCGCGCATCGGGCGGCTCCGAGACGGCTCCGGGGCGGACGAAACGGGCGCGTAGGACTGCTCCGCGGACCCGCGACTACCCTTCGACGAGGTGGTCGAGCAGGCGGTCGAACCGGTCGACGAACCGCTCGGGGAGCGACGGCGACACGTCGTCCAACAGTCGGGTCGTCCGCTCGGGGTGGGTGAGGACGAGCGTCACGCGGTTGTGCAGGTCGCGCTCCTTGCGGACCACGTCGCGTTCGACGAGGTGGTCGAGGTGCCACTCCAGCGTGCTTCGGGCGACGCCGATGTCGTCGGCGACGTCGTCGGGACGGGCGTCGCCGTGTTCGAGGAGGTGGCCGAGGATGTCGCGGGCGGTCTCCCGGCGGACGAGCGCGAGCGCGCCGCGCTCCCACGCGTCGAACTCGGGGGGGAAGTAGTGCGTCCGCCCGTAGAACTCGGAGCGGCGGACCGTCTCGTCGGAGAGCAGTCTGCGGACGTGGTGTTGTACCTGGCCGGGAGCGAGGTCGAGCGCGCGAACGAGCTCGTTGAAGTGGACTCCCGGGTTGTGCTTGATGTGGTCGGCGACGCGGGTTCGTGTCTCACTCATGGGTCGTTGACCCCCGCCTCGCGCTCGATGCTCCGGGCGTAGTAGATGGCCGCGAGGACGAGGCCGGCCATCACGAGGTCCAAGAAGTGTTCGACGACGTGGTGGTCGAACTCGGAGAGGACGCCGCCGAGCGTCAGCGCGGCGACGGCCGCCCGCGACGCGAACGCCAACAGCGCCAGCGCGACGAGCAGGTGCGACCGCGTCCGCCGCCGGAGGAAGACGGCGACGCCGAGCGCGGCCAGCGTCACCGACGAGACTCCCGCGAGGACGACGACCGCGGTCATCCACGGACTGCCTTGGACGTGCCCCGGAACGAGCGCGAGGTTCGACGGGGGCTCCATGTCCCCCGATACTGGGGGTCCGACCCTAAGGGGGCGTGCTCGTTCTCGATTTTCGGGAATCGGACTACCGCCGGTATTCGGCCCGCTCACGGGCGAAGCGGGCGGTCGGCCCCCGCGGCCGCGAGACGGTGGATTCACCACCCCGCCGGCCCGAACGAGCGACATGAACACGCTCCGAATCGCGGGCGGACAGGTGCTTCGCCCCGACGCGACGGTCGAGGACGCGGACGTCCTCGTGGACCGAGACGAGGGAATCATCCTCGATATCGGCGCGGACCTCGACGCCGACGCCGACGAGACGCTCGACGCCGCGGGCTGTCTCGTCACGCCCGGTCTGGTGAACGCCCACTGCCACGTGGCGATGACGCTCCTGCGCGGCTACGCCGACGACAAGCCGCTCGACACGTGGCTCCGCGAGGACATCTGGCCCGCCGAGGGCGCGCTCACCCCCGAGGACGTGCGCGCCGGCGCGGAACTCGGTCTCGTGGAGATGATTAAGTCGGGAACCACCGCGTTCGCGGACATGTACTTCCACGTCCCCGAAATCGCCGCCGCGGTCGAGGAGGCCGGCCTCCGCGCCCGCCTCGGCCACGGCGTCGTCACGCTCGGCAAGGACGACGCGGACGCGCGGGCCGACATCGACGAGAGCCTCGACGTGGCCCGCGAGTTCGACGGCGCGGCAGAGGGCCGGATTCGGACCGCCGCGATGCCCCACTCGCTGACGACGGTCGCGGAGGACTACCTCCGCGAGTTCGTCGCCGACGCCCACGCCGAGGGCATCCCGGTCCACTACCACGCCAACGAGACGACCGACGAGGTCGACCCCATCGTCGACGAGCGCGGCGAACGCCCGCTCGCGTACGCGAAGGAACTCGGCATGCTCACCGGCGACGACTTCCTCGCCCACGGCGTCCACGTCGACGACGCGGAAATCGACCTGCTCGCCGACGCGGGGACCGGCGTCGTCCACTGCCCGGCGTCGAACATGAAACTCGCCTCCGGCATGGCTCCGGTCCAGAAACTCCTCGACGCGGGCGTCACGGTCGGTCTCGGCACCGACGGCGCGGCCTCGAACAACGACCTCGACATGTTCGACGAGATGCGCGACGCCGCGATGCTCGGCAAGCTCGCCGCGGACGACGCCAGCGCCGTCGCCGCCCCGGACGTGGTGCGGATGGCGACCGCCGGCTCCGCCGCCGCCGTCGACCTCCCCGGCGGCGCGCTCGAAGTCGGCGGCGCGGCCGACCTCGCCGTCGTCGACCTCGACGCGCCGCACCTCGCGCCCGCCAACGACCTCGTGAGCCACCTCGCGTACGCCGCCCGCGGCTCCGACGTTCGCCACACGGTCTGCGACGGGACGGTGCTGATGCGGGACCGCGAGGTGCTGACGCTCGACGAGGACGCCGCGATGGCCCGCGCCCGCGAGGCCGTCGCGTCGCTCCGCGAGCGCGTCTGAACCGCCGCGTCCGGCCCGAAACCGTCTGGTCCGTCCGCCGTCTGGTCCGTCCGCCGTCTGGTCCGTCCGCACCGCCGTCCCGACCTCGCTACCCGGCCAGCTCGATGCGCAGTCCCTCGTCGGTCACGCTGACCTCCATGCGCTCGAACGTCCGGTGGTACTGCGCGACGTGCCGCCCGTCGCTGTGGTCGACCATGATGGACTTCTCGAACAGCGACGCCTCGTGAAGCCGCTTTACCTCCCGGTAGGCCGTCGACAGCGGCACGTCGGCCCGACAGCTCAGCTGCTTGACCGTCAGCGGCTCGTCGGCGACGCGCAAAAGGTCCGGAACCGCGGGGGCGCTCATCAGGGCGAACAACTCCTGTTCGGCGAGCGTTTTGCCGTTGTCTATGACGAGCATCGGCCCTCGGCGATACAATCTCCCGGTTGACACTTGTAGATTCGGGGGCGGCGACCGCCTTCGGTAGGGTTTTCGGACCCCTCTCCGAACCCACGGGTATGAGCGAACACTACGCTCCCGTCTCCGAGCACCTCGACGACGTCGAGGCCGCTCGGACGGAGGGACGACGCAAGATGGACTGGGCGCTCCAGCACATGCCCATCCTGCAGGATCTCCGCGAGCAGTTCGAGTCCGAACAGCCGCTCGCCGGCGAGGTCATCGGCATGGCGATGCACGTCGAGGCGAAGACGGCGAACCTCGTCGAACTGCTGGCGCTCGGCGGCGCGGAAGTCGCCATCACCGGCTGTAACCCGCTTTCGACCCACGACGACGTCTCGGCGGCGCTCGACGCCAACGACGACATCACCTCCTACGCCGTCCGCGGCGTCGACGACGAGGACTACTACGCGGCCATCGACGCCGTCGTCGCCCACGAGCCGACCGTCACGGTCGACGACGGCATGGACATGGTCTTTACCATCCACGAGGAGTACCCCGAACTCATCGACACCATCGTCGGCGGGGCCGAAGAGACCACGACCGGCGTCCACCGCCTCCGCGCGATGGACGAGGACGGCGAACTGAACTACCCCGTCTTCGCCGTCAACGACACGCCGATGAAGCGCCTGTTCGACAACGTCCACGGCACGGGCGAGTCCTCGCTGGCGACCATCGCCATGACGACGAACCTCTCGTACGCCGGCAAGAACGTCGTCGTCGGCGGCTACGGCTACTGCGGCAAGGGCGTCGCCAAGAAGGCGGCCGGCCAGAACGCGAACGTCATCGTCACCGAGGTCGACCCCCGCCGCGCGCTCGAAGCCCACATGGAGGGCTACGACGTGATGCCGATGGAGGAGGCCGCGACGGTCGGCGACGTGTTCATCACGACCACCGGCAACCGCGACGTCATCACCCGCGAGGACTTCGAGAACATGAAAGACGGCGTCCTGCTCGCCAACGCCGGGCACTTCGACATCGAAATCGACCTCGACGCGCTGTCGGACCTCGCGGTCGACGAGTACGAGGCCCGCGACGGCGTCGACGCCTACGAACTCGAAGACGGCCGCCGCCTGAACGTCCTCGCCGAGGGCCGCCTCGTCAACCTCGCGTCGCCCATCGCGCTCGGCCACCCGGTCGAGGTCATGGACCAGTCGTTCGGCGTGCAGGCCGTCGTCGTCCGCGAACTCGTCGAGAACGGCGACGCCTACGACGCGGGCGTCCACGACGTGCCCGACGAACTGGACCGCGAGGTCGCAGAAATCAAGCTCGAAGCCGAGGGCATCGAGTTCGACTCGATGACCGACGAACAGCGCGAGTACATGGGTAGCTGGGCCCACGGGACGTAAGCGGTCTCACACTCTCTTTCGTTTCTCACGCCCGTCAGCGACCGCGTTCTGTCCACTCACCCGCCCGCCAGACGCACGCGACGCCGCCTATCCACGCCGCGAGTCGCATCGCGTCGATAGCCGCGTCGGACGGCGCTTTCCACCCCCAGCCGGTCGGGGCGCGCTCGCTTTCGACCGGCTCGACGACGTAGTACCGGCCGTCGTGTCTGACGTAGTGCGACCGCGCCTCGTACGCGTCTTCTTCGGTCACGGTGCTGGTGCCGTTTCGGACGGCCTCGCGGACGTACCGCGGCGACTCGCCGAGGTCCTCCGAGAGGTCGCGTTTCACCGTCTCGGTCGAGACCGGGTCGACAGAGAGCGTGAGGGTGCGCCCGTCGAGCGTCGCGTTCGGTTCGAAGTAGCGGCCGTCGGTCCGGACGTAGTCGAACGACCAGAACTCCGAGTAGACGTCGCGGTCCGGGTCCAACTGGAGTTCGACCGGGTCGCCGCGGGCCATGTCCATGATGGCGGCGCACTCGGCCGACTGGAGGGGGTTCCAGCCGCACGATTTGACCCGGTAGGACGCGTCTCCGGTCTGCGGTGGGTAGTCAATCGCCGACGCCTCGTAGGTGTACGTCTTCTCGTAGGAGACGCCGTCGGGATAGAGGTACAGCGGGTTCGCGAGGAGGGCGACCCCGAGGACGAGGAGGACGAGGGCGATGCGGTTCTCCCGGTTCATACGGGCAGTATCCGTCAGCCGACGGATAGCTCTGGTGGCGCGGACGCCTCAACGCCGTTCGCCCCATTTATCACCGCCCGCGGCCGACTCCCGACCATGTCTTCGAACAGAAAGGGAGACCGACGCGAGCGCGAACTCGTCAACGCTCTCGACGAGGCCGGCTTCGCGGTCATGCGCGCGCCCGCCTCCGGGAGCGCGACGACGCGCGAACTCCCAGACGTGCTCGCGGGCAACGGCGAGGTGTTCTACGCCATCGAGGCGAAGGCCTCCAGCGGCCGCCCCATCTACCTGAGCGGCGAGGAGGTCGAAGCGCTCGTCTACTTCTCGCGGAACTTCGGCGCGAAGGCCCGCATCGCCGTCCGATTCGACCGCGAGGACTGGTACTTCTTCCATCCCAGCGAACTCTACGTGACCGACGGCGGGAACTACCGCGTCAAAAAGGAGACGGCGCTGGCCGAGGGCGAGGACTTCGAGTCGTTCACCGGCGGCCCGACCCAGACGAAACTCGGCGGCGACTGAGGCCGCGGCGCGATTTTCCGCGCTCGCTCACGCCCGAGCGAGTCGCTCGCCGAGCGTGCGAGCGCCGACGAAGCCGCGTTCGACGCGGCTGAGCCGCGAGGCGGGGAACCGGTAGGCGTGCAGTTCGCCGAGGTCGGCGAGGCCGGCGTTCACCGGCAGCGAGTCCAGATACACGGCCTCGAAGGCCGGTTCGTGGTCGCCGTAGTCGCGGTTGCTCTCGAACGCCGAGACGAGTTTCCCCGTCTCGGTCGGCGTCTCGTCGGCGCGGGTGCCGAGTGCCCGCGTGACGACGAGGAGGCTCCCGCTCTCGCGGTCGTGGACGAGGTCGCCGGCGCGGTGTTCGTGGTCGGGACAGAGCTGGGGCCCCGCCGCGTCCATCGGGACGAACGTCTCGTCGCCGCAGACGGCGCAGGTGGCGCTCCGGCGGCCCGGCGGCGGGACCTCGCCGCGGGTGATTTCGATGGCGACCCGGCGGAGGTGCTTACAGCGGGCGCGCCGGATGGCGTTGTCGGGGCAGGTGCAGGTGCGAGCCTCCACGTCGACGACGTAGGTGCCGCCGTCGGTCTCGACGACGTAGCGCCCGTCGCGGAGCGGCCGGACGGCCATCGGCTCGACGCGGGCGCGGCGGGCGCGCCCGGCCAGCCCGTCGGACGGGAGCGTGGTCTTGCGGCGCACCGGGCGGCGAGTCGACGCGGGTGTGTGTGCGATGTGCGTCATGGTGGTGCGGGAGTCCGACCTTACCAGCGGCTGTTCGAGGTCGGGTTCCGTCACCTACAGATAGGTTCTCGAACGACCTAAACCCTCGTTTCGCGTGGAAAATCGGCCGCGTGAGTGGCTCTCGTCGGGCATCCGCCCATCGAAGACCTTTTAGAACGGCCGCGGATACGTCGTCGCATGGCTATCGAAGCGGAGATGCGGCGGAAGATTGCCGTCTCCATCGTCGCGGTCGGGGTGTTTATCGCCCTCATCGTCGGCATCGGTGCGACCTACAACCAGAGTGGACTCGTCTCCACCGGCGGGCTCGCACTCGTCGGCGCTATCACGGCGTTCGTCCTCGTGATGGCTGGTATCGGCGTTTGGCTGTCGCGTTCTTCCTAATCCTGTCGGTCGGTTTCGGCGACGCGGTCGCCGCGAAACGGCGTTCGACGCGCAGCGGCGGCGCTCGGCGGTCGGCTGACGGCTCGTAGAAACTGCTCCCGTCTCCCCGTCAGTCGGCGGCTTCGTCCGCGGCGGCCGCGTCCGCGTCGTTCGTCGCCGTCTCGAAGTACTTCATCGGGTGCTTGATTGTGTCACAGCGGTCGTCGCGGTTCACACAGAGGTCGTACGCCTGCATCGTCTCGCAGGTCGGCGACGCGTACTGCGACCCGCTTGAGTCCGCAAGGACGGTCGCCCGCTTTTCGAGTTCCTCGGCGTTCGCGTCGCCGACGACGCCGCCGACTTCCTCGGGTTCGAGGCCGACGCCGACGAGGAACGCCGTGAGCGCGAACGCCGCCTCGTTCGGGAGGTCCTCGCCGTCTTGGGCCCGGGCTAACAGCGCCTCGACGCAGGGCGGGAAGTGGTCGGGGTCGACCGAATCGACGTAGACGACGTTGACCGCGCCGCGGTCCGAAAGCAGGTTTCGCAGGCGCTCGACGTGGGGTTTGAGCGCGTCGGCGAGCCGGTCGCCGGCGTCGCTCCCGCGGACGGCGAAGGGAAGCCCCTCCGCGACCCGGCGGCGGACCGCCTCGCGGAGCAGCTCCGAGAGCTCCTCGCGGGTGACGCGGACCGCGCCGTCGGCCAGCGAGCGGTTGACGAGCCGCCAGTCAGCGCCCCAGTCGGTGTCGGAGTAGGCGAGGTACGGTCCCACGTCGACCCAGTAGTGGTCGGGCGCGCGGCGGCTGTTGCGGTTCCGGGTCGGTTCGGCCCGCACCGCGTCTTCGAGGTCGAACTCGCGGAGGAAGTCGTCGAGGCTCGCGCGGGCCTCGCCGTGGACGTCGTCGTCGCCGGCGTCGAAGTCGGCGAGCATGCGCTCGTAGGCCGTGTCGGCCTCGGCGCGGGCGTACTTGTCCACCGCCGCGGGCGTCTCGACGAGCGAGACGATGATGCGCGAGATGGGGTACGAGAGCAGTTCCGTCTGGGTGTCCCGCGCGTAGGACTCGTCGGGGTCGGGTTCGACGGTGCCCTCCATGAGGGCGCGCTCGACGCGCTCGACGCCGCGCTCGACGGCCGGGGCGTCCTCGGCGACGAGCGTCGCGATGGCGACGTCGGCCGATTCGACCGCCTCTCTGGCCGCGGCGAAAAACGGGTATCGGGCGTGGAGCGGGCGCATCCGCATACCGCCACGTTCCGGGTGCCCACCGATAAACGCGACGGATTCGCCGGTGGCGGCCGTGGGCCGTGCGGCCCATTCCCGCGGCCGGTTCTCGCGGCGCGTGCCGCCGCGACGACGGCGCATCACACAACCTATTACCGACCACTTCCTCAGGCTCTCACGTGCCGCACTTCGACTACCCGTGTCCGGACTGCCGCGCCACGACCAGTCTCCACGACGCCGACTGTCGCTTCGAGGGGACGCCGTGGGTCGAAGTCGAGCGGGCCTACGTCGACATCGTCTCCGTCCTCGCGGGCGGCCCGTGCGACGAGGGGACGCTCCGCCGCGAAGCGCCGGGCGAGTGGGGACCGCTCCGGCAGGCCGCGCTCCGGCGACTCAAGCGCGACGAGCGGGTGTCGGACGCGGACTCCGGCGTCCTCCGACTGCGCACCGCCGAGGAGTTCAGAGAGGAGGTCTCGGAGCCGACCCGGGAGCCGATGCGGACGCTCCACCAGTACGGGAGCGTCCCCGGCTGTCACGACAACGCCGTCTTCGCCATGATCGCGTGGTACGAGATGGTCGGGCTGTCGTGGCCCGAGACGCGCGAGAACGTCGTCAACTGGCTCCGCGACACCGGCGCGTGGGACCGCGGCGGCTTCGAGGAGGCGACGCCGGCCGAACTCGTCGAGAAGAAGCGCCACGTCTACGACGCGGGCTACGGCTGGAAGGAAAAGGCCGTCTCCGCAAAGCGCGTCATCGACAGATACCGCTCCTGAGCGCCGGCCTCAATCTCGCGTCGACTCGGCGCAACCGTTAGGCGCTTCTCGCGCGTCTGTGGTGTCGTGAGTGCCCCCGAGTCCGCCGTGTCTGCCGACGCCGAGGCCCCCGAGGTGTCGCGGGGAACGCGACGCGCCCTCGCGGTCGTCGTCGCCGTCGTCTTCATCGACCTCCTCGGGTTCGGCGTCGTCATCCCCATCCTGCCGTTCTACGTCCGGAACTTCGGCGTCAGCGACGTGTACATCGGGCTCCTCGCGGCGTCGTACTCGCTCATGCAGTTCCTCTTCGCGCCCGTCCTCGGTCGCGTCTCCGACCGGCGGGGCCGCCGGCCGGTCATCATGCTGTCGCTCGTCGGGAGCGTCCTCGCGTGGACCGTCTTCGGCGTTGCCGGCGAAATCAACCTGCTTTTCGGCACGACGCTCGCGGTGGCGACGCTGTTCGCCTCGCGGATGCTCGCGGGCGCGATGGGCGGCAACATCGCCACGGCGCAGGCGTACATCGCCGACATCACGCCGCCGGCGCGGCGGGCCGGCGCGCTCGGCCTCGTCGGCGCGTCGTTCAGCCTCGGGTTCATCTTCGGGCCGGCCATCGGCGGCCTGATGGCCTCCGATCCGGTGGTCGCGCTCGCCCGCGACCTGCTCCCGTCGTTCGTGCCCGCGACGCGCTTCTCGCTGCCGAGTTTCACCGCGGCGGCGCTGAGCCTCGTGAGCCTCGGCTTCGCGTTCGTCTTCCTGCGCGAACCCGAGCGCACCCGAGCGCCGGCCGGCACGCCCGCGACGACGCTCGTCTCGCAGTTCCGCGCCGCCCTCGCCGACGACGGCCTCCGGGGGCTCGTCGTCTCCTTTTTCGTCGTCTCGGTCGCCTTCTCCGGGATTCAGGTCATGTTCATCCCCTTCGCGGCCGACGTGTACGGCTACGGCGAGACGGAGACGGCGCTGTTTCTGACCTACATCGGCCTGCTCGGCACGCTGAATCAGGGGGTCGTCGTCGGCCGACTCGCCCGGCGGTACTCGGAGGCGAAACTGGCGGTCGTCGGCGCGGTCGGGCTCCTGGCCTCGCTCGCGTTGCTCCCGTTTTCGCCCGATATCGGGGCGTTTCTCCCCGCTGTCGGCGGGCCGCCGTGGCTCACCCGCGAACTCGCGGCGCTCCTCCTCGTCGGGGCGCTCCTGTCGTTCGGCAACGGGATGTTGAACGTCTCGCTGTCGACGCTCGTCTCCACGTCGGCGTCGGCGGACCAGCAGGGCAACGCCTTCGGCGTCACGCAGGGCGCGGGGAGCCTCGGCCGGACGCTCGGCCCGCCGTCGATGGCGGCGCTGTACGTCTTCGCGTACTGGTCGCCGTTCGTCGTCGGGGCCGTGCTCATCGTGCCCGTGATATTCGTTCTCGCGTCGGTCGCGCGCCGACCGCGGGCGGAAGCGCCCTGAGGCTCGGTTCGCGGCCGAGTCGGGCCGACGCGGTCGCTGGCGAGTGAGAGTCGAGAGAAACGAGTGGGACGGCTCGGGTGGTCGGAAAACGACGCGGCCGCCGAAACGTCCGCTCAGTCGCTCTGGATGCGCGGGGCGAGCATGTACGTGATGGTGCCCATCCCCTCTGCGATCTGGTAGTGAAGCTTGACCGGGAACTCCTCGCCGAGTTCGACGGTGACCTCGGCGTCGGTCGGAATCGCCTTGTTCATGTCCTTCAGGTAGTCGAGCGAGAACAGCGAGTCGGCCGCGCCGGCCTCGATGCTGATGAGGTCCGCCGGGGGAAGCGACAGGTCCACGTCGTCGGTGTCGCCTTCGGCCTCGATGTGGAACGTCTCTTCCGCGCCGTCGACGCGGAGGCGGATGTGGTCAGAGACCATGTCGGCCGCCTTGATACCGCGGTCGAGGTGCGTCCCTTCGAGGACGATGTTCGCCGCGAGGTCGAGGTCCGGGATGTCGGGTTCCTGGCGAATCGAGTCGGGGTCGATGAGCGCGAGCGTGTACGACAGCCCGTCGATGCGGATGTTGAGCTTGCGCGTCTCCTCGTCGAGCGTGAGGTGGATGAGGTCGCCCGAGCCCGCCATCCCGGCGACCTCTTCGAGCCGCGAGAGGTTGACGCCGATGACGCCGCCGTCGGCTTCGTAGGATTCGAACGCCGCCGCGTCGAGCGTGAGGTCCACCATGCCGACGTTCGCGGGGTCGACGGCGCGGATGGAGAGACTCTCCTCGTTGAGTCGAATCTTACACTCGTCGACGAGGACGCTCACGGAGTCGAGCGCGTCCCGGAGCGTCGCGGCGCTCACGATGGCCTTGAACATATGTGCCGTCGTACGACAGCGGTCTTAAAAATACTCCTGATTTGGACTCACCGCAATATGATGTTCGCACGCTCTCCCGCGTGCGCGCTCCCGCGAGCACCCCACCGTTCCCGTCGGCTCCCTATGTGTGTTGTCGTCACTGTCTCCGAACATAGCTAATTCGACGATTTCGGCGGTTTCGGGCTTCAAAGAACTCAAATAGCAGATTGTGTAACACCCGGATATGGCGAACACCGAGACGAAGCCAGCCGCCCGCAGACGAGGTGCCGAGCGATGAGCGACACCGCCGACACCGACACCGATACCGACGCGACTGCGACCCGCGTCGCCTTCGTCTGCGTCCAGAACGCCGGCCGGAGCCAGATGGCGACAGCCTTCGCCCGCCGGGAGCGCGACGAGCGCGGCGTCGGCGACCGAATCGAGGTCGTCACCGGCGGCACCGACCCCGCCGACCGCGTCCACGACGAGGTCGTCGCGGTCATGGGCGAGGTGGGGTTCGACCTCGCCGACGAGACGCCCCGCGCAATCGACCAAGAGGAGATTCTGGGCGTGGACATCGTCGTCACGATGGGCTGTTCGGCCGAGGGCATCTGTCCCATGACGTGGCGCGGCGACGCCCGCGACTGGGACCTCGACGACCCCGACGGGCGCGACCTCGACGCGGTCCGGGCGATTCGCGACGACATCGAGGAGCGCGTCGCGGCGCTGTTCGACGAACTCGCGGGCGACGACTGAACCCGACCGCCTCGACGCCGACGCCACGGGATGTGAGACTGTTCCCCACGCTCCACGACGCAAGCCGAAGCCGGTATACGGCCTGATACGCTACTGGTGGCAAGACTATGGCGCGCAAGGACCACTACTACAACAAGGCCAAACAGGAGGGCTACCGCGCCCGCTCGGCCTACAAGCTGAAACAACTCGACGGGGACGCGGGCCTGTTCGGCCCCGGCAACACCGTCGTCGACCTCGGTGCCGCCCCCGGCGGGTGGCTGCAGGTCGCCTCCGAGGCGGTCGGCGACCACGGCAAGGTCGTCGGCGTCGACCTCCAGCGAATCCGCGGTATCGACCGCGACAACGTCCAGACGATTCGCGGCGACATGACCGAAGACGAGACGAAGGAGGAACTGACGGCCGTCATCGGCGAGCGCGGGGCCGACGCCGTCGTCTCCGACATGGCACCGAACATGACCGGCGAGTACTCGCTGGACCACGCCCGCTCGGTCTACCTCGCCCGGCAGGCGTTCGAGGTCGCACAGGAGCTGTTGGCGACCGGCGGCGACTTCGCCGTGAAGGTGTTCGACGGCCCGGACGTCGCGGACCTCCGCGCCGACATGGAGCGGGAGTTCCAGTACGTCCGGTCGATGCGCCCCGACGCCTCCCGCGATAGCTCCTCCGAGCAGTACCTCGTCGGCAAGCACTTCCTCACCGCCCCGGTCCGGAAGGGCGACGAACTCGACGTGGAAATCGTCGACGTGGGAAGCGAGGGCGACGGCATCGCCAAGGTCGAGGACTTCACGCTGTTCGTCTCCGGCACGGAGGCGGGCGACACGCCGACGGTCCGCGTCACCGACGTGAAGCCGCGGTTCGCCTTCGCCGAACCGATAGACGACTGAGCGCGCCGACGTCGCGCGTCTCTCTCGCGCCCGCGCGCCACCGCGCCGCCGACCCGTTCTCCGCGCAATTTGTGTCTAACTTCGGGCAAGCATTATTATCGGTTGACACGACTCTGCTCGTGAGTCACCCATGTCTGCAGACACGACGACCGCCGACTCGCGACCGTTGTTCACCGGCCTGCCGTCGGGTATCGTCCCGTACGTCGCCATCCTCGGGGCGTTGGCCTCGACGTACGTCCACCTGTCGATGGCTCCGATGTTGCTCCAGTTCAACCAGACGCAGGCGATTCTGTTCGTTCTCGCCGGCGTCGGCTTCCTCGCGGGCATCGCCGTCTACCTGAGCAAGTTCTGGCGGCGCGAGTTCTACCTCGTCGCCATCGCGTTCGCGCTCGCCCAAATCGTGGCGTGGGTCGTCATGAGCGGGCGAGTCAGCGAGATGGCGATTCTTTCGAAGGGCGGCGAGGCCGTCTTCAGCGTCGCGGCGGCGTACCTCTATCTGACCGATTCCCCGGACGCCGACGCGGCCGTCTGAACCGCGTCGCTCGTTCGGCTCTCCGCCCAGCCGGCTCTTTTCACTCGACGACCACGAGTTCGAGTCGAAGCCCCGTCCGACACCCCTTCCACCCGCCGCGACAGGCCCCGGTGGCGAGGATGTCCCCGAACGACGTGTAGGTCCCGCAGTTCGGACAGCGAACCCCCATCTCCATCCCGTCTCGCTCGGTGAGCCGGTGGCGGTGCTCGTCGGCCATACATCGTGTGGTATGTTACCAGGAGAGATAAGCCGTCCGTCGCTGTCGGCGGCGTCTCAGTCCGCGACCCAGCCGTCGGTCGAGGACTCGTCGTCGCCGCGGAGGAGCGCGACGGTCCCGTAGACGAACGGGGTGTCCACGATTGCGATGAGGAGTTTCAGGAGGTACTGGCCGATAGCGAGCCCGACGAGGACGTTCCACTCGAAGGGGTCGCCGATGCCGAGGACCGTCGGCGCGACGTAGAACCCGACGCCGACGAAGATGACCGTGTCGATGGCCTGACTCGTCGCCGTCGAGACGATGTTGCGGAGCCAGAGGAACGAGCCGTCGGTCAGCTCGCGGATGCCGTGGAAGACGATGACGTCCCAGTTCTGACTCACGAGGTACGCGAGCAGGCTCCCGGCGACGACGTTCGTCCCCGACGACAGCACCGTGGCGAACTGCGCGGCGAACTCGGGGTTGGCGGCGGGCGCGGCGATGGTGCTCCAGACGAGGCCGAGGAGGACGAAGTTCATGGCGAAGCCGACGTTCACCATGATTTGCGCCGCCCGGCGGCCGTACAGTTCGGAGTAGCAGTCGGACGCGAAGAAGGTGAGCGCGTACGCCAGCGCCGCCCCCGGCATGAGGATGGCCGCGCCGACGAACGGGAGTTCGCCCACCGCCGACGGCAGGGGAATCGAAAGCAGTTTCGACGCCGTCAACTGCGCCGTCGTCAGCGCGGTGACGAACAGCCCGACGAGGGCGACCTGCCCGACGGCCGAGCGCCCCTCACTCATCTTCGACGAGGCGGTTGTGTCGGTCGTCGATTTCGTCGAGGATGTCGAGCGTCTTCCGGATGGACGCCCGAACCGCATCGCTCCGGTTCACGAACTTCCTGTCGTCGCCGACGTGCTCGTCTAGGTCAGCGAGCAGTTCGTCGGGTATCTCGACGCTTATCTTGGCCATACTCCGCGATTCTCGTGAGAATACTTAACGCCTTTTCAACGGCCGTAACGGCGGTGTTCGGCGCGTCTTCGGGTTGGCGAATTGATGAGTCGGTCGCGGTCGGCCCGCGCTCACTCCGCCGCGCCGCGGGCGGGCGAGAGGTCGCGCCGGCCGCCGACGGTCAGCACGAACAGGACGCCGAGGCCGACGCCGTAGGCGGCCATCAGCGGGAGCGTCACCATGAACATCGTCGTGATGCTCGCGGGGGTGAACACCGCCGAGATGGCGAGGATGAACACCGTGACCTCGCGCCAGCGCTTCCGCATCATCCGGTAGCTGATGCCGGCGGTGTTGAGAAGCACCATCAGGATGGGCACGTCGGCGAGGAGGCCGATGCCGGCGGTGGTGAAGAAGATGAGCCAGAAGAAGTTGGTGATGCGGTAGGCGATTATCATGTTCGCCGCGAGCGCGTCCTCGACGAGGAACGTGATGACCGTCGGCGCGACGTAGCTGTAGCCGAGGGCGAAGCCGCCGAGGAGGCCGCCGGCGAGCGCGCCGGTCCACAGGAAGACGGTCCGGCGGCGCCGGCGGATGAGGTTGCGCTCGCGGAGCGCGGGCCACGCGAAGTACGCGACGAGCGGGAGCGTCGCCAACACGGCCAGAATCGTCGAGAACTTCACCTCGAAGATGAGCGCCTCCATCGGGTGGAGCGCGACGACGTTGAGCACTTCCTCGGGTCGCACGGCCGCGGGGAGGCGCCCGAGGAAGTCGTCGTAGACGTCCCTGATACCGCCGGTGTAGAGCCAGCCGAACGTCGCCGCGAGGACGAGCATGAACCAGCCGACGACCCAGAACGCCCGCGAGGTGAGCGAATCGACGATGAACGCGATGTCGGTGTAGTAGCCGCCGATGTCGTCCTCGTCGGTCTCGCCCTCGGTCAGTTCGGAGAAGAACGCGCCGCCCGCGCGGGTCGTCCGGTCTTCGAGTTCGCCCGGCTCGTCTTCGGCGTCGGCCGCGTCGGCCTCGCGGTCCGCGTCGGCCTCGTCGAACCGGTCGATGAGGGCCTGCGCTTTGGCCTTGTCGCCGTCGTCGATGGCGGCGGACGCGAGGCTCATAATCTCGTCTTCGTCGCGGTCGGCGAAGACCTCCGGCGGCGCGGCGCGGACGCCCGCCACGTCGAGCGCCGAGAGGTCGAGTTTCGAGGGGTCGCCGACGCCGACTTCGGTCCGTTCGAGTCGTTCGATGTCGCGGTAGACGAGGTACGCGAGGCCGAACGCGAGGCCGACGACGCCGCCGGCGGCGACGAACGCGCCCAACACGAACTGCGAGCCGGGGTCGAGGAACACGTAGTCGCTGCCGACCGCGGCGAGTCCGGCGTTCGCGAGTTCGACGCCGCCGTACTCGTAGAAGGCGTAGACGAGGAGGCCGGCGACGACGCCGACGCCCGCGAGGAGGTTCCAGTGGTGGGCCGCCGTCGCCTTGACGTCCATCTTCTCGCTCCCCCGCTTGGCCGTGACGACCACGCGGGCGAGATAGAGGCTGAACGCGTACAGCGAGATGACGGGCACCGCCCACATGATCTGGGTGAACGGGTCCGGCGGCGTGAACAGCGCGCCGAAGGCGAAGATGCCGACGACGGCGTGCCGCCACTTGTCGCGGAACAGTTCGTAGGGGACGATTTCGGCGTACGAGAGGCCGGTCATCGCGAGCGGGAGCTGGCTCGCGAGGCCGAACGAGAGCGTGAGCAGGAAGATGAACTGCGCCCACTTCACGATGGAGTAGCTCGGGGTGAAGCCGGCGGAAATCGCATTCTGGGCGAGGAACGCGAACGTGAACGGGAAGAAGACGAAGTAGCCGTAGGCGACGCCCGCGGCGAACAGCACGACCATCGTCAGTCCGATGAGCGCGAGTTTCCACGGCGCGACGGGCGATTTGGGCCACGCGCCTCGGGCTTTCAGCGCGTCCCGCGAGACGTAGATGAACGGCGGGACCGCGAAGAGCACCCCCACGACGAGGCCGATTTTGGCCTGCAAGAGAATCACGTCGAAGGGGGTCTGGGCGATGATGCTGACGTCGCCGGCGACGCTGGCGTCCATCTGCGCTTTGGTCACGCCCCGGAAGAACCCCCAGACGTAGAGTCGGAGCGCGTAGAACGTGCCGAGGAACCCGACGAGGAAGACGATGAAGACCTTCTGGAGGTCTTTTTGCGCCGCGCGGAGCATCGCACCGGCGGTCTCGCGGCCCGCCGCGATGGTCTGTTGGGTGTCCTCGTCGAGGGCGCTGGACATACGTACGTGGCGAAAGCAGTCTGGCGGTTATCAATCTTTTTCACCGCGGGCGTGAGTTCGACCCTCTCGACGCACCTCCTCGGCGCGATGCGAAAAGACCTATAACTGGCCGGAAGCGTAGGACACCTGAATGGCGGACGAGGAGCGCGACGCAGGGCTCTCTGCGGCCGACGACGAGACGGACGCCTCGGACGACGCCGACCAGCGCTCGTCCGACGGCGACGCCGACGACGCCGACGACGCCGACGACGCGTCTTCGTCGTCCGACGGTCCGGTTTACGGTCGAGTCACCCCGCGAGACGAGACCGTTACCGACGGGTCCGACGACGGCGAGGGCGACGACGCTCCCGACGAGACGGACGGCGATACCGACGGAACCGACGGAACCGACGACACCGACGACACTGACGACGCCGACGACACTGACGACAGCGACGACACTGACGACACCGACGACTCGGACGACGCCGACGACTCGGACGACACTGACGACACCGACGAGCCTCGTCTCCTCGCCGACGATGAACACACCTCGCACGTCCCCGAGGGGACGTACGACGATTCGCGCGAGGAGCCGGCCGACGCCGCCGGCCCGGACCCCGCGCCCGACGGTGCCAGTCCCGCTCTCTCGGGCGAGGACGAGGTGAGCGGCGTGGCCCCGTCGCCCGCGCCCGCCGCCGACGACTTCGACGACGACTTCGACGACGAGGACGTCGGCGGGCTCGTCGGCGAGGCCCCCGAAAGCGACCAGGAGATGCCCCTGACCGCGCACATCGAGGAGATGATTCGCCGGTTGGCGGTCGTCCTCGGCGTCGCGGGCGCGATTACGCTCGTGCTGTTCCCCGGCGCGGACATCCTCAACGCGCTGGTCGACACGCAGGCCGCCTTCGGCGTCCACATCCCGAGCGCGACCGACGTTATCAACTTCCTCTGGAACTCCCACATCCCCGGCGCGGAGACCATCGTCGACCGCCGGCCGCGACTCTACGGCCCGCTCGAACTCATCCTCACCAAACTGAAGGTCGCCGGCCTCGCCGGGACCGTCATCGGCCTCCCCGTGTTCGTCTACGAGACGTACCTGTTCATGCGCCCCGGCCTCTATCCGAAAGAGCGCAGATACTACCTCGCGGCCGTCCCGACGAGCCTCATCCTCGCGCTCGTCGGCGTCCTCTTCGCGCACTTCGTGGTGCTCCCGGCCATCTTCGCGTACTTCACCTCCTACACCGAGGGGACCGCGGTCGTCGCGTTCGGTCTCAAAGAGACGTTCAACCTCATCCTCATCCTGATGGGCTACATGGCGGTCGTCTTCCAGATTCCGCTGTTCGTGGAACTGGCCATCATGATGAACCTCGTCACCCGGCGGTGGCTCGAAGACCGCCGCCTGCTGTTCTGGGGCGCGTTCCTCGGCCTCGCGTTCCTCGTCAGCCCCGACCCGACCGGGATGGCCCCCATCATCATCGGCGCGACGATGATCGTCCTGTTCGAGGGGACGCTCGCGGCCCTGCGCTGGACCGGGAACTGACCGGCTTCTCGTTTCTCTCGTCTCTCTCCCGGCCGGTTCGTTCCTCCTCGTTTCCGCCGACCGCCGACCGTTCAGAAGACCTATCTTAGAATGGTTAGAATACCTATACGATGGCCGACCTCGTCGCCCTGTCGGTGGTCGCCCTCCCGCTCTGGTTCGTCGTGAGCGTCTGGGCCGGCATCGACGCGACCAGGCACAGTTCGCACAACGCCTTCCTCTGGGGTTTCTCGGTGTTCGTCGGCGGGGTTCTCGGCTTGGCGCTGTACCTCAACCTCGGGCGCGACGAACCCGGGGTTGGTCGCCGCGCGGCCGGTCAGTCGGCGTCGCCGAACGGCGTCCCGTCCGCCCGCACCGAGACCGTCACCTGTCCGAACTGCCACTCGTTGGAGGAGTCAGGGAGGGACACCTGCCGTTTCTGCGGCGAGTCGCTGTAACGCGCCGAACCTCCCCGAGACCGCGGGGAATCACGCCGCGTCCGTCGACTCCGTCGCCTCCCGCTTCTCGGCCGCGACCATGCCCTCGACGCGCGTCTTCAGTCCCTCGTTCATGGCGACGAACCCCGCCCGGGTCCGCTCGCCGACGAACCGCAACAGGAGTCCGGCGAGGACGCCCGAGAACGTCTCGGACTGCTCGAATCGGGTACGCCCGCCGCCGTCGAGCGGTTCGAGGCGGAACCGGTGTTCGCCGTCGAACAGCCCCGAGAAGACGAGATGGCCCAGCCAGCGCAGTTCGTGGTGCTTCTCGCAGTGGGTGACGTCGGGTTCGAACGCCGACTCGCGGCCGCCCGGCGGTCGCAGGTGGACGGTGAGCGTCGCGCCCTCGTTCGGCCGCCCGGCGATTCGCATGAACGGGTTCCACTCGGGGTAGCGGTCGAAGTCGACGAGCGTCTCCCACACCCGTTCGGGCGGGGCGTCTATCTCGATGCTCGTGACGAGTTCGTGTGCCATACCTAACAGTTGGCGCGCCGAGACCGTGAATCTCGCGCGGAACGTTCATTGCCGGTGAGGAGAGAGACGGACGTATGGCAACCCTCCTTCTCGCCCGACACGGCGAGACGACGTGGAACCGCGCCGGGCGCGTACAGGGGTGGGCCCCTGTGTCGCTCACCGACCGCGGCCGCGCGCAGGCCGACGCCCTCGCGCGCCACGTCGCGGACACCTACGAGGTCGACCGCCTCGTCTCCTCCGACATCGAACGCGCCCAAGAGACCGCCCGCCCCGTCGCCCGCGAACTCGGCCTCGAACCCGTCCTCGATTCGGCGTGGCGCGAGCGCGACGTGGGGTCGTTTCAGGGGCTCGAATTCGACGAACTCACCGACCGATACCCGCAGTACTCCCTCTCGGCGGTCGGCGCACCCGCCGCCCGCGAACGCCCCCCGAGCGGCGAGAGCCTCGTCGAGGTCCGCCGCCGCGTCCTCAACGCTCGCGAGGGCCTCGCCGATTCGCTCGAACTCGACGAGACGGTGCTCGTCGTCAGCCACGGCGCGCCGATTCGGCTGTCGCTCGGCGAGGTGAAGGGCCTCGACATCGTCGAGTCGATGCTGTCGCAACCGCTCGACAACGGCGGCATCTGCGAGTTCGAAGTCGAACTGAGCGACGAGGGCGACGAACCGCTCGTCCACGTCGTCGCCGAGAACGAGACGCGATTTCTGACGACGTAGGTATTCTGCGGCCGACTCGCGGTGCAGCCGCGGTTTCGTTTTTCGGTTACTTCCGCATCGGGTAGTCCTGCGCGAACACGTCGTCCACGAGGAGCTCGTCGTCGGCCTCGGCGTTCGCCTCCCCGGCGGGGCTGACGCTCCCGGTCCGGTAGCCGTGGAAGTCGAGCGTGACGTGGTCGAATCCGGCGTCCTTCAGGTGGTCGCGGGCGGCGCGGACGAAGTCGGCGTCGAGGGCGCGGTCGAGTTCCTCCGGCGCGACTTCGATGCGGGCGAGGCCGTCGTGGTCGCGGACGCGGAACTGCTCGAAGCCCCACGTCCGGAGAATCGTCTCGGCGCGCTCGACCCGCGAGAGCCGTTCCTCGGTGACTTCGAGCCCGGTCGGAATCCGCGAGGAGAGACAGGCCATCGAGGGCTTGTCGGCGACCGACAGGTCGTAGTCGTCGGCGATGGCGCGGACCTCCGCTTTCGTGATGTCGTGGGCGAGAAGCGGCGACAGCACCTCCAACTCCTCGACGGCGCGGAGGCCGGGGCGGTGGCCCTCGCCGGGGTCAGACGCGTTTGTCCCGTCGCAGACGGCCTCGATGCCGCGGTCGCGGGCGGCCTCGTACATCCGGCCGAGGCGCATCGTCCGGCAGTGGTAACACCGGTCGTCGTCGTTGGCGACGAAGTCGGGGTTGTCCAGTTCGGAGAACTCGACAGTCAGGTGTTCGATGCCGATCTCCTCGGCGACGCGCTTCGCGTCGTCCAATTCGGCGTCCGGCAGGGTCTCGCTCTTCGCGGTGCAGGCGATCGCGTTCTCGCCGAGCGCCTCGTGGGCGAGTGCCGCGACCACGCTGGAGTCCACGCCGCCCGAAAAGGCGATGAGGACGCTCTCGCGCTCCGCGAGCGCCTCGCGTACTGCGTCTGCCTTCGCCGCGACGTCTCGCTCGCTCATGGCCTCCCTTCCCGGCCGACGGGCAAAAGCCCCTCGCCCCCGGCGCGAACGACCGCGAAGGCCCCACGAGTCGGCGAACCGGCCGCGACAGACGCTCTCTCGGCGGGCACGACCCGCGCGTCGTCCCGCGGTCACCACCCCGCGACTTTTTGTCCTATGCCGCGATAGGTCCGCCCGAATGGACTTCGAGACCATCCCGGGCGTCGGCGAGAAGACCGCCGCCGCGCTCGCGGAACTCGACGACGCCGAGCGGGCGCTCACCGACGGCGACGTGGCGGCGCTCGCGCGGGCACCGGGGCTCACGGAGGGCCGGGCGGCGGCCATCGCCCGCGGGGCGATTCGCCGCGACCACGGCGACCCCGGCGGCTTCCTCGCCACCGACCGCGCCTCGGAACTCTACCGCGACGCGCTCGGTCTCCTGCAGGCGCGGACGGTCACGACGTACGCCGAGAAGCGACTGGAGACGCTGTTTCCCACCGGGTCGGCCTCGCGCATCGAGGAGGTCCGGGCGTTCGCCGCCGACGCGACCGACCTCGATCCCGACCCCGACGTGCTCGCGGCGCTGTCGGGCGTCGAACCCCTCGCGGACCCGACGCCGCGGCGCGTCCGCGAGCGCTGTCTCGCCACCGCCGACGCGGAGCGCTACGCCGCCGCCAAGGAGGCGTTCCCCGAACTCTCCATCGAGGTCGTCGAGAACGGCCGCGACATCGCCGAACTCGCGCGGTCGTACTCCACGGTGGTCGTGCTGGACGAGTCGTTCGCCGGCATCGACGTCGAGGGCGACGTGCGCGTGCTCCCCGACGCCGCCGAGCGGACCGACGAGGTCGTCCCCGAGCGACTGCTCGCCTTCTTCGCCGCGAACCGCGAGGCCTTGGAGGCGGCCGCCGCGGTCCACGAGACCGCCGGTCTCGACCCGCCCTGTGACCTCGCCGCCCTCCGCGACGCGCTCTCCCGGTTGGCCGACGACGGGACCGTCCTCGGCGACGACGAACTCGAACGCCTCTCGAACGCGGTCGACGACCTCGACACCGCCGTCTCGACCGCCGAATCGGTCGCCAACGACCGGCTCCGCGACGCGATTCGAGAGCGCGACGTGACCATCGAGGGGACCGACTTCCTCTCGCTGGTCGAACAGGGCGCGCGCGTCGACTCCCTGCTGTCGCGCGAACTCGAAGACGAGTTCGACGAGGCGCTGGCCGCCGCCCGCGACCACCTCGTCGAGTCGCTGTCGCTCCGCCCCGGCGAGGCCGACCTGACGGAGCGGGTGTTCCCCGAGGACCCGTCGTTCCCGCTCGGTCACGACGAGGAGGCCGTCGGCCGGCTCCGAACCGAACTGAAGGCCGCCCGCGACCGCCGCGCCGCGAAGCTGAAAGCCGACCTCGCGGCCGACCTCGGCGACCTGCGCGACCCCGTCGAGACGCTGGTCCGCGACGCGCTCGAACTCGACGTTCGCCTCGCAGTCTCGCGGTTCGCCCGCGACTTCGACTGCGTCTTCCCCGAGTTCACCGGCGCGGCCGGAAACGACGGTGCCGGCTCGTTCGCCATCGAGGCCGGCCGCTCGCCCCTCCTCGACGTGGACTTCGCGGCCGTCGACCCCGTGGACTACGAGGTGTCGGGCGTCACGCTCCTGTCGGGCGTCAACAGCGGTGGCAAGACCTCGACGCTCGACCTCGTGGGCCTCGTCGTCGTCCTCGCGCACATGGGGCTTCCCGTCCCCGCAGACTCGGTCCGGCTCTCGCGGTTTTCCGAACTCCACTACTACGCCAAGTCGCAGGGCACCCTCGACGCCGGGGCCTTCGAGAGCACGCTCCGCGACTTCGCCGCGCTCACCGACGGCGCGGCCGACCGACTCGTCCTCGTGGACGAACTGGAGAGCATCACCGAACCCGGCGCGTCGGCCAAAATCATCGCCGGCATCCTCGAAGAACTCGCGGAACAGGGCGCGGCCGCGGTGTTCGTCTCCCACCTCGCCGGCGGCATCCGCGAGGCCGCCGACGTGTCGGTCGCGGTCGACGGCATCGAGGCGGTCGGGCTGGAAGACGGCGAACTCGTCGTCAACCGCTCGCCCGTGAAGGACCACCTCGCGCGTTCGACCCCGGAGCTCATCGTGGAGAAACTGGCCGGCGAGAACGAGACGAGTTTCTACGGGCGACTGCTGGAGAAGTTCGACTGACGCCCTCGCCCGCGGCGACGCACGATTTATCTTGATTCGCCGACAACTCCGCCCGTGCCCTCCGATTCGCTCTCCCCCGAGGAACGACAGCAGTACGACCTCGTCTACCACGCCACGAAAAACGCCATCTGGGACGTGCTCGGGACCGCGGTGTACCTGCTGTTTCTGGTGTTCGGCGGGTTCCTCGTGCTGTCCGTCTTCGTGCTCCCGGCGCTGGGTGCGTTCTCGCAGACCGCCGATTCGCCGGTCGTGCTCGGTATCGGCGCGGTCGGGCTGATTCTGCTCGTCGCCATCGGCTACCGAATCGTTCGGCTCCTTCAGTAAGTGACGTACCGGCTCGCGACCTCCCACCGGACCGTGGCGACGACGCCGACCGCCTCTCGCGGGCGGGTGCGAGCGAGACAACGCGTCCGTCCGCCCCCCGTCGGACGCCGCCGCGGTAAACGATTAAGTCCCCCGCGCGTGGTACTTTACTCGATGAGGGAGGACCCCGAAGAGGGGATGCTGTCGTGGGACGAGACGGTGTTCCGCGACGAACACGTCTTCGAAATCGACCACGTTCCGGAGACGTTCAACCACCGCGAGAGCCAACTGCGGAGCCTGAAGTACGCGCTCCGGCCCGCGGTCCGCGGCTCTCGCCCCCTGAACACGATGGTGCGCGGGCCGCCGGGGACGGGCAAGACCACCGCGGTCCAGAAGCTGTTCGGCGAGTTGGGCACGCAGTCGGGCGTCCGGACCGTCCGGGTGAACTGTCAGGTCGACTCGACGCGCTACGCGGTGTTCTCGCGCGTCTTCGAGCACATCTTCGAGTACGAACCCCCGTCGTCGGGCATCTCGTTCAAGAAGCTGTTCGGCCAGATAACCGACCGCCTCGTCGAGGACGACGAGGTGCTCGTCGTCGCGCTCGACGACGTGAACTACCTGTTCTACGAGAACGAGGCGTCCGACACGCTCTACTCGCTGTTGCGCGCCCACGAGGCGCACTCCGGCGCGCGCATCGGCGTCATCATCATCTCGTCGGACCTCTCGCTCGACGTCATCGACGAACTCGACGGGCGCGTCCAGAGCGTCTTCCGGCCCGAGGAGGTGTTCTTCCCCCGCTACGACGTGGACGAAATCGTCGATATCCTCCGCGGCCGGTCGAAGCGCGGCTTCCACGAGGACGTCATCGGCGCGCCCGAACTCGACCAGGTCGCGGAGTTCACCGCCGACAGCGGCGACCTCCGGGTCGGCATCGACCTGCTCCGCCGCGCCGGGCTCCACGCCGAGATGCGCGCCTCCCGCACGGTCGACATGGAGGACGTGGAGGCGGCCTACGACAAGTCGAAGTACGTCCACCTCTCGCGGTGTCTGCAGGGGCTTTCGGACCCCGAGCGCGAACTCGTCCGGGTCGTCGCCGAGTACGACGGCGAGCGCGCCGGCGCGGTGTACGACGCCTTCAACGAGGAGACCGACCTCGGCTACACGCGCTACTCCGAACTCGTGAACAAACTGGACCAACTGGGCGTCATCGAGGCGCGCTACACCGAAATCGAGGGACGCGGCCGCACCCGCGCCATCTCGCTCGCCTACGACGCGGACGCGGTCTTAGACCGCCTCTGACGCCGTCGATTCAGGACCATTTTTACTCGCCGGCCGAGTCGGCTGAGCCATGAAGACTACCGGCGGAACCGACGCGCAGAAGCGCCGCGCCGCGGCGGCGGCGGTCGAAGCGGTCGAAGACGGGGCCGTCGTCGGGCTCGGCACCGGCAGCACCACCGCGTTCGCCATCCGCGCCATCGGCGACCGCGTCGCCGACGGCCTCGACGTCCGGGGCGTCCCGACCTCCTTCGCGGCCCGCGAACTCGCCCGCGAGTGCGGCATCCCCGTCGTCGACCTCGACGAGGTGGACGCCATCGACCTCGCCATCGACGGGGCCGACCAGGTCGCCCTCGCCGACGGCGCGCTCGTCAAGGGCGGCGGCGCGGCCCACGCCCGCGAGAAGGTGGTCGACGCCTTCGCCGACCGATTCCTCGTCATCGCGGACCCCTCGAAGACCGCGGAGACGCTCTCGCAGGCGGTTCCCATCGAGGTGCTTCCGTCGGCGCGGACGACCGTCGCGGCGGGCGTCTCGGACCTCGGCGGCGAGGCGACGCTCCGCCGAGCAGAGCGCAAGGACGGCCCCGTCGTCACCGACAACGGGAACCTCGTTCTCGACTGCGAGTTCGGGACGGTTTCGGACCCCGAGTCGCTCGCGGCCGCCCTCGCGTCGCTCCCCGGCGCGGTCGAACACGGCATCTTCGTCGGCCTCGCGGACGCGGTCTACGTCGGCACCGACGACGGCGTCGACGTGACCGAGTTCTGACTCGGTTGGTCCGGCGCTCGAACGGGTCTGGGACTGACCGAGTGGTCCGCCGCTCGAACGGACGCCTTCGACCGGCTCGACTCGCGGGGCGAGTCGACTTCCTTCGGGGGGCACAGCCGGCGCTCGTCGGGCGGCGATAAAAGAACGAGAGGTCTAAAGACCGAGTTTACAGGTCGCGGGGCTGGACCGTCTTACGGTCGTTCTGCTCAGCGCGGCGAGCAGCGTCTTCGAGAAGCTCCTTGACTTCCTCGTCGAGAGCGTCGTAGAAGTCCGAGGCCACGTTCTTGTCCTTGAGCGCTTCCTTGACGGCTGCCTTGACAATGAGGTCTGCCATACAGAATGTTCTACCGATTCTCCTTTAATAAACTTTCCTATATTGGACGTTAATACCGCCGGATTTGGGGGTTATGGCGCTTCTATGAGGACGGATTTCTCGGGAACAATCTCCACTTATATATGCTTTGCCCCCGCGAGGGCGGAACGACGGGTATGAGTACGCCTCGGGCCAACGTGCGGGCATGCGCGACATCTTGGAGGCGGTCGCGGACGGTTCGCTCTCGCCCGCCGAGGCCGAGGTACGACTCTCCGGGTACGCGACGACGGACGCCGGACGGTTCGACGCCGCCAGAGAGACCCGGCGCGGCGTCCCAGAAGCGATTCTTGCGGAGGGAAAAACGCCGGACGAGACGGCCACGCTTGCCGTCGCGGCGGTCGAAACGAGCGGGCGGGCGCTCGTCACCCGGGCCGACACCGCCCACGCCGAGGCGGTCGCCGACGCCCTCCCGGACGCCGACATCGACCGCGACGCCCGGGCGAAGACGGTCGTCGCGGCCGCCCCGGAGTTCGAGCGCCCCGACCTCGACGCGACCGTCGCCATCGCCACCGGCGGCACCTCCGACGCCGAGGCCGCGGGCGAGGCGGCCGCCGTCCTCCGCGAGATGGGCGCGGCCGTCGAGCGAATCGAGGACGTGGGCGTCGCCCACCTCGGCCGCGTGCTCGACCACCTCGACACGCTCCGCGAGGCCGACGTGGTCGTCGTCGCCGCCGGCCGCGAGGGCGCGCTTCCCACGGTCGTCGCCGGCCTCGTCGACACGCCGGTCATCGGCCTGCCCGTCTCGACGGGCTACGGCCACGGCGGCGACGGCGAGGCCGCCGTCCTCGGGATGCTCCAGTCGTGTACCGTGCTCTCCGCGGTGAACGTCGACGCCGGCTACATCGCCGGCGCGCAGGCCGGACTCATCGCCCGCGCGGTCGCCGACGCCCGCGACGACGACGCCTGACCGGTCCTGAGTGGGCGCTCCTCGGAGATCTTCCGGGGTCGTGCGCGATTTCGCGTGCGTACGCACACGCGCGAAGCCCTCATATGGGTGGGGTACTGTGTATCACACACCGGCTTGGTGGCTGCCGGACCGCAACAATGCCAGTCTGTGACCACTGCGGGTCACACGTCTCCGAGCGCTTCGCACGCGTGTTCGCCGACAAGGACGGGCAGGTGCTCGCCTGTCCCAACTGCTCGGCGAACGCGGGTATCGCGGAGGTCGCTCGACAGCGTGCCCGCACCGCATGACCACTGAAGCGACAAAAGACCACCACGCGAAGCCAACTCCCCGTGCGCGAGGTCGGGCGCAGGGTTCATACCCGCGCCCCTGAACCGTTCTCTCGTGCACTTCGTCTACGTCATCGAGTGCAGCGACGGCTCGCTGTACACCGGGTACACGACCGACGTGGAGCGACGCGTCGCCGAACACGACGCCGGCGAGGGCGCGAAGTACACCCGCGGCCGGACCCCGGTCGAACTCGTCCACGTCGAGGCGTTCGAGTCGAAGTCGGCGGCGATGTCCCGCGAGTACGAGATCAAACAGCTCCGCCGCCGGGAGAAACTGCGGCTCGTCGAGTCGTGAGCGCGTCGTGAGCGGGTCGGGGCCGCGTCGGAGTCGCGTCGCGGTCGGCGTGTTCCCGCCGGGTCGCCGCCGCCGCACGGCCCGACTCTATTTGGCTCGTAACGTAGTTTTTTGCCCCGCCGCGGAGTGGTTCGCGTATGGACGAAATCTCATTCGGGACCGACGGGTGGCGCGCCACGCTGGACACCTTCACCGACGACCGGGTCCGCGTCGTCGGACAGGCGGTCGCGGACTACCTCGCCGACGAGGGGTTCACCGCGCCGGTGCTCGTCGGCTACGACGCCCGCGAGACCTCCCCCGGCTTCGCGGAGTCGCTCGCGGAGGTCGTCGCCGGCAACGGCTTCGACGTGCTCCTCCCCGAGCGGGACTGCCCGACCCCGCTGGTCGCCTACGCCATCGCCGACCGCGGCCTCTCGGGGGCGCTCATGGTCACGGCCTCGCACAACCCGCCGGAGTACAACGGCGTGAAGTTCATCCCCTCGGACGGCGCGCCGGCGCTCCCCGACGTGACCGACGCGGTCGCCGAGCGACTCGCCGAGCCGGACCTCCTGCCCGAGTCCGAGCGCGGGACCATCGAGCGCGTGGACGTGGTCTCCCCGCACGCCGACCACGCGATGGACCTCGTCGGCGACGATCTCTCGGGTCTCACGGTCGTCTACGACGCCATGCACGGCAGCGGTCGCGGCGTCACCGACGCGCTCCTCGAAGCCGCCGGCGCGGAGGTCGTCCGCCTGCGCTGTGAACGCGACGCCGACTTCGGCGGCATCTCGCCGGAGCCCTCCGCGGAGAACCTCGACGGCCTCGCCGAGGCGATGGCCGAACACGACGCGGACCTCGGGGTCGCCAACGACGGCGACGCCGACCGCATCGGCATCGCCACGCCCGACCGGGGCGTCCTCGACGAGAACCTCTTTTTCGCCGCCGTCTACGACTACCTGCTCGAATCCGACTCCGGCCCGGCCATCCGGACCGTCTCGACCACGTTCCTCATCGACCGCATCGCCGAGGCCCACGGCGAGGAGGTGTTCGAGACCGCGGTCGGCTTCAAGTGGGTCGCCGACGGCATGCGCGAGCACGACGCGCTCATGGGCGGCGAGGAGTCCGGCGGCTTCTCCGTCCGCGGGCACGTCCGCGAGAAGGACGGCGTGCTCATGGGCCTGCTCGCGGCCGCCGCGACCGCCGAGGAGGACTTCGACGCCCGTCTCGACCGCATCGAGGCCGAACACGGCGAAATCGTCGCCGACAAGATAAGCGTCGCCTGCCCCGACTCCGAGAAGGCGCGCGTCATCGACGACCTTGAGGACGCGCTCCCCGAGACGGTCGCCGGCCGCGACATCGCCAAGGTCGTCACGCTCGACGGCTTCAAACTCCTCTTAGAAGACGGCTCGTGGCTCCTCGTCCGCCCCTCGGGGACGGAGCCGAAGATGCGCGTCTACGCGGAAGCCGGGACCGAAGACGCGGTCTCGGCGCTCCTCGACGCCGGCCGCGAACTCGTCGAACCGCTCGTCTGAGCGGACCCCTCAGAGCTCTCGTCTCTCTTCTTCGTCGCCGACCGGCCTGACGACCCCGCGGTACGCCGGCGTGAAAAGCGGGAGCGTCTCCGCGTGGTCGGTCAGCGAGACACCGTCGCCCGCCGACTCGACGAGGTCCGCGGCCCGAAGCTTCGGCAGGTGAACGTGGACGATGCCGACCTCCGCCTGCCGGACGACCCGCACGTCCACCTCGTCGGGCGGGAGATCGGTCGTCCGCACCGCGAGGGCGACCGCGAGGTCCCACACCGACGCCGGCTCCGTCCGGTCGTGAAGGTACTCCAGCACGTAGCGGCGCGACGGGTCCGCGAGCGCCTCGAAAACGCGGTCCCAATCGGTCAGGATACGGTCGCTCCGGTCTCGCTTTGCCATGGGCTTGACTCCCTAGCCCTTGACGACCGGCGGGTAAATCTGTGTCGGTTGTTAACTATTATCACTTTTCGGAGTCGGCGGCGCGGCCGTCACTCGCCGCGCAGGACGCCGCGAAATCGCCTCTCGTCGCCGTTTCGCTCCTCGATGTCGAATCCGAGCGACTCGTAGAACTGCTTGACGCCCCCGTCGAAGTCGGCGACGAGTCGGCCCCGACGGTCGAGCGCCGCCCGGACGAGTTCGGTTCCGACGCCCCGACCGCGGCGACTCGGCGAGGCGGCCACGGCGTCGACGTAGTCGCCGTCGAGCACAAGCGCGCCGACGACCCGGCCGGACGCCTCGGCGACGAGGCAGCCTCCGGCGGCCAGTCGGTCGCGGACCTCGCCCGCGTCGGCTTCGAGCAGTCCGGCGTCGAGGACGCGCATCACGGCCACCAGTTCGGCGGGGTCGCCCTCGCGGACGCGGATGCCGTCGTCTTCGGTGGTGTCGCCGTCGGTCTTCGGGGTGTCGTCCATGCGCCCACTACCCGCCTTTGATGAGGCGGAGCACCTTCACGCGGTCGGCTTCGACGGGCTGGTCTTCGGGGACGGGGCGGCCGTCGACGAGGACGGTCACCTCGTGGGGGCTGAGGTCCACCGCCCGAACGAGGTCCGCGTAGGTCCCGTCGTCGCCGACGGCGACCTCGCTGGTCTCCTCGCCGACGACCTCGACGGTCACGTTCATGGTCGGGCGTGGGTCGGGCGCGGGTTTCAGTCCGTCGGCTCGGCGTCGACTGAGGGCGCTCTCCGTCTCGCACGGTTTATGTGCGGGGCGGCCGGTAGAACGGATATGAGCGAGGCCGCGGAGTCGGGCGACGCCCCGGCGGGTCGTGAAATCTGGATCGAGAAGTACCGACCGCAGACGTTCGACGACGTCTACGGACAGGACGACATCGTCGAGCGCCTGCGGAGCTACATCGAGCGCGACGACCTGCCGCACCTCCTGTTCGCGGGGCCGGCGGGCGTCGGCAAGACCACCTCCGCGACGGCCATCGCCCGCGCCATCTACGGCGACGACTGGCGCGGCAACTTCCTCGAACTCAACGCCTCCGACGAGCGCGGCATCGACGTGGTCCGCGACCGCATCAAGAACTTCGCGCGCTCGTCGTTCGGCGGCCACGACTACCGCGTCATCTTCCTCGACGAGGCCGATTCGCTGACGAACGACGCGCAGTCGGCGCTCCGCCGGACGATGGAGCAGTTCTCCGACAACACCCGATTCATCCTCTCGTGTAACTACTCCTCGAAGATTATCGACCCCATCCAGTCGCGCTGTGCGGTGTTCCGCTTTTCCCCGCTCGGCGACGACGCCGTCGCGGAGCAGGTCCGCGACATCGCCGCGGCCGAGGACATCGAGGTCACAGAAGACGGCCTCGACGCGCTGGTCTACGCCGCCGGCGGCGACATGCGCCGCGCCATCAACTCCCTGCAGGCCGCCGCGACGACCGGCGAAGTCGTGGACGAAGAAGCCGTCTACATGATTACCTCGACCGCCCGCCCCGAGGACATCGAGAAGATGGTCCGGGACGCCATCGACGGCGAGTTCACGGCCGCGCGCAAGCAGTTGGAGACGCTCATCGTCGACACCGGGATGGCCGGCGGCGACATCATCGACCAGCTCCACCGCTCGGTCTGGGAGTTCGACCTCGACGAGCGCGAGGCCGTCCGCCTCATGGAGCGCATCGGCGAGGCCGACTACCGCATCTCCGAGGGCGCGAACGAGCAGGTCCAACTCGAAGCGCTCCTCGCGTCGCTCGCGCTCTCGCAGAACTGAACTCGGTACACTGAACCGGCCGCGCCGACCGCCGCGGTCCCCGGTCGTCTCCGGTCGTCTCCGGTCTCTCCGCTCGTTTTCACTCGCCCGTCACGCCCGGAACTCGAAGCGTGCGCCGCCCGCCGTCCCCGAAGTCACGATGGCCGTCCAGCCGTGGGCCTCGGCGATGGATTCGACGATGGCGAGGCCGTAGCCGATACCGTCGTCGCCGGTCGTCTCGCCCGGTTCGAACACCTCGTCGCGGCGCTCGGGCTCGATGCCGGGGCCGTCGTCTTCGACGTAGAAGCCGCCGTCGACGCCGCCGACCTCGACGCGCACGCCGCGACCGCCGTGTTCGACGGCGTCGTCGGACGGAGTCCGACTGCCCGTCGAGCCGTGCTCGACGGCGTCACCAGACGCAGTCTGGTTGCCCGTGGAACCATGTTCCACGGCGTTCCGAAACAGGTTCGCCAGCAGTTCGACGAGGCGGTCCTCGTCGGCGTCGACGACGACCGACTGGCAGATGACCAACTCGGCGTCGGCGGTCTCGGTCGTCGCCCACGCCTGTTTGGCGACCGCCGGGAGGTCGACCCGCTCGGTCTCGTCGACCAGCTGGCCGCGGCGGGCGAGCGACAGCAGGTCGTCGATGAGCTGTTCCATCTGTTCGAGCGCCCGCTCGGCGGTGTCGAACCGCGTCTCCTCGCCGGTCTCGCGGGCGAGGTCGAGGTTTCCGCGGGCGACCGAAAGCGGGTTCCGCAGGTCGTGGCTCACGATGTTCGCGAACTCTTCGAGCCGCTCGTTCTGTCGCTCTAGCTCGCTTTCGCGGGTCTTCCGCTCCGTGATGTCGGTGTAGATGGCGTAGCCGGCCCCGCGCTCCTCGCCGGGCGACAGCGGGACGACGTTCAGGATGAACTCGCGGACCCCGCCCTCGGTCCGGCGGCGGACCTCCCCGCGGTAGCTCCCGCCGGTGGCGACGAGGAGTTCGGGGATGGTCTCGTCGGCCCCGGGCTCGGGAACCGGGCTCGGGTCCGGCTCCGGCGGGACGATTCGCCCGAGGAGGTCGCTTCCGACCACGTCGGCGGCGTCGTAGCCGAACGCCGACTGGAACGCCCGGTTCACGTCGCGGACGGTGAGCGCGCCGCCCTCCACGTCGTAGGCGACGGCGGCGTCGGAGACGTGTTCGAACAGCGCCGTCGAGCGGTCGCGCTCGTCTCTGAGCCGCGATTCGGCGCGGATGCGCTCGGCGGTGACCACGACGTGCGCCATGAGGAGTTCGGTCAGTTCGGCGTCCCGCTCGTCGAACGCGGCGGGCGTGAACGCGGTCGCCTGAAAGACGCCGATGTCGCCGATTGGAACGCTCAGGACGGCGCGGTACATCCGCTTGACCGGCCGCGCCTCGGGGTGGTCGCGCACGTCGTCCGTGATGTCCGTGGTCCCGGACAGGAACACCTCGGCCGCGATGCCGCCGTCGTCGAGCGAAACGCGCTTCGCGCCGTCGGCCGGCGCGTCCGACGAGATGGCCGCCGGGACGATGTGTCCGTCCTCGACGACGCCCACGTAGCTGATGTCGAACTCCAAGATGTCGTCGGTGATTTCGACGGTCTGCTCGAACAGTTCGTCGAGGCTCGTCGCCGCGGCCAGTTCGGTGGCCCCTCGGTGGAGTCGCTCTATCTGCTCGCGGCTCTTTCTGAGGGCGGCTTCGGACTCGATGCGGCTCCTCGTCTCGGAGACGTAGGAGACGAGGAGTTCGGCCAGCGTGAGGTCGGTCTCGTCGTACGCGCCGACCTCGTTGGAGATGGCTTGGAACACGCCGTCGTCGCCCGCGGGGACGCTCACCGCCGAGCGATAGGCGGGGTCGTTGGGGTCGGCTTCCGGGTGGTCGCGCACGTCGTCCACGAGAAACGAGCGTTTGGTTCGGTGCGTCTCCCCGAGCAGGCCCATGTCGCTGGGTATCGGGCCCAGTCCGGCCATGTCGTCGTTGTTGGCGACGACGTAGAACCCCTCGCCGTCGTGGCGGAAAAACGAGGTGTTGTCGAATTCGAGGATGTCCTCGGTGAGTCCGATGGCGCGTTCGTACAGTTCCTCGACCGTCTCGGCGGCGATGAGCTCCGTCGTCCCCTCGTAGAGCCGTTTGAGGCGGTCCCACTCGGGGTCGTTCCTCGGCTCCACCGCCCGCTCGGCGTCCCGCCCCGCGCCCGCGTCGTCGGCGGACGCGAGCAGCCAGCGGACCTGCGATTCGAGCGCCGCGCGGTCGCCGCGGCTGACGTAGGCGTCGAATCGCTCGGGCTGCTCGACGTCCTCGGGCGGCGCGTCGGTGTACAGCACCGTCGGCACGTCGCAGGGAACCTCCGCGTCCGGGTCCGTGACGACGACGCACGCCGCGTCGCTCGGGCCGCTCTCGTCACTCGGTGACGCCACCGTGACCCCGTCGCCGAGGTCGATATCGTCGGGGTCGTCGTCCACGAAAACCGTTGGGTCCCTCGCGTGCACGGCAGTCCTCCTATCGAACGGCAACGAGAACTATAATCGTTGCGGCATGTTCCCAATAAGCAAGAACACGCCGCGAGCCGTTTGAATCGGCGGAGCGGGGCTTCGACCCCGCCGGATTGCTCAGTTAAGCGACCAGAAGCCGTAGTTGAGTACGGTGGCGAACCCCGTCCACAGGAGATAGGGGACGAGGAGGGCGGCGGCGCGCCGGTCGACGGCGACGAACTCGCGCATCGTCGCCAGAATCGCCGCGAGGAGGACGACGATGACCGCGAGACCGGCCGCGGGCGACCGCAGGCCGAAGAACGCCGCGGACCACGCGACGTTGACGACGAGGTGACCGACGAAGACGGCGAGCGCGCGCTCGCGCCGGGGGTGGTCGCGCCGGGAGACGAGCCACGCGGCGACGCCCATGAGGGTAAAGAGGGTTATCCAGACCGGGCCGAACACCCAGTTCGGCGGGGCGAACCACGGGCGGGCGAGGGTCGCGTACCACGACCCCACGGCGGTGACGGTGAAGACGCTCCCGAGCGCGCCGGCGAGTTGCGCGAGGACGACCCACGCGAGCAGTTCGACCGCCGGTCGACGCCGGAGCGAGGCGAGTTCCATACTCCTCGTTGGTTCGGGAGGGAAAAGAACGACGCGGCCCGTGCGGGCGAAATTGAGGGGAATCGGGCGTCTGCGCCCATTTCCCGGAACTGTTTTACCCGACCGTAGACCAGAGTTTGGCAATGAGCGAACTCGAAGCGGAGTACCGCCTCGACTACTTCGAGGAGGAGGGCTTCTACCGGAAGCAGTGCCCCGTGACGGGGGTCCACTTCTGGACACGAGACCCCGACCGCGAGACCTGCGGTGAACCGCCCGCCGACGACTACACCTTCATCGACAACCCCGGCTTCGACGAGGAGTACACCCTCGAAGAGATGCGCGAGAAGTTCCTCTCTTTCTTCGAGGACCACGACCACGAGCGCATCGACCCCTACCCGGTCGCCGCGAACCGCTGGCGCGACGACGTGCTCTTGACGCAGGCCTCTATCTACGACTTCCAGCCGCTCGTCACGTCCGGCGAGACGCCGCCGCCGGCCAACCCGCTGACCGTCTCCCAGCCCTGTATCCGGATGCAGGACATCGACAACGTGGGCAAGACCGGCCGCCACACGATGGCGTTCGAGATGATGGCCCACCACGCGTTCAACGCCCGCGAGGAGGCCGGCGACAAGTACGCCTACGAGGGCGAGGTCTACTGGAAGGACGAGACGGTCCGCCTCTGCGACGAGTTCTTCGAGTCGCTCGGCGCTGACATCTCCGAAATCACCTACATCGAGGACCCGTGGGTCGGCGGCGGCAACGCCGGTCCCGCCTTCGAAGTCCTCTACCGCGGTGCCGAACTCGCCACCCTCGTCTTCATGTCGATGAAGCAGGACCCCGACGGCGACTACGAACTCAAGGACGGCAACACCTACTCGCCGATGGACACCTACATCGTCGACACCGGCTACGGCCTCGAACGGTGGACGTGGGTGTCGCAGGGGACGCCGACGGTGTACGAGGCCGTCTACCCCGACATGATAGAGTTCCTGAAGGACAACGTCGGCATCGAGCACACCGACGAGGAGGAGGAACTCATCCACCGCGCGGCGAAGCTCTCGGGCCACCTCGACATCGACGAGATCGACGACCTCGCCACCGCGCGCGCCGAGGTCGCGGGCGAACTCGGCGTCGACGAGGCCGAACTCACGTCTCTGCTCCGCCCGCTCGAAGACATCTACGCCATCGCGGACCACTGCCGCACCCTCGCGTACATGTTCGGCGACGGCATCGTCCCCTCGAACGTCGGCACGGGCTACCTCGCCCGCATGGTCCTCCGGCGCACCAAGCGCCTCGTGGACAACCTCGGCGTGGACGCCCCGCTCGACGAACTCGTGGACATGCAGGCCGAGCGGCTGGACTACCAGAACCGCGACACCATCCGCGACATCGTCCGCAGCGAGGAGCGCAAGTACAGAAAGACGCTCGAACGCGGCTCCCGCAAGGTCCAACAGCTCGCCGACGACTACGCCGACAAGGACGAGCCCATCCCGGTCGACGAGCTCATCGAACTGTACGACTCCCACGGCATCCAACCCGACATGGTGCAGGAGATCGCCGAGGAGCGCGGCGCGACCGTCGACATCCCCGACGACTTCTACTCGCTCGTCGCCGACCGCCACGAGCAGGTCGACGGCGAGGCCGAGGCCGCCGAGCGCGACGACCGCCTCGGCGACCTGCCGGCGACGGACAAGCTCTACTACGACGACCAGGAGCGCACCGAGTTCGAGGCCGTCGTCCTCGACGTGTTCGAGCGCGAGGAGGGTTACGACGTGGTGCTCGACCAGACGATGTTCTACCCCGAAGGCGGCGGCCAGCCCGCCGACCACGGCTCGCTCGCCACCGACGACACGACCGTCGAGGTGACCGACGTGCAGATCGTGGGCGACGTGGTGCTCCACCGCACCGACGAGGACCCCGGTAAGGGCGAGTTCGTCCGCGGCCAGCTCGACGCCGAGCGCCGCCGTCGGCTCATGCGCCACCACACGGCGACCCACGTCATCGGTCACGCCATCCGGACGGTCCTCGGCGACCACATCCGGCAGGCCGGCGCGTCGAAGGGCGTCGACCGCTCGCGGCTCGACGTGACCCACTACGAGCGCATCACCCGCGAGGAGGTCAAGCGGATAGAGCGCGTCGCCAACGAACTCGTGATGCGGAACATCCCGGTCAAACAGGAGTGGCCGGACCGCCGCGACGCCGAGAACAAGTACGGCTTCGACCTCTATCAGGGCGGCATCCCGCCGGGCGAGCAGATTCGCCTCATCCACGTCGGCACCGACGTGCAGGCCTGCGGCGGCACCCACGTCAAGCGCACCGGCGACATCGGGGCCATCAAGGTGCTGACCACGGAGCCCGTGCAGGACGGCGTCGAGCGCGTCGTCTTCGCGGCGGGCGACGCGGCCATCGAGGCCACCCAGCGCACCGAGGACGCGCTCTACGGCGCGGCCGACGTGCTCGACGTGAACCCCGCGGACGTGCCCGAGACGGCCGAGCGCTTCTTCACCGAGTGGAAGGCCCGCGGCAAGACCATCGACCGCCTGAAGACGGAACTCGCCGAGGCGCGCGCCGCGGCGGGGGCCGACGAAATCGACATCGACGGCACGCCCGTCGTCGTCCAGCGCCTCGACGGCGACGCGGACGAACTCCGCGCGACCGCCAACGCGCTGGTCGAGGAGGGAAAGGTCGCCGTTCTCGGCTCCGCCGCGGGCGGGAGCGCCCAGTTCGTCGTCGGCGTCCCCGACGACGTGGGCATCAACGCCGGGCAGGTCGTCGGCGAACTCGCCGGCAAGGTCGGCGGCGGCGGCGGCGGCCCCGCGGACTTCGCGCAGGGCGGCGGCCCCGACGTGGACGCGCTCGACGACGCGCTCGACGAGGCTCCCGACGTGCTGCGGACGGTCCTGAACGCCTGAACGCCTGAACGCCCGAACGCCTGCGTCGGTCGCGCGACCCGCCCCGGTTCGCTTTCGCTCTCGTTTTCGCTTTCTCCGCGTCCCCGAGACGGACGCCCTAAGTCGCTCGCCCGCCGAGCCTCCGGTATGCCCACGGCAGTCGCGGACGGGGTCGAACTGTACTACGACAGCGAGGGCGACGGCGAGACGGTCGCCTTCGTCGGCGACGCGGGCTACGGCGCGTGGCAGTGGGGCTGGCAACACGCCGCCGTCGCCGGCCCCTACGAGAGCCTCGTGACCGACCTCCGCGGGGCCGGCCGCTCCGACGCCCCCGCGGGACCGTACTCGGTCGAGACGCTCGTCTCCGATCTCGTGGCCGTCCTCGCGGACGCGAACGTCAGGAAGGCCCACCTCGTCGGGTTCGGTCTCGGCGGGCTGGTCGCGCTGGAGGCCGCGCGGACGACGAACCGCGTTCGGAGCCTCGTCCTCGTCGGCACCGCGGCCTCGGGAGACGGTATCGACCCCGAACCGCTCTCCGCCGCGCCCGACGACCCGGCGGCGCTCCGCGAGTCGCTCGCGCCGGCGCTCTCCGAGGCGTTCCGCGCGGAACAGCCCGACGTGGTCGAGCAACTCGTCTCGTGGCGCGAACGCGAGGACGCCGCCCCCGAGGCGTGGGCGGCGCAGGCCGCCGCGGTCGCCGACTACGACGCCGGCCCGCTGTACGAGGTGACGGTCCCGACGCTCGTCCTCCACGGGGACGACGACCCGGTCTGGCCGGTCGAGGGCGGTCGCGCGCTGGCCGAGGGGCTCCCGCGCGGCGAGTTCGAGTCGTTCGCGGGCGCGCGCCACCTCGTCACCGTCGAGCGGTCGCGGCTCGTCAACGACGCGCTGATCGCCTTTCTCGAATCGCTCGACGACGACTGAGCGTCGCTCCGGCGCGAAGACGACGCGCTCGCCGCAGACGCGACCCGTCGCAGGTGCCGGCAGAGGCCGGTCCGGGCGCAACTTCTTTAGAGCCGCACCGATTGTCTCCCCACGATGACTCGCCCGCGACTCGCGTTCTTGGACGCCTCCCACGGCGATTCGAGCACGTCACGAAACTTCAGGCGCGAACTCGACGCCGACCTCGTCGAGTTCGACGTGACCGACGGCCGCCTCCCCGACCACTTCGACTACGACGGCGTCGTCATCAGCGGCTCGTCGTCGTCGGTCTACTGGGACGAGGCGTGGATTCGAAACCTCGTGTCGTGGGTCGCCGACGCCGACGAGCGCGGTCTCCCCCTCTTGGGCGTCTGTTTCGGCCACCAGGTCGTCGCGGCGGCCCTCGGCGGCACCGTCGAGGACATGGGCGCGTTCGAACTCGGCTACAACGAAGTCGAGCGGACCCGCGGCGACGACGGGGGCGACATCCTCGCCGGCATCGGCGAGCGCTTTACCGTCTTCACCTCCCACGGCGACCGAGTGAGCGAACTCCCGCCGGGCGCGGACCTCCTCGCCGAAAACGAGTTCGGCGTCCACGCGTTCCGCCGGAACCACGCCTTCGGCGTCCAGTTCCACCCCGAGTACGACACCGACACCGCAGAGGACATCGCGAGGCAGAAAGACTTCCTGCCCGACGAGCGACTTCGGTCGGTCGTCGACGGCATCACGCCGGAGAACTACGCCGACGCCTGCGAGGCCAAGCGCCTGTTCGACAACTTCGTCGGCTACGTGAATCGAACGAACGCCGGCTCGGTCGAATCGGCGGCCTGAGCGTCGCCGGCCGCCGCGAGGGTCCCGCGTCGCAATCGAACCGCAACCGAGTCGCTTCTGTCCCCGATTTTCGTCCGTCAGTCTCCCCGAACGCTCGACCGGGCGAATCGCTTTTCACCGCGCCGAGCGCAGAGTCTGTCATGCTCGATTATCTGGAATTGGAGGGGGACCTGACCGGCGAAGAGAGACTCGTCCGCGACGAGGCCCGGCGCTTCGTCGACGAGCAGGTCAAACCCGACATCGGCGAGCACTACGAGGCCGGGACGTTCCCGACCGAGCTCATCCCGAAGATGGGCGACCTCGGCTTCTACGCGCCCAATCTCGACGGCTACGGCCTCCCCGGTCTCGGCGAGCGCGCCTACGGCCTCCTGATGCAGGAACTCGAAGCCGGCGACTCCGGCCTCCGGTCGATGGCGAGCGTCCAGGGGTCGCTCGTCATCTACCCCATCCACGCCTACGGCTCCGACGAGCAGAAAGAGCGCTGGCTTCCGAAACTCGGGTCGGGCGAGGCGGTCGGCTGTTTCGGCCTGACGGAACCGCAACACGGTTCGGACCCGTCGGGGATGGAGACCCGAGCCGAGCGCGACGCCGACGGCTACGTCCTCAACGGCTCGAAGACGTGGATTACGAACTCGCCCATCGCGGACGTGGCGGTCGTCTGGGCGCGCGACGCGTCGGCGGAGGGGTCGCCGGTCCGCGGCTTCCTCGTCGAGACCGACCGCGACGGCGTGACGACGAATAAAATCGAGGGCAAACTCTCGATGCGCGCGTCGGTCACGGGCGAAATCGGCCTCGACGACGTGCGCGTCCCCGAGGAGGACGTGCTCCCGGGCGTCGAGGGGATGAAGGGGCCGCTTTCGTGTCTCACGCAGGCGCGGTTCGGCATCGCGTGGGGCGTCGTCGGCGCGGCCCGCGACGCCTTCGAGGACGCCCGTCAGTACGCGAAGGACCGCGACCAGTTCGGCGGCCCCATCGCTCGGTTCCAACTCCAGCAGGGCAAACTCGCCGAGATGGCGACCCAAATCACGAACGCGCAGTTGATGGCCCACCGCCTCGCCGACCTCAAAGAGCGCGGCGACCTGCGACACCAGCAGGTGTCGATGGCGAAGCGTCACAACGTCCGCGTCGCCCGCGAGGTGACCCGAACCGCCCGCGAGATGCTCGGCGGCAACGGCATCACGACGGACTACTCGCCGATGCGCCACATGGAGAACATCGAGACCGTCTACACCTACGAGGGGACCGACGACATCCACACGCTCGTCCTCGGCGCGGACCTGACGGGAATCGAAGCATTCCACTAGAACTTGGGAGCGGACGCCCCCGTGGCTTTCGCGGTCGTGCGTGACGCATGACAACAGTACACATACATTTATATCTCCCCGCCCATAGGATACGATAGAGGCCCCACAATGACCACATCGGCCCAGGACCGTCCGACGGCGCTCGACCTCTCTCGCGAAGAGACGTGGGTCGTCCACGCCGCGTTGCTCGACGCCATCGAGCGGGCGGTCGATGCAGACGAAGAGCCGACGCCGGCCCCCGGCCTGCTCGCGCGGGTCGAGGCCGGCGACGAAGATTTCGACAGCGCCGAACTCGACTATCTCGTAGACGCCCTCCGAACCTATCGGAAGCGGGCACCCGCCCGGGACGACCACCACATCTCGCGCGTCCTCGAACACATCGAGGCCGCGCGGGTATAGTCGTCCGTCCGACGCCCAGTTCGCTGCTTTCCTTTCGCCGTCCCCGGCGCAGTCCCCGATTTCTCGCGTCGCCGATGCGGGCGTTTTAGTACGCGGTGCGGCCAACGCCCGGCGATGGCTATCGACTCGAACTTCGACCAGAACCGGGAACGTGCGGGCGAGGAAAACGGCGTCGCCGTCTGGGGACCGGTCGACCCGCCGGCGAAACTCGGCGTCCACGGCACCCACGTCGCCGTCGACTACGACATCTGTCTCGCGGACGGTGCGTGCCTCGAAAACTGCCCCGTCGACGTGTTCACGTGGGTCGACACGCCCGACCACCCGGTGAGCGAGCGGAAGGTCGAACCGACCAACGAAGACCAGTGTATCGACTGCATGCTCTGTGTCGACATCTGCCCCGTCGACGCCATCGACGTGGACGCCTCGCGGCAGGCCTGACGCGAAGACCAGACGTTATCTCTCCGGGCCGCGTCGCGTCGGCCATGGGTCTCATCCACACCGCCCTCGTCGTCTCGGACATCGACGCCACGCTCGACTTCTACGCCGACCTCGGTCTCGAACAGACCAACGAGTTCGAACTCGACGGCGTCCGGAACGTCTACGTCGGCAGCGACGACACCGACATGGAACTGCAGTTCAAGTACGACCCGACCTCGGCGGCCCGCGTCGAACCCGCCGGCATCGACCACGTCGCGGTCGAGGTCGCGGACGCCGACCGCGCGTTCGAGGACATCGTCGAGGCGCAGTCGCCGGAGGTCGTCAAGCCGCCGGTCGACATCGACCCGGCGAACGCACGCGCGGCGTTCGTGAAAGACCCCGACGGCTACGTCGTCGAACTCGTCGCGCTCGAAGACTGAACCTCCCGCGCCGCCGACCCGTCTCGCACGCCGATTTTCCCCGACGCCGACGCGTCGGCCACCCGGTCGGCCCGCCGCGGCGAACAGCTATTTGTTGCCAGAGCGTCAATACGAAGTCGCTATGTCTGAGGACGTGACCGCGCTGTTGAAGCGCGCCTATCAGGACGAGATCGAGACGGTGATGAACTACATGACGAACTCCATCGTCCTCGACGGCGTCCGGGCCGAGGAGATAAAACAGTCCCTCCAGACCGACATTCAGGAGGAGCTCACCCACGCGGAGCAACTCGGGAACCGGCTGAAGCAGCTCGACGAGAAGCCGCCGGGTTCGGCGTCCTTCGAGGCGCGCCAGCACGACCTCCAGCCCCCGGAGGACAGCACGGACGTGCTCGCCGTCATCAACGGCGTTCTCGCGGCCGAGGAGGACGCCATCGAGACCTACCGGGCGCTCATCGACGCCGCGGAGGAGGCCAACGACCCCGTCACCGAGGACCTCGCCGTGACCATCCTCGCCGACGAGGAGGCCCACCGGACCGAGTTCCGCGGCTTCAAGAAGGAGTACGACCGCGAATAGCGTCGCGGGCGGCGGGCGACCGCACCCGCGACGGTCGGCGTGGTACCGGTGCGACGGTTCGGCGACTCCGATTATTCTTCATTTCAAAAAATGGCCCGCTACCGACCGGTATCTCACAAATTATCATCTGTTACAGGAGTAGTACTCCCAGTTCTTCGAAACGGAGCTCTGTTTTTATCAAGCCGTCGCCCGAACGACCGGTATGAGCACTGAACGCGGCAAAGGTACGGTCGCGGTCGTCGGCGGTGCGGGCGCAGTCGGGTCGAGCACGGCGTTCGCGCTGATGGAGAGCAGTCTCGTGGGCGAGATAATCCTCGTCGACATCGCCGAAGAGCGCGTCGCGGGCGAGGCGATGGACCTCAACCACGGCTCGTACTTCACGTCGCCGGTCCGGGTGCGGACGGGGGACTACGAGGACTGCTGGGACGCCGACGTGGTCATCGTCACCGCCGGAGCCAGCCAGCAGCCCGACGAGACCCGCCTCGACCTGATGGAGCGGAACGCCGACATCTTCGCCGACATGATTCCGCAGATTACGGAGGGACTGAACGACGACGCCGTGATGCTCATCGTCACCAACCCGGTGGACGTGCTCTCGTACGTCACGTGGAAGGTGTCGGACCTGCCGGCCGAGCGCGTCATCGGCTCGGGGACCGTCCTCGACACGTCGCGGTTCCGTCACTCGCTCAGCCGCGAGTTCGACCTCGACCCGGCGAACGTCCACGCCTACGTCGTCGGCGAGCACGGCGACAGCGAGGTCCTCGTCTGGAGTTCGGCGAACCTCGGCGGCATCCCGTTCGAATCGTACGCCACCAGCCACGGCGTCGAGGACGTCGACGCGCTCAAAGCCCGCGTCGAAGCGGAGGTCCGCGAGGCCGCCTACGAAATCATCGAGCGCAAGGAGCGGACGAACTACGGCGTCGCCCGCTCGGTGGCCGCGACCACGGAACGCATCCTCGGCGACGACAACTCCATCCTCACCGTCTCGACGCTCGTCTCGGGCGAACACGGCATCGACGACGTCTACATGAGCCTCCCGTGTACCGTCAACCAAGGCGGCGTCCGCGACGTCCACGAGTTCGACCTCTCGGAAGCCGAGACGGCCGCGCTCCGGGAGTCGGCGGGCGTCATCCGCGAGTCCCTCGACCGCTTGGACGTAGAATAAATCGAAGAACTCGGCCGCGCCGCCGACTCAGTCGGCCGACGCGGGCGTCGTATCTGCGCCCGCTTCCGTCGTCGCGGCGGCCTTCGCGTCGAGCGCCTCCACGACGAGTTCGGCGATGTCCACGACGTCGATGTCGTCCTCGTAGTCGCCGGTCTTGCGGCCGTCTTCGTACATCGTCGCGCACATCGGGCAGGCGACGACGAACCGCTCGACGCCGCCGGTCGTGTCGTCGAGCGCCTCGCGCAGGCGCTCTTCGGACGGCTTCGACTCCTCTTCGTGGTCCATCCAGAGGCCGCCGCCGCCGCCGCCGCAGCAGAACGACTGGTCGCGGTTGCGGGGCATCTCGGCGAGTTCGACGCCGGTCGCGCGGATGACCTCGCGGGGCGCTTCGTACTCGCCGTTGTAGCGGCCGAGGTGACACGGGTCGTGGTACGTCACCGTCTGGGCGGCGAGTTCGTCGCCCGCGAGGTCGAGGCGGTCGTCGCCGACGAGGCGCTCGACCAGTTGGGTGTAGTGGTACACCGGATAGTCGAACGAGTCGTCCATCTCCGGGTACTCGTTTTTGAACGTGTTGTACGAGTGGGGGTCGGTGCAGACGATTTTGTCGAACTCGCAGTCGGCCATCGCGGCGACGTTGTCCTCGACGAGCATCTCGTAGAGGCCCTCCTCGCCGACGCGGCGCACGTCGTTGCCGTCGTGCTGTTCGTCCTCGTAGAGGATGCCGTAGGAGACGCCCGCTTCCTCGAAGATGCGGGCCAAAGAGCGGGCGACGGCGCGGTTGCGCTCGTCGTAGGAGGGGTAGTCGCCGACGTACCAGAGGAACTCGACCGATTCGTCGCGGGCGTCGGGCACCTCGAAGTCGAGGTCGTCGGTCCAGTCGGGCCGCTTGCGCTGGGGGTCGCCGAAGGCGTTGCCGTTCTGGAAGATGTTCATCATCGCCTCCTGGACCGGCTCCTGCTGTTGGCCCGTCTCGGTGAGCCGGCGGTTCATCTCGGTGAAGTGCGTCAGGTGCTCGATATCGACCGGGCAGGCGTCCATGCAGGCCATGCAGGCCATGCAGGACTCCATCGACTCGGCGTCGACGACGGAGGTGCCGCCGTCGGCGACGATGTCGATTGAGTCGCCGCCGGCGTCGACCGACTCGCGGTAGGTTTTCAGGTCGAGAATCACGTCCCGCGGGTCGAGGTTGCGGCCGGAGGCCTTCGCCGGGCAGGCGTCGGTACAGCGGCCGCACTTCGTGCAGGCGTCCATGTCGAGCATCGCCTTCCACGAGAAGTCGTCCTCGGAGACGTAGCCGATTTCGTCCGGCGGCGTGTCCGCGGGCACCGCCGGCAGGCGCTTTCCGGCCTTCTCGTCTGCGGTGACGACGTTGGCGAAGGAGGTGAGCATGTGCAGGGGCTTGGCGTAGGGGACGGCGGCGACGAACGCCAACGCGAGGAGCGCGTGGGACCACCAGCCGAACCAGTAGAGCGTCTGCGCGAGGCCCTGCCCCATGCCCGCGGCCTCGAACACGACGGCGACGAAGTAGCCGACGAAGCTCACCGTCTCGAAGTCGGGGAAGTCGGTGCCGACGATGCGGACGCCTTCGAGGACGTAGCCGCCGACGCCGAGCAAAAAGAGCGTCCAGACGAACACGGCGTCCTCGAAGCCGGTGTGTTTGCCCCACAGCCGCGGGTGTCGGACCCCGTAGCGCCGCCACAGCGCCATCCCGACGCCGACGACGAACGCGAGACCCATGAGGTCCATGACGAACGAGTACGAGCGGTAGAAGTCGCCGACGAAAAAGGAACTGCCCGTCACCCGCCGCCACACGTCGATGTCGATGGCGAGGATGGTCGTCCCGATGAGGAGCGTCAGGAACCCCCACATGATGAACGCGTGCATCACGCCGGCGAACCGGTCGCGCTCGAACTGCTTCTCGTTGGAGAACACCACCTTCGCCGCCCGAACCGTCCGCCCCGGGAGGTCGGACAGCCGGTCGAACGGGTCCTCGCCGCCGCGCGCGTACCGGGCGAACCGCTCGTACACCCCGTAGAGGAACACGAGCGACGCGATGGCGGCGAGGCCGTAGAAGAGCGCCTCGCCGACGGGACTGATCGTCCAGAACGTCTCCCGCGTAACATCCGCCTGTGCCGCAAAGTCCATAATCAATCACCGGAGAACGGAGGGTTAAATCTTGCCACCCACTGCACGCCGGTCGGCGGATTGTGCGGGTCCTCGGTTCAGAGCGCGGCGCTCGCGACGAGCGCGGCGGCGAGGACGAGTCCGGGGGCGTCGCGCCGGCCGAACCGAATCTCGGGGAGCGTCGGGTTCCACGCGAAACACCGCGCGCGGAGGGCGAGCGCGAGCGCGTCGGCCCGCGCGAACGACCGCCGGAGGCCGCCGGCGGCGACGAGCGAGAGCCGTTCGTCCAGCCGTCGTTCGCTCCCGAGGCGGGCCGCCTGCGCCTCGCGGACGCGGCGCAGGTCGCGGCGGACCAAGGGGAGAAACCGGAAGACGAGGGCGACGCCGACGCCGAGCGCGACGCCGACGCGACCCGGCACGAGCCGCTGAATCGCCGCGCGGGACTCGCGGACGGGCGTCGTCCTGACGTACGCCGCCGCGACGAAGAAGACGAGCAGCACGCGGACGCTGGCGAGCGCCGGGTCGACGGCCGCCTCGGGGTCGAACCACGGTGCGCCGAGGCGGGCGGCCTCGACGACCGGGCCGAGCGCGAGGAACGGAATCGCGTATTTGAGGTCCCGAGTGGCAGCCACCGGCGACGCGTCGGCGGCGCGGAGACAGCCCGCGGCGACGACGCCGAGAACGACGAGCCCGGCGGGCGTCGTGTGCGCGAAGCCGGCCGCCGCGAAGGCGACCTGCACCGCGAGTTTGGTCCGCGGGTCGAGTCGGTGGGCGAGGCTGTCGCCCGGCTCGTAGGTCAACACGGCGGGCGGACGTCGAGGTCTGGGAGGCGGTCTGCGGCCTCGTCGGGCGCGGCGTCGAGGGCGACGTCGCCGTCGGCGAGGACGACCACGCGGTCGGCCAACTCGGCCACGTCGCGGAGGTCGTGGGTGACAACGACGAGGCTCGTCCCCGCGGCGCGGAGGTCGCGGAGGCGGGCGAGCACGGAGCGCCGGGCGGGTTCGTCGAGGCCGGTGAACGGTTCGTCCAAGACGAGGTGGTCGGGACGCATCGCCAGCGCGCCGGCGATGGCGAGGCGTTCGACCTCGCCGCCGGAGAGGGCGTCGACGCGCTCGTCCTCGCGGCCGTCGAGGTTGACCGCGGCGAGCGACTCGCTGACGCGGCGGTCGATTTCGTCGCGGTCGAGGCCGAGGTTCTCCGGGCCGAACGCCACGTCAGCGCCGACGGTGGCCGCGACCAGTTGGTCCTCGGGGTGCTGGAACACCATCGCCACGGCGGTCCGGGCGGCGACGAGGTGGTCCGAGACGGACCGACCGTTGACCGACACAGACCCCTCGTCGGGGTCGAGCAGGCCGTTGAAGTGGCGGACGAGCGTGGTCTTCCCGGAGCCGTTCGCGCCCGCGACGACGACGCACTCGCCGTCGTCGATGGCGAGGTCGACCCCGTCGACCGCGACTGCGTCGCCGTAGCGGTGGACGAGGCCGTCGACGCGAATCATCTACTGGGCGGCGATGGCGTCGGAGCGGACGATGCCGACCGCGGCGGCGATTTTGAACGCCTCGGCGGGGATGAACGCGGCGGAGGCCGTCCAGAAGGCGGATTCGAGGCCGACGCTTTGGACGTACGCGAATCCGAGCGTCCCGAAGGCGTAGACGACGACGGTGCCGGCGACCATCGCGCCGACGAGTCGGACGGTGCGCACGCGGTAGTCGCCGACGCTGACGCCGCCGTGGACGACGAGGCCGACGACGGCCGCGGCGACGGGGTACGACCAGAGGTAGCCGGCGGTCGGGCCGACGAGCGGCGCGAACCCGGCGGAGCCGCCGGCGAACACCGGCGCGCCGAGGCCGCCCGCGACCAGGTAGAGCGCGATGGAGCCGCCGCCCCAGACAGGGCCGAGGAAGATGCCCGCGAGGAAGACGACGAGCACCTGCATCGTCACCGGAATCGGCGAGACGGGGTTCGGGAACGAGACGTAACTGCCCGCGCCCATGAGCGCCGCGAACAGGGCGGCGCGGGCGATGTTGCCGACGAGTTCGTCGCCGACGAGTTCGACAGACTCGCGTTCGGTTGCCATGCCAGTCGCTGTCTCGTAAACCCAGTTTAACCTATCGGTTTACAGAGTTCGCGGGCGGGGAGCCGGTTCGGGGCTCGTCAGACGGTTCGAGCCGTCTCCCCGGCGCTCGGGCGGCTCTCGGGTCAGCATCATTAAAGACGCTGGACGTGCCATCTCCCGGGTATGGACGAAAAGACCGCCGAACTCCGCGACATCTTCATCGAGGCGACCGGGTCGGACACCGTGACCGAACAGCAGTCCGAGTCGCGCGGGTCGCTCGCCGACGTGGACGACCCAGAAGCGGTCCGCGAGCGCGTCCGCGACATCGTGGCGACGATGCGCGAGCGTTACGCGTTCGACACCGAGTTCGACGACGACGCGCTCGTCTCCCTCGTCGTCGGCTTCTTCGACGGCGACGCCGACGCCGACCTCGCGGTCGAACTCGACGCGTCGCCCGAGGCGGTTCGCACCGCCCGGTTCGACCTCCACCTCGTCCGCGACGCCGACCGCGAGTTCCCGTTCGACGCCGACCGCTTCGACAGCCTGCTCGTCGACGGCGCGGACGACGAGACCATCGCCGAGCGGCTCGACGTGCCCGTCGAGGTCGTTTCCGAGTGCCGCCCCGTCGCCGAGGCTGACATCCGTTCGAGCCGGGCCAACTACCGCTTCCGCGACGACTTCGCGGAGCTGTTGACCGACGACGACCTCTCGAACCGGCTGGCCGAGGACGCCCGCCGCGACGGCCTCCGCGAGGCGACCGAAGACATCGAGACCGACGTGTCACTGTAGCGGTCGGTCAGACGACGAAGGTTCTTAACCACTTGGGGACATACCCCTGTGCGATGGCGCAGGCCCCCCAGAACCGAGACCTGACGGAGCGGTTCATCGAGTTCTACCGAAACTACTACCGAGAGGAGATCGGGACGCTCGCACAGCAGTACCCGAAGGAAAAGCGGTCGCTGTACATCGATTACGACGACCTCTATCGGTTCGACGCGGAGCTCGCGGACGACTACATCACGAAGCCCGGGCAGTTCCAGGAGTACGCGGAAGAGGCCCTGCGCCTGTTCGACCTCCCCGCGGACGTGAAACTCGGGCAGGCCCACGTCCGGATGCGCAACCTCCCCGAGACGGTCGACATCCGGAACATCCGGGTCAACGACGACCACATCGGGACGCTCATCTCGGTGCAGGGAATCGTCCGGAAGGCGACCGACGTGCGCCCGAAAATCACGGAGGCCGCCTTCGAGTGCCAGCGCTGCGGGACGATGAGCTACATCCCGCAGGGAGACGGCGGCTTTCAGGAACCCCACGAGTGCCAGGGATGCGAGCGTCAGGGGCCGTTCCGCATCGACTTCGACCAGTCGAACTTCGTCGACTCACAGAAACTGCGCGTCCAGGAGTCCCCCGAGGGCCTGCGCGGGGGCGAGACGCCGCAGAACATCGACATCAACCTCTCGGACGACGTGACCGGTAAGGTCACCGCCGGCGACCACGTCACCGCCGTCGGCGTCCTCCACATCGAACAGCAGACATCGGGCAACGAGAAGACGCCCGTCTTCGACTACTACATGGAGGGCATCTCGCTCACCATCGAGGACGAGGAGTTCGAGGACATGGAGATCTCCGACGAGGACGTGGCCGAAATCGTCGAACTCTCGAACGACCCGGCCATCTACGAGAAGATGGTCGAGTCCGTCGCGCCCGCCATCTACGGCTACGAACAGGAGAAGATGGCCATGATTCTCCAGCTGTTTTCGGGCGTCACGAAACACCTCCCCGACGGCTCGCGGATTCGCGGCGACCTGCACATGCTGCTGATAGGGGACCCCGGTACCGGGAAGTGTGTCGACGGCGACACTCGTGTGACGCTCGCTGACGGGAGAGACGTGCCGATTCGAGCGTTGGTCGAATCGAACCTCGATGACCCGAAACCCATCGATGATGGGGTTTGGGACACTGCGGACTTCACCGTCCCATCGCTCGGTCCCGACGGAACGCTCACGCCGCGACAGGCGACGAAAGTCTGGAAGCGAGAGGCCCCGGACCGAATGCTCCGTATCCAGACGAACACCGGCCGCGAAATCGAGGTCACCCCGTCCCACCCGTTGTTCACCCGTACCGACGGGATGACGACCGCGGTGAGGGCGGACGAGCTAACCGAAGGCGCATTCCTCGCGGCACCGCGCTCGCTTCCGGCGACGGGTCGGGACGAACTCGACGTCGACTTCCGGCGGTCGAAATCGCACAACGCGATTCGACTCGACCTCCCGGACGAGTGGCAACCTTGGCTCGCTCGGCTCGTCGGCTACATCGTCGCTGAGGGGTACGTCGAACAGCGTGACGATGCGACCGGGTTCGTCTCCGTCACGAACAACGACCGCGAAGTGCTCGACGACGTGGCGGACGCGTTCGACCGTCTCGGCGTCAACTACTTCGAGCGGACCCCACACGAAGGAAAGAGCGCGCGTGAGGTCATCTGTGGGTCCGGGGAGCTCGTTAGCTTCCTCGAAAACCTCTCCCCGACGCTCCTAGCGGGCTCGGCCGAGCAGCGAATCCCGGAACAGCTCATGTCGGCGAGCGCGGACACCGGCCGGGCGTTCCTTCGCGCGCTCATCGAAGGCGAAGGTCACGTCTCGGCGAGTCAACGAGAGATAACGGTCGCCTCGATGAGTCGCGAACTCCTCGAAGACGTTCGGACGCTCCTGCTCACCGCTGGTATCCGGTCGCAACTGCGCCCGCGACACAACGGGAGCTACCGGCTCCGAATCAGCGGCGACGACTTCGAGACGTACGTCGACGAAATCGGATTCGTGACCGAGCGGAAATCGCTCGCGACCGCCGAGTTCGGAGGAACGAACGGGAACACGAACACCGATTTGATTCCCGCCGGCGGAGAGCTTCGTGAACTCCGCGAGGCACTCGGACTCACGCAGGCCGAGTGTGGCCTTCCGCGCTCGACGTACCAGCACTACGAACGAGGTGACCGTAACCCGAGTCGTGGCAGTCTCGCTCGCGTCGTCTCGGCGTTCGAAGGCGCACTACAGAATCGAGACGACGAAGAAGCACGAGCGGTCGCTGACGGGGGCCGCTCGCTCGTGGACCGCGTCTCTGGGCTCCGGTCGCTCGTAGACGGCAACGTCGCTTGGGAGCGCATCGAGTCGATAGAGCGCGTCGAACCCGCCGAAGAGTGGGTGTACGACCTCGAAGTCGAAGGCACCCACAGCTACGTTTCTAACGGGCTCGTCTCGCACAACTCCCAGATGTTATCGTACATCCGCCACATCGCTCCCCGGTCGGTCTACACCTCCGGTAAGGGTTCCTCCTCGGCGGGTCTCACCGCGGCCGCCGTCCGCGACGACTTCGGCGACGGCCAGCAGTGGACGCTCGAAGCCGGCGCGCTCGTCCTCGCGGACAAGGGTATCGCGGCGGTCGACGAACTGGACAAGATGCGACCCGAGGACCGCTCCGCCATGCACGAGGGGCTCGAACAACAGCAGATTTCGGTCTCCAAGGCCGGCATCAACGCGACGCTCAAATCGCGGTGTTCGCTCCTCGGCGCGGCGAACCCGAAGTACGGCCGCTTCGACCAGTACGAACCGATCGGCGAGCAGATCGACCTCGAACCCGCGCTCATCTCCCGGTTCGACCTCATCTTCACGGTCACCGACGACCCCGACCCCGACGAGGACTCGAAGCTCGCGGACCACATCCTCAAGACCAACTACGCGGGCGAGCTGAACACCCAGCGGACGAACGTCGCCAACTCCGAGTTCACCGAACAGCAGGTCGACGCCGTCACCGACGAGGTCGCGCCCACCATCGACGCGGACCTGTTGCGCAAGTACATCGCCTACGCGAAGCGCACCTGCTACCCGACGATGACCGACGAGGCCAAGCAGGTCATCCGCGACTTCTACGTCGACTTCCGCGCCCGCGGCGCCGACGAGGACGCGCCCGTCCCGGTGACCGCCCGGAAGCTCGAAGCGCTCGTCCGCCTCGGCGAGGCCTCGGCCCGCGTCCGCCTCTCGGACAAGGTGACCCGCGAGGACGCAGAGCGCGTCACGGGCATCGTCGAGTCCTGCCTGCGCGACATCGGCATGGACCCCGAGACCGGCGAGTTCGACGCCGACATCGTCGAGACGGGTCGCTCGAAGACCCAGCGCGACCGCATCAAGAACCTGCTCGAACTCATCCGCACCATGCAGGAGGAGTACGATGAGGGCGCACCCCACGAGGAGGTCCTCGAACGCGCCAACAGCGAGCTGAACATGGACGAGAAGACGGTCAACGACCAGCTGGACAAGCTCAAGATGAAAGGCGACATCTACGAGCCCCGCGGCGACGTCTACCGCGCGACCTGAGCCGTTGCTTGCCAGCCGTAACGTAATCTAATTCCCTTGGAGCAAGCCGGATTGAGGGACGAGGTTTGGCAACCCTCTCTATTCCTGCGACGCCCCAATAGAGGAGATCCCTGTCGTCGATTTCCTCGATGACATTCTTGAGGTAAAGTTATAAAAACACCTCCTATAACCACAACCTCCGTTTCATCTCAAGATGGTCCCCAATCGCCTCGCTTTGAGTACACTGATTGGGTGTACCCGAAATATAAGGTTTGAACAGGGGTGTAGCCAGCCATCGCAGTAGTGCTGTCGTGAAACAGTCGTTAGACACCACTATTGAGCCGTCGACGTGAAGTCGAATACTGAGCCGAGCGATGCTGAAAAACTATCTACGACGCTTTCAGTCAATGATGGTTAGCTCTGATCTCCTGTTAGTATCTATGGGTCATTCAAGTGGGACAGCAAACCGCTATATTCCCGATACACCCCACCTACGTCGGGGTGTACTGACAATACGGAATTTCGAGGCAGTATAGAACCCGCGTCGACGACCAGTTCGAAATTCACTAACTCAGGCACTTCAGTGTCTATCGCGGGTATTTACAGCTATAACGACCAGTCAGAAACCACTCGAAAACTGACGTCGAAGACGCCCCACGAACGACTTGTTGCGGATACACCCATGCCCTGTATTGACGGTATAGTACACTCACTCTTTGCGTCGGAGTTACTGATTTTATGGGCAGCCGACAGGGTTGTCGGCTGCCTGAAGTGGCCGAATTCGCATGACTCAACGGAAACCAACTGACGTACGTCGGCGGATAGGCATTTACAAACAACTGAATGATGTCCCCTTTCGTTCGCGACTTGAACGGTTTGAATCGACGTTTGAAGGACGAGATATATGGGACGAATTCATCAAGTCCCGGAACCCTGATTTCGACTCGAACTCGTACCGTGCAACGTTGCGAAAAGCAGGCTCCGCATTCAAGTCGCACATGGAGTCACGAGGTCGACACCATGCATGTGCAAGACCGACTGACGTGGAAGCGTGGCTTGCAGAGCTAGCAGAGACACGGACGCTCAACACAGTCTACTCCGAATACTGGATCCGTGTTGAGGAGTTTTTCACGTGGCTCCAGCGGCATCCAAGGTACCCACACGTGTATCACCCTGTGTGGATGGCGGCAGCGAGCTATCCTACGGCAAAAGCTCTGTGGGCGAAGAAGACTCGAACGGTGACATCGAGAGGTGGACCGCAATGAACGACGACCGTGAATCAACGAGCAATGCGCTTCGTGACCGAATTGGAGCCGCATTCGGACGAGAGCGTGATCCCTTGTCGGTGTACGAGTCAACCTTCGAAGCGCTGGAGGTGGATCCATTCGAGGTCTTCTTGCGGTGTGGCCTTGAGCCAGACAATCCTGCACCCCGAACCAGACAAGCATACCAGCAACTTATCGACGAGTGGACTAGCCATATGGCAAGTCTGGGACGTCACCCAGCGTGCCCAAGCGAAGACCACATCCTCCGGTACGTAGAGAACTGTCTCACAACGCGGGAGTTGAAGCCTGTGACACTTCGGACGCGACTCCACCGGCTCAATCGAGTGTATCGCTACTGGCAGGCCGATTCAGTGTTCCCGCATGATTCTCGTTACAATCCGTTCCAGTACGTGTTCGCGACAACGGATTTGTCGCAGCCTCCTTCCAAAGACCCACCGCGAATTTCGCCATCTCGCCTCGGTGAAATTGTCCGCACGATTACTGATGTCCGTGATCGTCTGATTGTCGTCCTGCAACTCAAACTGGGTTTACGAGCGGGTGAGGTGAGTAACCTCAGACTAGAAAATCTCGCAGTTGACCATGAGGAACTGAACACAGCATACCCTGAAATCGGGTCGAATCCCGCCGTTGAGAACCTCTCTCGGACGGTTTTTATCCCGTCGAGATACGAAGAACAGGGAAATAAGTCACACCGAGCACGGCTGCTCCCACTAGACGACGAGGTGTACCAATCAGTCGTGCAGCACTTATTGGTACGGCCTGACACTGGGAATCAGTGGGTGTTTCAGAGTCACACGACAGCTTCGAAAATCACCCCAGAGGCTATCAACCGCGTGTGGACCAGCGTGTTCAGGCCAGCGTACGATGAGACCGAGAATCATCGAGCAGTGACGAGCCATTTCGGGCGGCATCGGTTTAGCACATACTGGCAAGTTGAGTGTGAAATTCCACGTGAGTTAGTTCAGTATATGCGTGGTGATCGAATTGAGGGTGCTGACCCGAATCGAGAGACGATCGACAGCTACATCCATACATATTATACAGATATTGAGCAGATATACCTAGAAAACATATACTCCTTAGACATCTCTACTGAATTCGCGTTGTGATGTGGTTGAGATATGGGGTGAAGCCAGATAACTCAAATTCAAGTAGTGCTGTGGTTCCCCAAGTATCAGCACTGGTCAAGATTCACGAACCTGTCGACCCCCTCGTCGAAGCCGTTGAGGGCGCGCTGACCGACCGCACCGACGCGGCCGTCGCCAAGCGCGACTCGCTGGCCGAGACCATAAGCTCGGTCACCTACATGCAGTTCTGACGCGGGACGCGCCTCCCCACCTCCCGCTTTTGGCTTCGATTTTACGCTTGCGAGCGCCGCCGCTCGCCGGCCGCCTGTCTCTTTTTTGTCTCTGCCCCTCGAAACGCGATCGGTGTCACCCGCGGCTCAGCGACGGATGTACTCGCCGATAGAGCTGAGCACTCTGCGGCGACGAGTGCGCGAGGGATACGGAACTACGCCATCCACTCGCCGTCGGTCGAATCCGACCCCGAGTCCGCCCCCGGCGCGGCGTCCGTACAGGCCCGGTAGAAACAGACCTTGTAGGTCCGCCCGACGAGCGTGGTGACCGTCGAGGTGACGGCCACGACGGCGATATCGACCCCGGACATCGGCGCTTGGAACGCCGTCACCGCGCCGGCGATGGTGGTCGCCCCGTCGAGGGTGACGAACCAGAGCACCGGCAGGTCGACGACCGAGGTGGCGACGGTCGCCACGACCGCGTAGCCGACGACCTGCCGGAGGTTCCCGAAGACGAAATTCACGCTTCGGCTGAGCGACCCGCCCGCGGTCTTCCCGTCGAAGACGACGGCGGTGTCGAAGAACGTGAAGACGTAGATGACCGCCGCGAGGACCACGAAGGCCGCCCCGGCGGCGGCGAGTTCGACGAGCGTGAGGGTCGCGGAGCCGTTCAGGACCGCGTTGAGCCGGTCGAAGCCGATGTAGCCGACGACGCCGCCGCCGACGACCATCGCGACGATCATGATGACGAGGCCGGAAAGGACGCTCGCGCCGAGCAGGCTGACGTAGTAGCGCTGTGCCGCGGTGGACGCGCGCAGGTCGGTGTCGGAACCGGGTCGCGCGCCGTCGATGACGGTGTAGAACGCGCCGATGAGCGCCGGTGAGCCGAACAGGAGCAGAATCGTCCCGACCACACTGACGAGGCCGGAGGCGTTGTTCAACGCGCCCATGGCCCCGAACGCGAGGGCGAACGCGACGAGCACGGGCGTCTCGGTGACGACTTGGAGGGCCGTTCGAAACGATTGGAGGACTGTCACGACTGGCGGTACTTGCGGCGGCCATATATGTGTTCATATCGACACTTGCGGTGAAAGGCGGGGTTGACGGGAACGAGAACGGTCGCTTCAGCCCGAGATGGACGCCTCGATGTCGTCCAGTTCCTCGTCGGAGAGGTCGGGTCGCTCGCCCGCGACGGCGTGGATGGGACTGCCGCCGTCGCCCTCGAACCGCGGGACGATGTGGACGTGGACGTGGTCGACCTCCTGCCCGGCGGCGGGGCCGTTGTTGATGCCGACGTTCGTCCCGTCGGCGTCGACCGCCGCCTCGACGCGCGGGACGAGGTCGTTCACGGCGGCGAAGAGGTCGGCGGCCGCGCCGCCCGGCACCTCGTCGAGGCGGGCGTGGTGTTCCTTCGGCACGACGAGCGTGTGGCCGGGCGCGAGCGGGTTGGCATCGAGGAACGCAAGCGTGTGCTCGGTCTCGTGGACGATTCGGCCGGGGATGTCGCCGTCGACGATGGCGCAGAAGATGCAGTCGGACATACGTGGCACGTCGATTGGCGAGAAAAAGAAAGTTCGGACCGGTCCGTGCGTGCCGTCTCGTCTGCTGCTCGGTTCGTCTGTCTCGCCGTCGGCACCGGTAGAGAGAATTCACCGACAACTCCCCGTCGATTGGGAGGGTAACGCTTCTGTGCGAGACGCAATTGCACGCAATCGCGTGCAATCGATCCTCGATTGCGCGACCTCCCGCAGTTCCCTCGGCGAACTAGTTGATATTGCGCGCAATCCATCTCAGATTGCGCAATACGTCTATTGAATTGCGCAATAATCGGTGGGTTACCGCTCGGGAAGCAACGCCTCCAAGTTGGCCAGATACTCGTCTAACTCGTAGCCGAGACGCGACAGCCACACGTCTCGGTAGGAGGGGTGCAAAAGTGGAATCACGGTGTAGCCGAACCGCTCGCTCTCGACGGGTTCGAGCACGGTGTCGAGAAAGCCGTCCAGCGAGGCGTCGTTGAGCGCGAGGACGCTTTCGGTCGCGTGGCGGCCGGTCGGGACCACCACGTCGGGGTCGACGGCTTCGAGTTCGGAAACGAGGTGGTCGCGGCAGTTCGCCTTTTCCGCGGCGGTAGGCGCGCGGTTCGACCCTTCGCCGTCCGAGGGGAAGCACTTGACGGCGTTCGTGTAGAAGACGCCCGACTCGTAGCCGACGGCGGCCATCGTCTCGCGGATGCGGCGGCCCGAGTGCCGGGCCGTGTAGGACATCCCGGTCCAGTTGCCGCCCCGCCAGCGGTCGGCGTCGGGGTTGCCCGCGCCGGGCGCTTCGCCGACGACCATCACCGTCGCGTCCGCGGGGCCGACGCCCCACGAGATGCGGTTTCGGCAGTCGACGAGCGCCGGACAGCGCGCGCAGTCGGGTTCGAGGACGAGCGTCTCGTCGGCGTCGGGGAACCGCGGGTCGGCGTCGGCCATCTACTCCGTCAGGGGGAGCACGATGCCGAAGATAATCGGCGAGAACAGCACCAGCGCGATGCCGAGCCACTCGGCGTCGAAAAACAGCGTGCGCTCCCAGCCGGGGATGGGACCGCCGCTCACGGCGAGGGCGACTTTCGCGCCGAGCGCGCCGAACAGGAACAGCGCGAGCCCCAGTCCGAGGCCGGTCTTGGTCATCCGCGGGTAGTCGATGTTTCCGTAGCGTCCCATAGTATCCCGAGATGCGGGGACTGGCAAAACCGTTTCGAGAGAGTGTGTGGTTCGTTAGCGTTCGAGTTCGGCGGCGAGAGCGGGCGCGACGGACACCTCGCTCACGTCGCGCTCGATGGTGTCGGTGCCGACGACGCGTTCGATGCCGGCGCGGGCGAGTTTCGTGCGGGCGTTGCGAGCCAGAAGCGGGTGGACGGTCGCACAGAAGACGCGCTTCGCGCCGCCGTCGGCGAGCACGGCGACGGCCTCGCTCATGGTCGACCCGGTGGCGATGATGTCGTCGGTGATGACCACGTCGCGGCCCGCGAAGTCGGCGTCGCTCGGCGTGATTTCCACGTCGGTCCCGGAGTGGCGCACCTTCTCGAAGTAGTCGGTCTCGCCCTCGCCGTAGGCGTCGCGGACGGTCTCTGCGATGCCGATGGCCCCCGAGTCGGGCGACAGAAACAGCGGGTCGTCGAGTTCGGGGAGCGGTTCGGCGAGTCGCCCGGCGGCGTCGACGATGTCGACGGGCGCGTCGAAGAACTCCGAGACGGCGTCCTCGTGGGGGTTGACGAGCACGACGCGGTCGGTCGTCGTGCTGACGGCGCGGGCGACCGCGCGGGCCGAAACCGGGTGGCCGGCCTCGAACGCCTTGTCCTGTCGGGCGTAGCCCATGTACGGGATGACCGTCGTGACCGCCGACGCGCCGGCCTCGCGGACGGCGTCCTGCAGTTGGAGCAGTTCGACGTAGGCGTCGTTGCTGGCGGTGCTGGCGACGATGGTGGCGGCGTCGGCGTCGAAACCGGGGACCGCCGCCAGCGTCTCGCCGTCGGGGAAGCGGTCGTACTCGACGGCCGCGAGCGACTCGCCGAGTTCGTCGGCGAGCGCGGCCGCGAGTGCCTGCGAGGATGCGCCGGGTACGAGCATACCCGTTCGTCTCTCGTGGGGGGTAAAACCGCTTTTCGTTGCGTTCAGCCCCGTCGCGTGTCAGCGAACCGCGACGCCGACCGCGTCCAACCCGAGCACCTGCGTCCGCCAGTCGCCCCCGGTCAGTCGAACGCAGAAGCTCCCCGCGTCGGTGACGGCGTAGGCGGCGCGGGCGTCGTGAGCGAGCGCGACGACCGTCTCGTCCGGCGGAATCGGCGCGTCGTCCCACGACCCCGACTCCTCGTCGCGCGCGACGACGCCGTCCGGGCCGACCGCGTGGGCGCGGCCGTCCGGCATCGACGCGACCGCCGAAAACGCCCCGTCGAGCGCGTCCATCCAGCCGTTACCGAGCGCGTACAGCCCCGAGTCGGTCGCGGCGAGCGGGGTTCCCTCGGTCCCGCCGAGGCGGCCCGCGGGGTCGGACACGTCGTTTACGCTGTCGAGGCCGACGTGCGAGACGCCGTCGTCGCCGACGCGGTAGACGCCGTCGTCGGCCGCGACGAGACTTCCGTCGAGGGCGCGGACCGCCCCGACTTCGCCGAGGTCGGTCCACCCGGTCTCGTCGAAGCGAGCCGCGCGGCCGTCCCCGTCGGCGGCGACGACGCGATTTCGGTGGAAGCCGACGGCCGTCGCGGGGCCGAAGTCGAGTTCGTGGTAGTCGTCGCCCTGCACGAGCAGTACGTCCTCGTCGGTGGCGACGGCGACTTCCCCGGGCGACCCGGCGGCGTCCCGCGCGGTACACCGGCGGTCGATGCGGAAGCCGCCGACGAGGTCGTCGGAGACGTCGACGGTCACGACCCCGACGCCCGCGGCGACGTACGCCGTCTGCTTGCCGGACTTGTCCGCGTACACCCGTTTTTCGTCGATAGAGAGGTCGAAATCAGCCATCCGTTGGGCCGAGGTTCGCGGCGCGGTTCGGAAAGGATTGTGGTCGTTCCCGCGGCGCGGAGACGGGCCGAACGGGCGCGTCGTTGAGAAGTGTGATTACAGAAATTCCCGCACGTCCGAGTACCACATGTCGTGGTGGTCGAGTTCGCCGAGCGCCTCGGCCACGTCGACCGCGAGGACGTGCCAGCAGCGCTCGCCCTCGTCGGGGTCGAGGTTGTACTGGGAGTCCTTGCAGGTACAGCCCCGGTCTTCGACCACGTACTCGTCGTCGTAGCCGACGACCACGTCGAAGTCGCGGTAGCGCTTTACCCGCCGCTCGGAGACGGCCTCGATGGCCGTGACGCCCCGGTCGCCGTGGGCGTCGACGATGGCCTGCACGATGTTCGGCGAGAGCCGCCCGGCCGCTTCGAGGGCCGCTCGCCAGTCGTCGGCCGAGTCCACGCCGGCGACTTCGTCGGTGGCGGTGAAAACGCATTCGATGCCGCGGGATGGACCGACCGCCGCAATCGCGTCGCCCACTCGCATCGCAACCGGTTTCCGCCCGCGCGGGCGACTGCGGGTATGCACGTGAGCGAGGGAGGCGTCGAAATCGAGGTTCCCGACGCCCGCGACGGGGCGTCAGCGGGGACCGGCGACGATGTCTTCTACAACCCCACACAGGAGTTGAACCGAGACATCACCGCGGCCGTCCTCCGCGCCTTCCGCGAGCGCGAACCCCGCGCCGAGAGCTACCTCGACGCGATGGCCGCCTCGGGCGTCCGGGGCGTCCGCGCCGCCGCCGAGGGCTACGACGTGACCTGCGCCGACCTCGACGCCGACGCCGTCGAACTCGCCCAGTCGAACCTCGACCGCGCCGGCAACGGCGGCGAGGCGGTCCACCGCAACGCCAACGCCCTCATGTACGATTCCGTCTTCGACGTGGTCGACCTCGACCCGTTCGGCACGCCGATGCCCTTCGCCGACCCCGCCTTCGCCAACACCCGCGACCTCGTCTGCGTCACCGCCACGGACACCGCCCCGCTGTGCGGCGCACACCAGAAAAGCGGCATCCGGAAGTACGGCTGTCTCCCGCAGAACACCGACTACCACCCCGAGATGGGGCTTCGCACCCTCCTCGGCGCGATGGTCCGCACCGCCGCCCGCTACGACAAGGCCGCCGTCCCGATTCTCTCGCACGCGACGCGCCACTACGCGCGGGCGTATCTCGAACTCGACGAGCGGGCGACGAAGGCCGACGAACTCCTCGAATCGACCGGCTTCGTCTACCACTGCGAGGACTGCCTCCACCGCGAGGCCGAGCGCTCGCTCATCGCCCACCCGCCCGAGTCGTGCGCCAACTGCGACTCGACCCGGATTCTCGAAGCCGGTCCCATCTGGCTCGGCCCCGTCTCCGAGCCGGCGTTCGCCGCGGCCGTCCGCGACGAGGTGACGGAGGAGTTCGGCACCGCCAAGCGCGCCCGCAAGCTCCTCGACACGCTCGCGGTCGAACTCGACGCGCCGACTCACTTCGACCAGCACCGCCTCTGTAAGCTCTGGGGTCGGTCGGCCTCGAAGATGGAGACGTTCCTCGAAACGCTCCGCGACGCCGGCTACGACGCCACGCCCGCCCACTACCACGGCACCGCGTTCAAGACCGACGCGACGGTCGCGGAGATACGCGAGGCGACCGCCGCGCTCGACCCCGAAGCCTGACCCTGCGGCCTGCCCCCGTATCCTGAGCGGCGACCGTCGACCCCCGCCGTAACCGACCCGTCCCGCCGTCTCGGCGGGTAGCTTCTTTGTCTCTCGTGTCGTGTCCGGGATACGTGAGCGCCACGATTCGAACCGCCGTCCCCGTCGCGCGGGCGGTCGTCGACACGATTCGGGAGAAGGAGATATCGTTTCTCGCGGCCAGCATCTCGTACTACGCGCTCGTCTCGCTGATTCCGCTTCTCGTGCTCGGCGTCGTCGTCGCCACCGCGGTCGGCGGCGCGGAGCTGCAGGCGCAGCTCCAGACGCTCGTCGAGCAGTACCTCGTCCCGACCGGACAGGACCTCGTCGAGGAGGCGCTGACGGACCGAACCGGACAGGGGAGCGTCGGGGCGGTGAGCCTCGCGCTGACGGTGTGGGGCGCGCTGAAGCTCTTTCGCGGCCTCGACATCGCCTTCTCGCGCATCTACGGGTCCGAGGCGGGGGGATTGGTCGACCAACTCCGCGACGGCGCTATCGCCCTCGCCAGCATCGGCGTCGGCACCATCGGCGTCGCGGTGCTGACCGCGCTGCTCGGCCTGCTCGACGTTCCGTTCCTCCGACTGCTCTCGCCGCTCTTGTTGCTTCTCACGCTCTGTGCGGCGTTCTTCCCGCTGTACTACGTCTTCCCCGACGCCGACCTCTCGCCGCGACAGGTCGCGCCGGGGACCGTCTTCGCGGCCGTCGGCTGGACCGTCCTCGGCATCGGCTTCGGTATCTACGCGTCCGTGGCCGGCGCGTCGGTCGCGGGCGCGCTCGGGACGCTCCTGTTGCTCGTGACGTGGTTCTACTTCTCGGGGCTCATCCTGCTTTCGGGCGCGGTCGTCAACGCGGTCCTCGCGGGGGTCGGCGGCGACGCCCCGCCCGCGGAACCGCGTGACTCGCCGGGGGGACCGCCCGGAGTGGACCGGCAGGTACAACATACGGGAGGCCGACATGACGCTCGTACGGATATGAGCGACGACCGAGGTGACACCGATGGGCCGCGGACGGACGACGCCGGCGACGCGGAGACCGGCGCGTCCGTCTCCCCGCGCGGCGCTCCCGACATCGAGGAGCTGGAATCGCAGGTCGAGGAACTCCGGGCCGACCTCGACGCGTTCGAGGACGACGTGACCGACCGGACGGTCGAAAAGCCCAAGCTCGAAGCCGAGTTGAAGCGCTACGTCCGCCGCCGGATGCGCCGCGGGAAGGCCCGCGGTTGGGGCCCCTACCTCGTGCTCGGCTACGGCGTCGTCCTCACGCTCGGCGCGTTCTACTACCTCCAGTCGGACCTCATCGCGGTCGTCGCCATGCTCATCATCTTCCTGTCGACGCTCGGGCTCTACGTCCTGTTCGTCATCTTCGGCATCGGCCTGAGCGCCCTCGGCGTCCCCGGGCGCGCCATCGACGCGGTCCGCGAACGCCGCGGCTGAGATGTTCCGGTTCGCACTCCCGATTCAGACCCGCGGGTTCGGCGAAAACGCCCTCGCGCAGGCACCGGACGCGCTGGTCTTCCTGTTCGGCCTCGTCACCCAACTCGGCGACCAGTGGTTCTACTTCGTCGCGTTCACGTCGCTGTACTGGCTCTGTCGCCCCCGAATCACGGCCCGTCCGCGGCGGACCGCGGCCTCCTTCGTCGGCCTCGCGCTCGGGTCGCTGGCGCTCGTCACCGCGCTGAAAGTCGGCTTCGCCCTGCCGCGACCGGCGACCGCGGCCGTCGCCGACGCGCCCGCGTGGCCGTCGCCGCTTTCGGACCTGTTCGTCTCGTTCACGACGGACGACGGCTTCGGCTTTCCGAGCGGCCACGCCCTCGGGACGACCGTCGTCTACGGGGCCGCGGTCTCGCTTCTCGACGTGTGGGACCGCCGCCGCCGACTGGTCGCCGCGGCGGTCGTCGTCGGCATCGTCTCGCTGTCGCGTCTCTTCCTCGGCGTCCACTACGGCGTCGACGTCGCGGTCGGCGTCCTCCTCGGCCTCGGCTTCCTGAAGGCGGTCTTTTCGGTCGCCGCCGCGGACGACCCCGACGCGGCCGGCCACCTCGACCCGGCGCGCCTGTTCGCCGTCGCGGCCGGGCTCAGCGTCCTCGCGCTCGCGGTGGTGTTCGCCACGGGCCTCTCCGGGCACACCGAAAACGCCGCGGCGGCGCTCGGCGGGTCGCTCGGCGGCCTCGTCGGCTGGACGCGACTCGCCGACCACGAGTCGCTGCCGACGCTGTCGCCGCCGGTGGCGCTCGTCGCGTTCCTCGTCGCGGGCGGCCTCTGGGTCGGCGTGGACGCGGTCGACGCGCCGGTCGCGGTGACGGTGCTCGCCACCGCGGCGGTGGTCGCGTTCATCCTCCTCGCGCCGCGTCTGCAACTCCGATTCGGCGGCGGCGAGAACGCGCGGCGCGCGGACTGAGTCCCTTCTCCGACCGACTTCGGCGGCGCTACGCCCGAGCGGCGGCGACGGCGTCGGCGCACGCGTCGGGGTGGCCGAGCCACGGAATGTGGCCGCAGGCGAGCGTTTCGAGCCGCGAGTCCGGCATCGATTCGATCGCTTCCCGGACGGCCTCGGGCGTGCCGAGGAAGTCTTCGTCGCCCCAGACGAACGTCGTCGGCCGTTCGACGGCCCGCAGTTCGGACGGCGTCAACCGTGCGCCCGCGCGCCAGCCGCCGAGGGTCATGAACGACTTAAGTTCGCTGACCCCGACGGCCGACGCCCGCGGGTTGCGGTCGTGGGCGACCCTCGCGGCGACGAGTTCGGGGTATCGCCGAATCGTCCGGTCTTCTCCGACGGCGGCCAGTTGCTCGACGACCGTCGCCTCGGTCGGGTGTCCCCGCGGGACGAGCAGTCGGGCGACCATCGGGAGCGTGAACAGCCGAAGCGGAATCGGCGGGCTGGTTCCGGGAAACGCCGGAACGCCGCCGACGGCGACGAGTCGGCGGACTCGGCCGGGGCGCGCGAGCGCGAACGCGAGTCCCCAGTAGCCGCCCGTCGAATGTCCGACGACGTCCGCGCGGTCGACGTCGAGCGCGTCGAGCACCCCGTCGAGGACATCGACTGCCACCCGGCGCTGGGTGTCGGCGTCGTATCGGAAGTCGTCGCTCAGGCCCCAACCGGGGCGGTCGAGCGCGAGCATCCGCGCGCCGCCGAGCCGACCCATCAGCGGGGCGAACATCGCGCCGAAGTTCATCACGCCGTGGACGAAAACCAGCGGCGGCTCGTCGCTCGGCTCGCCGGCGTCGACGACGTGGACTCGGCACGCCGGCGAGTCGAGGTCGACGTACCGCGACTCGAACGAGACTCCTTCCGCCTCGAACGCGACCCGTTGGGCCGTCTCGAACTCGCGCTTCGCGTCTGCGGTTTCCGCATCGGGCGACCGGCCGTCGGTTCTCCGTGTGGACGCCATCTGTCTACTGGGTAGCGTAGTATGTGTCCGGTGTTAACTATTGTCTATGATGGCTGCTCCGGACCGGCGCACTCGCCGAATAGTCCGCGAGCTACCGGGTTCGGCGGCGGCAAAAAATAGTCCGTGTTAGGCGCGCGCGACGGTTAGAACGTTTCGAGGTACCGGTCGAGCTCCCACTGGGAGACGTCGACGAGGTAGTCCTTGAACTCGGAGCGCTTGGCTTCGACGAACTTCTCGAAGACGTGGTCGCCCAGGGCGTCCTGGATGACTTCGTCCTCTTCGAGCGCGTCGACCGCGCCGCCGAGGTCCTTCGGGAGCGTCTCGATGCCGTACTCTTCGCGCTTCTCCTCGTCGAACTCGTAGATGTTCTCGCGGACCGGGTCGGGGCAGTCGAGGCCCTTCTCGACGCCGTCGAGACCGGCGTGGATGAGCGCGGCGAACGCGAGGTACGGGTTACAGGACGGGTCGGGGAAGCGGGCCTCGATGCGCGAGGCGGCCGGCGTGCGGGCGGCCGGCTTGCGGATGAGCGCCGAGCGGTTGCGGTCGGACCACGCGATGTAGACCGGCGCTTCGTAGCCGGGGACGAGGCGCTTGTAGGAGTTGACCGTCGGGTCGGCGACCGCCGTGATTGCGGGCGCGTGGTTGAGGATACCCGCGACGAAGCTCTTTGCCGTGTCGCTCAGGTCGAACTCGTCGTCGCCGTCGTGGAACGCGTTCTCGCCGTCCTGGAACAGCGAGATGTGGGTGTGCATGCCGGAGCCGTTGATGCGCGGGATGGGCTTGGGCATGAACGTCGCGTGGAGGTCGTGTTCGGACGCGATGGCGCGGACGACGGACCGGAAGGTTGCGACGTTGTCGGCCGTCGACAGCGCGTCGTCGTACGTGAAGTTAATCTCGTGTTGGCCCTCGGCGACCTCGTGGTGCGAGGCCTCGATGTCGAAGCCCATGCTTTCGAGGCCGTAGATGATGTCGCGGCGCACGTCGGACGCGAGGTCCTTCGGCGCGAGGTCGAAGTAGCCGCCGGCGTCGTTCGTGACGGTCGTCGCGCGGCCGTTCTCGTCTTCTTCGAACAGGAAGAACTCCGGTTCGGGTGCGACGTTCACGTCATAGCCGAGTTCCTCGGCGCGGGCGATCGCGCGCTTGAGGACGCCGCGCGGGTCGCCGCTGAAGGGCTCGCCGGTGGACGTGTTGAACACGTCACAGATGAGACGCCCGGCGGCGCTGTTTTCCTTCTTCCGCCACGGGAGGACGGCGAACGTCGACGGGTCGGGTTCGAGGCGCATGTCGGACTCCTGGATGCGCACGAAGCCGTCGATGGAGGAACCGTCGAAGTAGATCCCCTCGGTGAACGCCTTCTCGGCCTGCGAGGCCGGAATGGAGACGTTCTTGACCGTTCCGAGAATGTCGGTGAACTGCAGTCGGAGGAAGTCGACATTCTTCTCTTCGATCTCGTCGATGACCGACTGTGCCTCGTCGCTCAGGCCGCCGTCGGTGAGTGCGTTGTCTTCCGTCATTTTCCTGAACACGCGATTCGAACACCCGCACTATAAAGACCTTTCCGCTTAATGCAATTCCCCGCGGTGTGCCACAGAATTGGATATTCGTAAAATTCTAATGCCCCGGGAGGGTGTGTAGATGTAATGACGTACGAAAACCTCGACGCGAAGCTCATCAACGCGCTCCTCGGCGACGGTCGAGCGAGCCTGCGAAGCCTCGCCGAAGAACTCGACGTGTCGGTGACGACCGTCTCGAACCACCTGCGAGACCTCGAAGACGAGGGCGTCATCGAGGGCTACACGCCCCGCGTCAACTACGACGCGCTCGGCTACGACGTGACCGCCGTCATCCAACTGAAAGTCGAGGGCTCCGCGCTCCCCGAAATCACCGAGCGCCTCCGCGCGGAAAAGCAGATGATCTCGGTGTACGAGGTCACCGGCGACTACGACATCATCGCCATCGGCAAGTTCCGCGACACCGACGGCATGAACACCCAGATCAAGAAACTGCTCACCGACGCGGACATCCGCGAGTCCAACACGTCGGTCGTGCTCAACGCAGTCTCCGAAAACGAGCAGTTCGACCTCGAACTCGACCAGTAACGCCGTCAGACGATTCGCGTTTTTACGTCGCGCATCTCGGAGTCGCAGTAGGGACACCGATACCGCGTCTCGAAACCGTCGGGCGTCGTCGTGGTCGCCGTCTCTATCTCGTGGACCGCCACGTCGCGCCCACACTCTCGACACTGAACCGCTGGCATCGGTTCGTGTTCGTCGACTGGTCGAAATAAATCTACTGGCATGTGTGTATAGTTGTCACTCACCCGTCTATAGATGGAAGGGCACCGCTTCGACTGGAGACTCCGAGTTTCGCTCGATGCGGCCGGAGTTCCGCCCGCGCTTCCGCGCCGTTTTCGACGGCCGCTGGAAGGCTCCCGTTTCGACTGGAAACCTCGATGACGCGAGTCGATTCACCGCCCGATAAACTGGAGCTGAAATGTTGCGGGTTGTCCGCTTAACGGGCGAAGCCGCCGACTCGGTCAGAACTCGTCTTCGAAGACGAACGTGCCGTTTCGCTGGACGACCTCGCCGTCGACTTCGATGACCGAGTCTTCGGACATGTCGACGATCATGTCGACGTGCTCGGCGCTCTCGTTGAGTTCGTTTTCCGCGCCGACCGTCTCGGGGTACGCCGAGCCGACGGCCATGTGGACGGTGTCGCCCATCTTCTCGTCGAACAGCATGTTGTAGGTGAACTGGTCGATGCTGCGGTTCATGCCGATGCCGAGCTCGCCGAGGTAGCGCGCGCCCTCGTCGGTGTCGAACACGCCGTCTAAGACCTCCTCGTTCCCCTCGGCGGAGTAGTCGACGACCTCGCCGTCCTCGAAGCGGACGCGGACGCCGGAGACCTCGCGGCCCTGCCGGTACAGCGGCAGGTCGAAGTAGACCTCGCCGTTCACGGACTCTTTCACGGGCGCGGTGAACACCTCGCCGCCGGGGAGGTTGTGCTCGGCCGTGTCGTTGACGGCGGTGTTGCCGGCGATGCTCATCGTCACGTCGGTCTCGTCGCCCGATTTGATGCGGACCTCGTCGCCGTCGTTGAGGATGTCGACCAACTGCTGTTGGAGTTCGCCCTGCGCGTCCCAGTCGAGGGTGACGGCGTCGTAGACGAAGTTCTCGTAGGCCTCGGTGCTCATGCCCGCGAGCTGGGCGCTCCCCTTCGCGGGGAACTGGGTGAGACACCAGCGCTTCGAGAGCATCTCGCCCTGCACGGGCTTGTAGGCGCGCTTGTACGCGGCGTTCGTCTCCGGCGGCACGTCGCTCTGCTCGGTCGCGTTCGTCTCGCCGCGGACGCGGATGATGACGTCGGTCTCCTCGTAGAGCGCAAGCACGTGCGCGGGCGTCTCGTAGTCGTCGTCGCCGGCGCGGAGGAACGCGCGGGTGAACCGCGGGTTCGCGTCCATCGCGACGACGTTCGCGCCCCGGTCGCCGAGCAGTTCGTGGACGGCCGTGACGAGGTCCTCGGCCACCGCGGGCGCGGAGACGACGACGTTGTCGCCGGCCTCGACGCTCGTGGAGTGGTCGACGATGGTCTGTGCGTGCTCGCGGATGCGCGGGTCCATACCGCGTCGTGTGTGTCCCCGGGGCAAACACCTTTCGAAGCGCAAATATTGCGACCGGCGGCGGTCGCCCGACGGACCACCGTTTATTTCTCCGTCGGCGGGGTCTCTCCGCGCATGATAGACCTCCGAAGCGACACCGTCACGCTCCCGTCCGACGAGATGCGCGAGGCCGCCCGCGACGCCGCCGTCGGCGACGACGTGTACGGCGACGACCCGACCGTGAACGAACTCGAAGCGCGCGCCGCCGAGCTGGTCGGCAAGGAGGCCGCGCTGTTCGTGCCGTCGGGGACGATGGGCAACCAGATCGCCGCCCGCGTCCACGCCGACCCCGGTCAGGAGGCGCTCGTGGACGCGAAGGCGCACGTCTACAAGTGGGAGGTCGGCGGCTTCGCCCAGCTGTCGGGCCTGCAGGTCCGCGCCTACGACGCCGGCGAGCGCGCCGCGCCGACGCCCGAACAGGTCCGCGACCACGCCCGCGAGGAGTCGCTTCACGTCGCCGGCACGGGCGTCCTCTGCCTCGAAAACACCCACAACGCCCGCGGCGGCGTCGCGGTCCCGAAAGCCGATATCGACGCCGCGGCCGAGGCGGCGCACGACCTCGGAATTCCGGTCCACCTCGACGGCGCGCGCCTGTTCAACGCCTGCGTCGCCCTCGACGAGGACCCGAAGGCGATGGTCGAGCGCGTCGACACGGTGATGTTCTGTCTCTCGAAGGGGCTCGGCGCGCCCGTCGGCTCGATGCTCGCCGGTTCCGAGGCGTTCATCGAGGAGGCCGTCCGCGTCAGAAAGCAGTTCGGCGGCGGCATGCGACAGGCCGGTCTCATCGCCGCGCCGGGGCTCGTCGCGCTCGACAACGTCGACCGCCTCGCCGACGACCACGAGAACGCGACGGTCCTCGCCGAGGGCCTCGACGCCGTCTCCGGGCTGTCGGTGCCGACGCCCGAGACGAACATCGTCGTCGTCGACTCCGAGGGCGCGGGGCTGACGGCCGACGAGTTCGTCGAACTGTGCGAGGACGTAGACGTTCTCGGCGGCACGTTCGGCGAGTACCACACTCGGTTCACGACGAACCTGAACGTCTCGCGGGCGGACGTGGAGAAGGCGGTCGACCTCGTCGCCGACGCGGTCGAATCGCGGTAGGTCACGGAACCGCGGGAGGCCGCCGTGAGTCGCGGTCGGCTGGCGGCGGCCCACTCGGTCGTTCGGATTACAACTCGGGTTCGATGTAGACGAAGTGCACCCGGTCGTCGGCCGCCCTGAGTTCGGACTCGATTTCGGTGATGTGGTCGTCCAGCTCCTCGGTGTCGAGTTCGGGGTCGAAGCTCACGTCGAGGGCGACGAGCAGTTTCTCCGGGCCGACGTAGCTCGCGCGGAAGTGATCGACGTGGACGACCCGCGGGTCGTCTTTGACGATGTCGCGGAGGGCCTGTTCCTCGTCCACGGGGACGCTCTCGCCGATGAGGAGGCGCTTGTTCTCCCACGCGAGCGCGATGGCGAAGCCCATGAGCAGTATCCCGATGAGGAGCGCCGCGGCGGCGTCGAACATTTCGTTGCCCGTGAACTCGGTGAGGCCGATGCCGACGAGCGCGAGCACCGCGCCGGTGAGCGCGACGGTGTCCTCGGTGAACGCCGTGAGCGTCGTCACGTCGCTCGTCTGCCGGAAGGCCTCGACGAGGCCGGTCCACTCGTACTCCTCTATCTGCCGGCGGAGTTCGGCGTGCGCCTTCAGGAAGGCGTAGCTCTCGAAGGCAATCGCCCCGAGGAGGATGGCGACGTTGACCCACACGGGCTCGATTTCGAAGCCGGCGAGGACGAGCGCCTCACCGCCCCCGCCGTGGGCGGGGTGCATCAGGGCGTCGTAGCCGTGTTTGGCCGACTCCCAGCCGGCGATGCCGAACAGCATCACGGAGACGAGAAACGAGTAGAAGAACTGCGATTTCCCGTGACCGAAGGGATGGGACTGCGTCTCGCCGCGCTTGCTGTCGCGGATGCCGATGAGGAGAAACACCTGGTTGCCGGTGTCGGAGATGGAGTGATACGTTTCGGAGAGCATGGAGGGACTCCCGGTCGCGAGGAAGCCGAGGAACTTGAGAATCGCAATCGCCCCGTTCGCGAAGAGCGCGGCGACGACGACGGACGTACTGCCTGCCATGTCGTGGGCCACTCCCCCCGCCCGGATAGAGCTACCGACGCGGAACCGGGACACTGCTCGCCGACCGCGGCGGTCCCCACCGGCCCCGACCGGTCCCGACCGACCCGACGCCGCAGTCGGTAGGTTTCAATCCCTCCGGGTCCTAGCCCGGCGCATGCTCGTCGTCGTCTCCGATACTCACAGCACGGACGGTCATCGACTGACTAACCGAACCCTCGACGCGGTCCGCGAGGCCGACCTCGTCGTCCACGCGGGCGACTTCATGCGCGAGTCCGTCCTCGACGCGTTCGTCGACGAGGCCGACAGCTTCCTCGCGGTGTACGGCAACAACGACGGCTCAGAGATTCGCGACCGGATTCCCGCGGCGCGGAACGTCACCTACGGCGGCGTCGAGTTCGCGGTGACCCACACCCGCCGCGGCGGGAACACCGCGCTGTCGATGTTCGGCCGCGAGCGCGGTGCCGACGCGGTCATCTTCGGCCACAGCCACCGGCCGGGCTTCGACGGGACCGGGCCGATTCCGCTCCTCAACCCGGGGAGTCACGCCCAACCGCGGGGCAACCGCAAGGCCCACGCGGAACTGGAGGAACTGCCGGACGGCGGGCTCCGCGGGCGACTCGTCACGGTCGACGGCGACACCTTCGAGACGTTCCGTATCGTCCCCGACGAATAGCGGGGCGGAGCCCGGTGGAGGGCCGGAAGAATCAGCGGGAACAGACCGGGGAGGGTCTGTTGGGGGCAGTCCGAGGCCGCGCTGACGACGGGGTGAGGGGCAGGGCACGGATGGGGCCCGTCGTCATCGGGGCTGTGCGCGACCTCGTACTCACTCCTACGGGTGACGGTATCAAATACGCACCGTAAGCTCAAACAGCCGTTTTAGTCACGCAGTACGCCCACCGCGACCCACGCGAGAAGCACGGTCACCCCGCCGAGGAAGAACAGCGTCCCCGGCGAGAGCGACCCGATGGCCCCCGCGAGCCCGTTCGACCCGCTCGCGCTCGTGAGCTGTACCGCGGCCTCCGTGGCCGTCTGTGCGGTCGTCGCGTCCGGAATCGGCGTCTGCGTCGGCGTCGCGGCCGCGGTCTCCGTCGCGGTCCGCGCGGCCTCCGTCACCGTCGGCGTCGACTCGACCGCCGTCCGGGTCGCCTCCGCGGTCTGCGACGTCGAGTCCGCGGTCGTCGTCGCCTCCGCGATGCTGAACCCGCCGCCGTCAGCCGTCGTCGCCGTCCCCGTCGCGGTCTCCGTGGCCGTCCGCGTCGCGGTCGGCGTCCGCTCGGCCGCCGCGGTCGTGGTGGCCGAATCGGCCTGATGGGTCGCGTTGAGGTCGGCCCCCGACCCGCCGCTCTGGCCGGCTTCGGACCCGCCGGCGCCGTCCGCGCCGCCGGCCGAGGAACCGAGGCCGAACGGAAGTATCGACCCGGCTCGGGCGAGTCGGTTCACGACGGCCGCACCGATGCCGAGGACGCCGACGCCGCCGATGAGGCGCGTGAGCGCGCCCTTCAGCCCCTTCGTCTCGTCCTCGCGTCCGGCGACGACGACGAGCGCCCGGTCGGCGGGCGTGTAGACCTTCATCTCGCGGCCCTTCTCGGAGTACCTCGTGTCCGCCACTTCGATGAGGCCCGCTTCCGAGAGGTTGCCGAGGTGGTACTGGACGTTCTGGAGGGACGTGTCGACCTCGGTTGCGAGGTCGGAGGGCGTCGCCGGCGACTCGTGGAGCGACGCGAGGACGGACCGGGCGGTCGACGAGGAGATGGCTCCGAGCAGGTCGTCGGCCTCGTCGCTGTCGAGGCCGATGACTCGCGGGTCTCGGTCACCCCGGTCGTCGTCCGAATCGCCCGGGCTGGAGGGGATGAGGTCGGCCATCGAATCGGCGTTACTCGCCGCTTCCCATGAGTGTTCGTATTCTTTCACGACGCGTCGCCGAAATTGCTATACCTCGTGCCCGCCGAACCCATCCACATGACCGACCCTCTGGTCGTAGACGGCCTCGTCGACTTTCTCGCGGGGAATCCCGTGTTCGTCGGGCTGCTCGTCGCGCTGTTGCTCTTCGTCTTCTTCGGGTATCTTCTCGTCCGCCGGACGCTTCTGGGACTGAGCGAGGGGTACGACGAGGCGCGCCGCCGCTGATGGACGGGACAACGGCCGACGCCGACGACCGCCGGGGGGTCGCCCCGTGGTAGCCGCCGCGACGCTCGCCACGTTCGTCGTCGCCGCGCTCGCCAGCCTGTTCATGGCGTGGGCAATCGGCGCGGGGTCGTCTGGGTCGACGCCGTTCGCGCCCGCCGTCGGAGCCAACGCCATCTCGGTGATGCGCGCGGGTTTCATCGTCGGCCTGCTCGGCTTCGCCGGGGCGTTCCTGCAGGGCGCGAACGTCACCAACGCGGTCGGGACCGAACTCATCGGCGGCGTCACGCTGACCGCCGCGGCCGCGGTCGTCGCGCTGCTCACCGCGGCGGTGCTCGTCGCGCTCGGCGTCTTCGCCGGCTACCCCATCGCCACCGCCTTCACCGTCACCGGCGCGGTGGTCGGCGTCGGCCTCGCCATGGGCGGCGACCCCGCGTGGGCGAAGTACCAACAGATCGTCTCGCTGTGGGTGCTCACGCCCTTCGTCGGCGGCGGCGCGTCGTACGCGACCGCTCGCCTCCTCCGCGCCGACGGCGTCTCCGAGCGGTGGACCGTCCCCGCGCTCGCCGGCATCGTCGGGCTGCTCGTCGCCAACATGGAGTTCGCCGGCCTCGGCGGCGCGTCGGGGTCGGCCTCGGTCGCCCGGGCTGCCGCGGTCGAACTGACCGGGGTGGCCGGCCTCGGCGAGACCGTCTGGTTCGTCGCCGCCGTACTCCTCGTCGCCCTCGGCGCGGCCGCCGTGGTCGGCCGGTGGGTGACGACCGACAAGACCCGCGGCCAGCGGCGGTTCCTGCTCGTCCTCGGCGGCCTCGTGGCGTTCTCGGCCGGCGGCAGTCAGGTCGGCCTCGCCATCGGACCGCTCGTCCCCCTTCTCGACGCGGTCGCGGTCCCGCTTCCGGCGCTCCTCGTCGGCGGCGGACTGGGCCTCCTCGCGGGGTCGTGGACCGGCGCGCCGCGCATGATTAAGGCGCTCGCGCAGGACTACTCTTCGCTCGGGCCGCGGCGCTCCATCGCGGCGATGATTCCCTCGTTCGCCATCGCCCAGACCGCCGTCGCGCTCGGCGTCCCCGTCTCGTTCAACGAGATTATCGTCAGCGCCATCATCGGCTCCGGCTACGCCGCCGGCGGGTCGGGCGTCTCCGGGCGGAAAATGCTGTACACGGTCCTCGCGTGGGTCGGCTCGCTCGCCCTCGCGCTCGGACTGGGCTACGGCGTCTTTACGCTCGTGTCGAGCGTACTCGGCGTGTGAACGTCCGTGCGCTCCGCGTCGCGCTCGCCACTCTCGTTTCGGCGCTCTGGGCCGTCTTCGGCGTCTACCACGTCGCGATGGCGGTCGTGACCGGTATCTCGCTCCGCGGGTTCGCCTTCGGTACCGTCGGGCTCGGCGGGTTCGCGCTGGCGATTCGCTTTCGTGGACGGGCACGACGGCTCGGCGACGGCACCGCCGACGCGACCGGACTGGCGTTTCTCGCGCTGGCGTCGCTGGTGCTCGTGTTCCTCTCGTTTACGCTTCTCGGGTGAGTCCCGCGGACGACGGGTCGAAAACGAGTTCCGCGTGCGGTCGGCCGCCGAGACGAACCGGGTACCGTCCCGATTAGGTGTCGGGCTCGACTTCCGCTTCCTCGTCGCCGTTCTCGCCGCCGTTCTCGTCGCCGTCGGCGGCTTCGACGCCCGCGTTGGTCTGGATGCGCGCTTTCATGATGCGCGTGTTGTCGACCTGTTCGATGCGGATGATGATGTCGTTGTAGCTGATCTCTTCGCCCTCCTCGACGAGGCGACCGGCGCGGTTGAAGATGAAGCCGGCGAGCGTCTCGAACTCCTCGCCCTCGGGGAGTTCGATGTCGAGCATCTCGTTGACCTCGTCGATGTTGACCTCGCCGCGGACGAGGTAGGTGTTCTCGCTGACCTCCTCGAACGGCTCTTCCTCATCGCCTTCGAGGATGTCGCCGACGATTTCCTCGACCATGTCTTCGAGGGTGATGAGCCCCTCCGTGGTCCCGAACTCGTCGATGACGACGACCATCTGCATCCGCGTGTCCTGCATCTCGGCCATCAGCTCGTCGACGTTCTTCGACTCGGGGACGTGGAGCGTCGGCGAGACGATGTCGGCGATGCCGACGCCGCGTTCGCCGTAGTACTTCTCGCGGACGAGGTTCCGGATGTTGACGATGCCGATGATGTTGTCGAGGTTACCGTCGTACACGGGAACCCGCTCGTGGTCGGCCTGCACGCACGTCTCGATGGCCTCGTCGATGGTCGCGTCCTTCGGGACGGCGGTCATGTCGAGGCGCGGGGTCATGACCTCCTTCGCGATGGTCGAGTTGAACCGGAAGATGCGGTCGAGCATCTCGCGTTCTTCCTCCTCGATGACGCCCTCGCGCTCGCCCGTCTCGATGAGGTTCTGAATCTCGTCCCGGGTGACGTAGGTCGTCTCGATGGCGGTTTGTCCGCCGGTGACCTTGTTGATGACGCGGGTCAGGTAGTCGAAGAAGACGACGAGCGGGAGCAACAGCAGTTCGGCGTATTTCAGGGGCCGCGCGATGCGGAGGGACCACGACTCGGTGTTTTCGACCGCGTAGGACTTCGGCGCGCTCTCGCCGAACAGCAGGACGACCGCCGTTATCCCGAACGTCGCGATCGCGACCGCCTCGCCCTGTTGGAAGCCGACGAAGACGAGTAGCCCGGTCGATATCGAGGACATCGCGATGTTCGCGATGTTGTTTCCGACCAGAATGGTCACGAGAAGCCGGTGCGGGTCGTCCTTGAGCGCCTTCACCCGTTCGGCACCCGGCACACCGTCTTCGACCATCGAGTCGACGCGGTGTTTTGCAAGCGAGAACATCGCGATCTCTGACGAGGAGAAGAACGCCGAGAGACCGATCAGGACGATGATTCCGATTACGCCGAGGACCGTTATCGTCGTGTCGTCCAGCGGAATGTTCGAGACCTGTGCGGCCGCGAGTGTCGTGGCTGGTGGTAACTGTAGCGGCGGCAAACCCATGTAACTACGTTGTCTTGCGCGGGACCGGAATTAAGAGTTGCCCTCGAACCCCCTCGCTCGACGTCTCGGTCGCCTTCGCCGAGTCGCCCGCCGAACCGATATTGCGGCGCGGATCCCCGCGAGCGAAGGGCTTAGGCGACGCTCTTCCCAACAGCCCCACATGTCCGACGAGCAACCGGCGATTACGCTGTACCGACTGCAGGCGTGCCCGTACTGCGAGCGGGTCGTCCGCACGCTCGACGAGCAGGGACTCGCCTACCAGTCGCGGTTCGTCGAGCCGATGCACTCCGACCGGAACGTCGTCAAGCGCGTCTCGGGCAAGCGCTCGGTCCCGGCCATCGTCGACGACAACACCGGCGTCACGATGTCCGAGTCGGCGAACATCGTCGACTATCTCGAACACACCTACGGGGAGGGAGCCTGATGCCGGACTTCGACGTCGTCTCCCTGCCCGACCACGACGCGCCGTCCGTGGGCGACACCGCCCCGGATTTCACTCGACCGCTCGTCAACGCGGAGTTCTGGGAGGACGCCTCGCTCTCGGACCTCACCGACGACGGCCCCGTCTTCCTCGTGTTCCACACGATGGCGGGCGCGTTCCCCGCGACGTACGCCTGGAACGAGCTCCGCGACCGCGGCGTCCCCGAGGACGTGCAGACGGTCGGCATCTCAATCTCGTCGCCGTACGAGCACAAGTCGTTCCTCGAAGAACGCGGCGTGGACGCGCGCCTGTTCTCCGACCCCGCGGCCGGCGTCGCGGCCGACTACGACCTCGAACACGACCTCGACGGGATGGCCGGCGTCACCGAACACCGCCCCGCCGTGTTCCTCCTCGACGAGGACCGAACGGTCCAGTACCGCTGGGTCGCCGACGAGTGGCCGGACTTCCCGGACTACGAGGAAATCGCGGACGCCCTCGACGACCTGTAGGTCGCTCGCTCCCGCCGCGCCGACCTTCGCCACCCCGCGCGGAATCGCCGTTTCGTCACGCTTTTTCGCCCGTTGTGCGTCCGTTCGTCCATGAGCGACGACGACGTGCAGCGTGCCGCCGACGCCGTCCGCCGCGGCGAGGCGGTCGTCTACCCGACCGAGACGGTCTACGGCATGGGCGCGGACGCGACGAACGCCGACGCGGTCGAACGCGTCTTCGACATCAAGGGCCGCGACCGAGACAAACCGCTTTCCGCCGGCTTCCCCGACGTGGACGCCGCGCTGGAGCACGTCGTCGCCGACGCCCGCGAGGAGGCCTTTATGCGCCGGTTCCTCCCCGGGCCGGTGACGGTCGTCGTGGAGCGGCGCGACAGCCTGCCGGACGCGCTCGTCGCCGGCAAGGACCGCGTCGGCGTCCGCGTCCCCGACCACGAACTCGCGCTCGCTCTCTTCCGCGCGGCCGGGACGCCCGTCACCGCGACCAGCGCCAACCGCTCCGGAACCGGGAGCATCACCCACCCCTCGCAGCTCTCCGACGAGATTCGGGAGGCGGTCGCCGTCGTCCTCGACGGCGGGACCACCCCCGGCACCGAGAGCACCGTCGTCGACCCCGGCCGCGGCGTCGTCCACCGCCGCGGCGCGATGGCCGACGACATCGAGGCGTGGTTAGGCGAACACGCCGACGACGCGTAGCGGGCGGCGGCCGTCGTCTCGCCGCCCCGCCGTCGGCGACGCGACCCACCTCACCGCCCGAGCAGCGACGACAGCGACCACGTTTTCACGCCGCATCGCTCCCGGTAGGCGCACGACTCGCACTTCGCGGAGTTCCGCAGTCGCGACGGGACGAAATCGAGGTCGCGGGCGACGCGGAGCGCCCGCCGGTACGCCGCCTTGTTCCCCGTCGTGAGTCTGACCGTTCGGACGACGCCGACCGCCGGGTACTCGACCAGCGCCCGCGGTATCGACGCCTCGCGCTCCCACGCGAGCGCCTTCGCCAGCGCGACGGCCCTGACGCGCTGGGGTTCCCAGACGCCGCGCTCGGGGGGTTCGCCCGGTGAGACGAGCGAGGGGACCGGCGGGTGGTCGTCATCGCCGTCGTCGTCCCCGTCGCCGGGCGAGCGAACGAGTTTGTGCGCGACGCCGCGGCAGTCCTTGCCCGCGAGGAGTTCGTCGCGGGCGACGGGGTCGGTGAGCGCGTCCCAGTCGTCGCGCTCGCGGAGCCGTGCGAGGCGCTCGCGGTACGCCGCGGGCGACACCGAAATCGGCCGCGCCGCGAGCGCGTCGCGTGGGGCGTCGAGCAGGTCGGGGTACTCGAAGGCGAGCGCGCGAACCTCGCGGACCGCGGGCGGCGGCGCTCTGTCGCCGTCGCGGCGGGCGTAGTAGAGCTGTCGCGGACAGTAGGCGGCGCGTGCGAGGTCGGACGCGGCGACGAGGGAGGACACGGACCGGCGTGGTCCCGTCATCGGGGAAGAACGTTTGGACGCGACCCCTCGGCCCGCTCGTCGCCGTCGCTTCGCGCGCGTCCAGTTCGCCGCCGTGGGTGCATTAATACGGCTTCGCGTCTTGGTTCACTGACATGGCATCGACGCCCTCTTCCTCGTGGCTCCGGATGACGCGGCCCGAACTCGCCGTGTTCGTCTCCGGGGTCACGAGCATGGGTCTGGAGATTCTCGCCGGGCGGATGGTCGCCCCCGAATTCGGTAGCAGTATCTACACGTGGGGGAGCATCATCGGGGTCTTTCTGGCGGCGCTGAGCCTCGGCTACCACCGGGGCGGACAGCAGGCCGAACGGGCGTCGAACGGCGCGCTCGCCCGCGTCTTCATCGGCACGGCGGCGTACATCGCGGGCGTCATCCTCCTCGGCGACCTGTTCATCCAGTCGACCGCCGGACTCCCCGTCCCGAGCCGGTTCGCGTCGCTCCCCGCCATCACGCTCCTGTTCGGGCCGCCGACCTACTTCCTCGGCTTCATCAGCCCCTACGCGGCCGAACTCTCCGGGCGGTCCGACGTGGGCGCGGCCTCGGGCCACGTCTACGCCGTCGGCACCGTCGGCAGCATCATCGGCGCGTTCGCCACCACCTACTTCCTCATCCCCTCTCTGAGCGTCACCAACATCGGGCTCGTCTTCGGACTCGTCTCGGTCGTGACGGCGCTCGCGCTCGCGCGTCCCGACATCGGCCGAGAGGAGGCGGTCTGGAGCGTCGGCATCGCCGCCGTCCTCGTCCTCGCGTCGCTGACCGGCGGCATCGGGCTCGACTCCCGCGGCACGACCGTCTACCACACCCAGACCGCCTATCAGGAGCTTCGCGTCGCCGACGCTGACGGGACGCGGACGCTCTACCTCGACGGCCAGCCCCACAGCGCGATGGACCTCGACGACCCGACCCGGCACGTCTTCGACTACACCTCGTACTTCCACGTCCCCTTCCTCTTGTCCGACGACGTGGACCGCGTGCTGTTCGTCGGCGGCGGCGGGTTCACCGGCCCGCGCGTGTTCTTGGAGAAGTACCCGAACGTGACCGTCGACGTGGTCGAACTCGACCCCGAGGTCGTCTCCGTCGCCGAGGAGTACTTCGGCGTCGAGGAGTCCCCCCGCCTCAACGTCCACACGATGGACGGTCGGCAGTACCTCAGAGAGACGAACCAAACGTACGACCTCATCGTCCTCGACGCCTACCGGAAGGACAAGGTTCCGTTTCAGATGACGACACGGGAGTTCATGCAGCTCACCTCGGACCGCCTCGACGAGGACGGCGTCCTGTTCGCCAACATCATCTCCGCGCCGAGCGGACCGGCCTCGCAGTTCTACCGCGCGGAGTACAGGACGATGCGGTCGGTCTACCCGCGGGTGTACAGCTTCCCCACCGCGGGGAGCGTCGTCGTCCAGAACATCGAGGTGGTGGCGACGAAAGACGGGACGCTCGTGACGGCCGCGGAGCTACAGGCGCGCAACCAGCGCCGCGACATCGGCATCGACCTCGCGGCCGAACTCACGTCCTACCGGAACGACGAACCCACCGACGACGTGCCGCTTCTCACCGACGACCGCGCCCCGGTCGACAGCCTCTTGGACCCGATGGTCGGCCAGCGATACGTCGTCCAGCGCACGAACGAGACGAACGAGACCGAAGCGGACGCCGCCGCCGCGCTCGCCGTCGCCCCCCGGTCGTAACTCCGATTCGCCCCTGCCGACGCCGTCGTCCCGGTGTTTATAGTACCGGGAACCCACCGCTTTCGCATGGGCACGAGTGATGCCGCGGTCGGGTCGGCGACCGGCGAACACGAACACACGAGTCGGTGGCCGCTTGTCACCGCCGGCGGTGCCGCCGGACTGTACGCCGGTGCCGGACTCTTTCTCGTGGGGTCGGCGCTCGTGCCGACCGCGATTCCGCTCGTCCTCGTCGGCCTCGGCGTCCTCGGCTTTCTCGGCGGCATCGCCGGGTGGACCTACGAGGCGTTCATCGCCGACTACTGGGCCGATTCGACGGGCGACAGCGCGTCGACGTACGTCAGCGGCATGGCGCTGTTTCTCGTCTCCGACGTGGCGACGTTCCTCGCGGGGTTCGTCTACTACGGCTTCATTCGCGTCGGCGCGTGGCCCCCGACCGAACTCCCCTCCCTCCTCGGGTCGCTCGTCCTCGTGAACACGCTCCTGTTAGTCGTGAGCAGCGTCACGCTCCACTACGGCCACCACGCCCTCGAAGCCGGGAACCGCCGCGGCTTCCTCGGCGGGATGGCGGCGACCGTCGCCCTCGGCGTCGTCTTCCTCGGCGGGCAGGCGCTCGAATACTACGAGTTCGTCGCCGAGGAGGGCTTTACGCTCACGAGCGGCGCGTTCGCCAGCGCCTTTTTCGGCCTTACGGGCCTCCACGGACTCCACGTCTCGCTCGGCGTGGTGCTCCTGATACTCGTCTTCGGGCGCGCGCTCCGCGGGCAGTTCACGGCCGAGCGGGACACGTCGGTTCGGACGGTCGCCCTCTACTGGCACTTCGTGGACGCGGTGTGGATTCTCCTCGTCCTCGTCGTCTACGTCGGCGCGGAACTCGGGTGAGGAGAGGTGCGGAGACTGCGGCGACGGCGACCCCGCGCCGCGGCCGCTCACCCCGCGTCTTCTTCGATCGACACCAGCGTTCGATACGCGGGCGGCGTCAGGATGCCGATGACGCCGAGGACGATTGCGAACACGCCCAGCGGTAGCTGGAGCGGTGCGGCAACGAAACAGGGGTTCTCGGCGACGACAGTGACGAAGTGGCGCTCGCCCTCGTAGGTGACGAAGCTCCCGTTGAGAAACTCGTCGTAGTGTCGGAACTCGCCGTCGACGCGCGCCTCCCCGACGGAGTCGTTGAGGGCGTCCCTGAACGCCTTCCGCTCGGCCTCCGAGAGGTCCTCGTAGGCGAACCGCGTCAGGTTCGGCCGCGGGTCCTCGCCGAATCGGGCCGTGGTCTCCTCGGGCGAATCGACCGCGATAGTGGGCGTTCCGCAGGTCGTGATGTCGTCTTGAATCACGTCGTACGTGGCGGGGACGGCCGCGGCGATACCGACGGCGACGAGTAACACGCCGAGGAAGGGCGCGACGTAGGTGAAAAGCACCGAATCGCCGCGCCGACTCATTCTCCACCTCCCAGCGCGGCCCGCTGTCTCGACCGCAGGTACTGGAAGGTGACGGTCAGTCCGAGGCCGTACGACCAGTGGGCGACGAGGCCGAACGCGAGGTAGCCGACGAGACCGAGTCCCTGCTGGCCGGTGTAGAACGCCACCACGAACCCGGTCCAGATGAGCGTCGAGAACACCAGTCCGCGCTCGAAGAGCAGCCGCCCGGGTAGGAACTCGCGGAAGGCGAGGAAGAGAAGCGGCCACGTGACCGTCCCGCCGACGAGAAAGAGGACGGAGCCGAGGGCCGGGGTCGCCGGGAGCCCGACGAGCTCCGCGATTTCACCGAACGAGGCCGGGTCGAGCACGCCGATGAACACCGCCGTCCCGAGCCCGCCGGTCATGAGGAGCGTGCCGACGACGCCCCCGACAGCGGCCACGGAGGCCTTCCGCGACACGTCCTGGATGACCGAGCCGACGCCGCCGGCCAGCCCGTCCGGTTCGGCGGAGGGGTCGAACGACCGCCGCACCGACGACGGCGCGGCCGGCGACAGTCCGTACCGCGTGACCATCCGGGACTCGAACCACTCCCACTCCTTCGTGAACTGCCCGGTCGCCTTGAGGTTCCACGGGTCCGTCGTCTCGACCGGCTCGCCCCGCCAGTACGAGACCACGACGTTGTAGAGCCACAGCAGGACGCTCAGCCCGATGACGTACGCGCCGACGGTCGCGATCTGGTTCGCGAACTGGTACTCGTGGGGGTAAATCGCGTGGCGTCGCGGCAGTCCCAACCCGCCGATGATGAGCAGCGTCACGAAGGTCACGAGCGACCCGACGATCATGAGCACGGCCTGGAACTTCGCCAGCCGCGTGTCGTACCAGCGACCGGTCATGAGCGGATACCAGTAGTAGCTCGCGGCGACCATCATGAACGGGATGATGCCGACGACGATGAGGTGGAAGTGGCCGACCACGTAGTACGTGCCGTGGTAGAGGATGTCGACGGGGATGACCGCGAGAAACACGCCGGTGACGCCGCCGATGATGAACGTCGAGATGCTCCCGGCACAGAGCATGAACGGGGCGCTCATTCGGATGTCGCCCTCCCACATCGTCGCCAGCCAGTTGAAGACCTTGATGGCGCTGGGGACGGCGATGGCGATGGAGACGGCCATGAACGACGCCTTGATGCGCGGGTCGACGCCCGTGACGAACATGTGGTGCGCCCAGACTCCGAACGAGAGGACGCCGAGGCCGAGCGTCGAGTAGACGATGAATCGGTACCCGAAGAGCTTCCGACCGACGAACTTCGGGAGAATCGTACTCATGAGTCCCGTCGCGGGAAGGAACAGGATGTAGACCTCCGGGTGGCCCCAGAACCAAAACAGGTGCTGCCAGAGGATCGCACCGCCGCCTTCGACGGCGAAAAACGTCGTCCCGAAGTTGCGGTCGAGGAGGAGCATGACGAGCGCGCTGCCGAGAAGCGGGAACGCGAACAGCGCCAGCCCGCTCGTCACGAGGATGTTCCACGAGAAGATGTCGAGGTTCGCCCACGTCACGTCGTCGGCGCGCTCGTGGACGATGGTCACGATGAAGTTGATGGCCCCGACGGTCGTCGAGACGCCGCTGAGGTGCAGGCCGAGAATCAACAGGTCGAGCTGCGGGTTCTGGCTCTGTACCGAAAGCGGCGCGTAGAGCGTCCACCCGACGCCGACCTCCCGGAGGCTGAGGAAAAAGCGAATCGCCTCCTCCGGGAAGAACAGGCCGAGCAACTGCCCGCCGACCTGAACGAACAGTCCCATCCGGACGAGCAACAGCGCGGGCGGGAGGAGCCAAAAGCCGATGGCGTTGACCCGGGGAAACGCCATGTCGTCCGCGCCGACCAGAAGCGGGATGAAGTAGTTGGCGATGCCGAAGAACACGGGGAGGACGAAGAAGATGAGCATCGTCAACCCGTGGGTCGTAAACAGCGCGTTGTACGTCTCCGGCGTCCAGATGTCCGCGGGCGGGGTCAGAAGCTCCGTCCGGAGCATCATCGCGTCGATACCGCCCCAGACGCCCGCGAGCGTTCCGAAGAGGACGTAGAGGATGCCGATTTCCCGGTGGTCCGTCGTCGTCAAGATGCGGAACAGCTGTCTCTGGAACCGTCCGAGCTCGGCGCTGATGCTCTCTTGGACGGTCGCGCCGCCGTCGCTCTCGACGGTCTTCTCGCGTCGGAGCCGAACCCACAACACCGCCACCGAGAACACGACGAGCGCGAGCGCGGTCACTTCGACGAGTGCTCTGTTCGTCATCGGGTCGACTCACCGCCCGTGACGTCGATGGAGGGACCCGGGATGATTGCCATTACGTGGCGTTTACTGTGTTCGGAAATAAAACTAGGTTGCACGACCCCTGTCGGTGCGACAAACCGAACTGTCGGGAAAAACCAACTGACGGCGGTGACCAACCTATTTGGCCCTCCGCGTGGTAGCCGACGTAATGAGTCGCCTCCGGTCGCTCGTCAAACTCGCACTCGTTGCGGTGGCTCTCTGCCTGGTCGCGACCCCCGTCGCCGCGCAGTCTCTCAACCGCGCGGCGATCGACGAACTCAACACGCAACTGCTCTACGTCGCCCTCCCGCTCACCCTGTTCGTCGAGTTGGTCCTCTTCTACGCCATCTACCGCTTCCGCGACAACGACGATCCGAAGCCCACCACCGACGACCCCGCACTGGAGATTACGTGGACCGTGGCGACGGCGGTCATCCTCGTCTTCGTCGGTATCTCCGGCTACTACGTCCTCACGAACCCCTATCTCACGCCCGCTGTCGCCGCCGAGTCGGGCGACGACGCCGCCGACATGGAGGTCGAAGTCGTCGCGTACCAGTGGGGCTGGGAGTTCCGCTACCCCGAGGAGAACATCACCACGCAGAACCGCCTCGTCATCCCCCAGGACAGGGACGTGCGCCTCGTGATGGAGTCCGAGGATGTCATCCACTCGATATACGTCCCCGACCTCGGCGTCAAACAGGACATCTTCCCCACCCAAGAGCAGGTCGCTCGGACCCGCGCGACCGAGACCGGCGAGTACGACCTCTACTGCGCCGAACTCTGCGGGACGGGCCACAGCAGGATGAACGGACAGGTCGTCGTGATGTCCCAGTCGGAGTACGACGCGTGGGTCGACGCGAAGACCTCCCCGAACGGCTCCGCGACAGCTGTCTCGGCGACGAACAACTCGACGGCGACGGCGTCGGCGTCGTGACGAACATCACCGCGGCACCCGCGTCGGCGACGAGCGACGCCGCGGTTCGCCCCCTCGTCGCATACCGCTCGCGGACGAACCCGTTATCCCGTCCTGTCGAGCGCCTTGCGGTACGCTCGCGGACCCGCCACGGCGGCAGTTCCCAGCACCATGAGCATCGCGCCGGTTTCGAGCCGCTGGCTGGTGGCGGTACCGGGCGCAACGACGCCCGCGATGAGCAGTACTCCCACGACGAACATGAGGCCGCCGAGAACGTCGAGCGGTTGAATTGACACCGTAATCGAGAGGATTCCCGCTCGGCGCAAAAGTGTTCTCGCCGCCAACCACCCCCGTCCGATCAGGACGACCAGCAGTAGGCAGAGTGCGACTTTCGCGCGGCGATTCGCGCCGAGTCGGCGCGACCACCTCGCCGGGGTCGCCGCTCACTGGTCACCAACTCCGACGAGGTCGCGGCCGCAGCGCTCACAGCGGAACTTTCTCTCCGACTCGTGACCGCAAGTTGGGCACTCGCGAGGCACGCGCAGACCCCCCTCTGTTGGGGTGGAGAGTAGCGGCAAAACGGGCCGCTTTGTTTATAAACCCAATGGGACCGCCCGGATTTGAACCGGGGTCACGGGCACCCAAGGCCCGAAGTATACCAGGCTAACCCACGGTCCCGCACATACGACTCTCCCCGTCGCGGAGTAAAGGGTTTCGTTCCGCCCCGTCAGGTCAGGGGGAAGAAGTACGCGACGCCGACGGTCGTTACGACCCCGAGAAGCAACTGAAGCGGGCCGCCGACGCGGACGTAGTCCGTGAACTTGTAGCCGCCGGGACCGTAGACGAACAGGTTCGTCTGGTAGCCGACGGGGGTCATGAAGGCCGTCGAGGCCGCGAACATGACCGCGAGGACGAACGAGAACGGGTCGGCTCCGAGGGTCGTCGCGGCCTCGATGGCGACCGGAATCATGAGCACGACGCTCGCGTTGTTCGAGATGACGTTCGTCAGGAGCGCGGTCACGAAGTAGAACACGCCGAGGACCGCGATGAGGGGGAGGAACTCGCCGCTCATCACGACCAGTTCGGCGAGGAGTTCGGCGGCCCCGGAGTTCTCCATCGCGATGCCGAGCGGGATGACGCCCGCGAGGAGGAAGATGACGTCCCACTGGACGGCGTCGTACAGTTCCGTCGGGCGGAGGCACTTCGTGGCGACCATGGCGAGCGCGCCGAGGAGCGCGGCGACGACGATGGGGAGGAAGTTGAGTGCGGCGAGCGCGACGACGCCGGCGACGATGCCGACGGCGACGGGAATCTTCGATTCGCGGTAGTCGTGGCGCTCGATTTCCTGGGCGACGATGAAGTTGCGGTTGTTGTCGAGGCGCTCGATGCTCTCGACGGTCGCCTGCACGAGCAGCGTGTCGCCGACGCGGAGCGGGAGTTTGTCCATCCGTCGGCGGATGAGTTCGCCGCCGCGGCGGAGCGCGAGCACGGTCGCGTCGTACCGCTGTCTGAAACTCGCCGAGGCGAGCGACTCGCCGACCAGCGCCGACCCCGGCGCGACGACGACTTCGACGAGGTTCTGGCCGCGGTCGGCGAGTTCGAGTTCGTCTTCGGTGACGGTCGCCGGCACGAGGTCGAGTCCCTCCACGTCGAGCAGTTCGACGAGCGTGTTGCGGTCGGTCCGGAGGGTGAACACGTCGCCCGGCTGAATCTCCTTCGGGCCGAGCGGTTCGAGGAAGACGCTCTCGCCGCGGATGAGCTGGAGGAGGTCGACGTCGAACTCGGTCTCGACGAGCGCCCGCTGGACCTGCTGGCCCACGAGCGGGGAGTCCTCGCGGACGACGACCTCGGTCAGGTACTCCGCCATCTCGAACTCCTCGGTCAGGTCCCGCCGCGGCTCGATGCGCGCCGGGGTGAGTCGCCGACCGACGGTCATGAGGTAGACGACGCCGACGGCCATCACCACCGCGCCGAGCGCGGTGAACTCGAACATCGTGAACGGCGCTTCGCCCGTGATGCGCGAGTAGACGTCGCTGGCGAGGATGTTGGTCGAGGTTCCGATGAGCGTCAGCATGCCGCCGAACATCGACGCGTACGACAGCGGTAAGAGGAGCTTCGAGGGGGAGGTCCGCCCGCGGTCGGCGAGGTCCGTCACCATCGGGAGCAGGATGGCGACCGCGGCGGTGTTGTTGATAAAGCCGGAGATGGGACCGACGACACCGACGGTCGCGCCGAGCTGTCGGAGTTCGCTGTCGCCGGTGAACGTCGATATCTTCGCGCCGAGAAGCTGGACGATGCCGGTCCGCTGGACGCCCTCGCTGAGGATGAACATCGCGAGGACGGTCAGCGTCGCCGTGTTGGCGAACCCCGAGAGGGCGTCGCCGGGGTAGGACTCGAACAGCACGATGGGCGCGCCGAGCATCCCCGCCGAGGCGAGCGCCTCGGAGGCGGGCTGAATTAGCATCAGCGACACCATCACGCCGATGGCCGTCACGTCGACCGGAACGGGCTCGGTCGCGAAGAACGCCAACGCGACGAGGATGACGGCGAAGACGACGAGGATGTCCGGCGTTATCGCTACCACGCGGTCACCGATGCGTCGCCGGCCAAAAAGCGTGCGGGATTCGGACTGTCAGCCTCGGCTGAGCGCGCCGCCCTACCGGCCTTCCTCGTCGAGTTCGAGGTCGGCGACGATTTCGTACGGCGACGACCCCTTTCGGATGCCGTCGAGGATGGCGAACGCCTCCCTCGGCGAGAGGAACTGCCGGGTCACGGCGAGGCCGAGCGGCGTCGGGTCCAGCCCGTCGATGAAGCCCCACTCCAAGAGCTTCCCCACCGCGTGCGTCGTCGGCAACTCGCCGAGCATCCGGTTGTTGAGCGCCTTCGCCTTCGTGCCGGCGACGACGATGTTCGCCAGCGTCTCCTCGACCGCCGAGGACTGGTCGTACACCGTCCGGACCTCCTCCATCTCGCCTTTGAGGAGCTTGAACGCGACCTCGTCTTCGGTCATCTCCATCGTGTTGTGATAGCTCGCGTCGGGTTCGACGAGCAGGTAGACGACGCCCTTGTCGTGGTAGTCGGGGCGGCCGGCGCGGCCGAGCATCTGGCTGAACTCCTGGACGGAGAGCCACTCGATGCCCATCGCCAGCGTGTCGAAGATGACCTGCGACGCCGGGAAGTCGACGCCGGCGGCGAGCGCGGCGGTCGTCACGACGGCCGCGAGGTCCTGATTGGCGAACTGCCGCTCCACGCGCTTTCGCTGGCCGTAGTCGAGGCCGGCGTGGTACGCCGCGGCGTTGTAGTCCATCTTCCGGGCGATTTCGTGACACCGACGACGGGAGTTGGTGAAGATGATGGTCTGGCCGCGGTAGCCCTTCGAGGACTTCGAGTCGAACGCCTGCCGCACGAGGCGGTTTTCGATTCGCGGTTTTTCTTGGCCGTCGGCGAAGGTGACGTGGCGCTCGATGGGGACCGGACGGTCCTCGTACTCGACGAGGTTCGCCCGGAGGTTCTGTGCGAGCCACTCCGGGTTCCCGACGGTCGCGGAGAGGTAAATCCACTGCGCGCCGCCGTAGCCGCCCTCGCGGCGCTTCGCGCGGGCCTCGCAGTAGTGTTTCAGGCGGGCGATCATCCCGTCGAGGCGGTGGCCGCGTTCCTCTTCTTTCAGGGTGTGGACCTCGTCGATGACGACCGTGCCGATGTCGCCGAGGTCTTTCCCCGTCCGGAGCGCGTGGTCGATGCCCTCGTAGGTGCCGACGATGACGTCGGCGTTCGGGTCGAAGCGGTTGCCGTCGTCGTTGATTCGGCTCGCGCCGACGCGGATGGTCACCTTGCCGAGGTGGCCGTAGCGCTCCTTGAAGTCCTCGTGTTTCTGGTTGGCGAGCGCGACGAGCGGGACGAGAAACAGCATCTTGCCGTCTCCCTTCAGCATCCGGTCGATGCCGGCGAGTTCGCCGACGAGCGTCTTCCCGGTCGCCGTCGCACTCACGACGAGCTGGTCGTCGCCGTCGAGCAGTCCGTTGTCGATGGCGAGGCTCTGGACGGGAAGCAGGGTGTCGAAGCGCTCGGTCAGCATCGACTTCAGGTTCGGGTGGAGGTCGAGCGTGCTCGTCTCGACCAACTCCACGTCCTCCGTCGTCGCGCTGATGGTGTCGAACTTCGTCAGGTCGGGGTCCAACTCGCCCTGCAGTAAGTTCGTGATGCGGGTCAGGTCGCCCGTCTCGTAGAGCAGTTCCTCCAGCCGCTCTTGGGCCGCCTGCGTGAGGCCGCCCGCGAAGGAGAGCTCGCCCTCCAACTCTTTGACGGCGCAGTTGCGGCAGATGTGCTCGTGTTCGGCCTTGATGGCCGTGTCGTCGGTGATGGGCGAGTAGCGGCCGTTGACGGCACAGCGGCGGCAGGTCCGCACCGTCAGCGCCTCCAGTTGGTAGCCGTCGAGCATCTCTTTCAGCTCGTCGCGGCCGTCTTTCGGCGTCTGTTGGGAGATGCGGATGCGGGCGGCCGACCGGGCGAGTTCGACGAACTGGCTCGGGTCGCGCGGCGAGTCGTCTCCCTTCCGAGTCACCAGAAAGCGCAGGGGACGGGGCCCCGCGTTCGTCTCTTTGAGTTCGAGCTTGCCGCGGAGCACCCGCTTTCCGTCCCGACGGGCGACGACGAGGTAGTCGTCTCCCGTCTGGTGGAGAAACAGCGTGTCGACGCGGGTGACCTGTTTAGACACGGTGCCTGCTACGGCGACGTGGTATTTCAGGGATTCGCCTGCGACCGCTCGGGTTCGATAGCGACCCGCACGCGGCTTCGTACCGTGCCTCCTCGCCCCCGGCCCCGAGGGCCACCGACGGCACGCCGCGCTCAGGCGTCGGCGTCGTCGGCGAGTTCGATGGCGTCGTCGCCGTTGGGGACCGCACAGAGAAACGAACCCTCCTCGTCGGACTCGTTTCGGTACCAGTGGACGACGCCGGCGGGAATCAGAAGCGAGTCACCGGCTTCGACCTCGTACTCCTCGTCGCCGATGCCGACGACGTACCGACCCGACAGGACGTACTGCTCGTGTTCGACCTCGTTGGTGTGTTTCGGCACCGACGCGCCGGGGTCGAGGACGAACCGCCGGATGGCGAAGTTCGGCGCGCCGTCGGCCTCGGAGACGAGGACGCCCTTCGACATCCCGTCGGCCGCGCCGACCGCCTCGTACTCGATGTCCGCGCTCCGCTTGACCGCCGGCTCCGGTCGGGAATCGCTCATATCTCCCCGTCGATTGCCCGCCCGCGTAAGCATTTCCCCGTCTCCCCGCCCTGACTGCTTAAGGCCCCTCCGCGGCTACTACGGATATGCGAGGAATCCGCATCGGTAGCGTCTTCGGCATCCCGATAAAGTTGGACCTCACGTTCCTCATCGTTCTCCCGCTTTTCGCGTGGCTCATCGGCTCGGACGTGACGAATCTCGCGCTCATCGTCAACGACCTCTTCGGCGCGAGCATCGACGGCGCGGCCATCTCCGCGGGGTCGATGCAGTGGGTGCTCGGGAGCGCGGCCGCCATCGGCCTGTTCGCCGGCGTCCTGCTCCACGAGTTCGGCCACTCGCTGGTCGCCATGCGCTACGGCTACGAAATCGAGTCCATCACGCTCTGGCTGTTCGGCGGCGTCGCCCGGTTCAAGGAGATTCCCGAGGACTGGAAACAGGAGTTCACCATCGCCGTCGCCGGCCCGCTCGTCTCGGTCGCCATCGGCGTCGTCTCCTACGCCGGCTTCCTGTTGCTCCCCGAGTCGCAGGCTCCCGCGCAGTTCGTCCTCGGCTACCTCGCGCTGGTGAACGTGTCGCTCGCCGTGTTCAACATGCTCCCCGGCTTCCCGATGGACGGCGGGCGCGTCCTCCGGGCGCTCCTCGCGCGGAACCGCCCGCACGCGAAGGCGACGCAGATGGCCGCCGAGGTCGGCAAGGTGTTCGCGTTCCTGCTCGGCCTGTTCGGCCTGTTTTTCAACCTGTTTCTCGTCGCGCTCGCCTTCTTCATCTACATGGGCGCGTCCGGCGAGGCCCAACAGACGGTCCTCAAGGCGACGTTTCAGGACGTGGTCGTCCGCGACATCATGACCGGCCGCGAGAACCTCGACGTGGTCGACGAGAAGACGTCGGTCGCGGAACTCCTCGAACGCATGTTCGTCGAGCGCCACACGGGGTATCCGGTGCTCAGGAACGGCGACCTCGTCGGCATGGTCACCCTCGACGACGCCCGCGGCGTCAAGGAGGTCGAGCGCGACGCCTTCCGCGTGGACGACATCATGAGCGACGAACTGGCGACCATCACCCCCGACGCCGACGCGATGGACGCCATCGCACTCATGCAGGAGCGAAGCGTTGGTCGGCTTCCCGTCGTCGACGAGACGGGCGAACTCGTCGGCCTCGTCTCCCGGTCGGACCTCGTCACCGCCTTCAACATCATCCGCAGTCGCGGGTCGCTCGACGCCATGCCCCGCTCCGACGCCGGCCTCGCACAGCTCCGCTGAGCCTCTCTCACTCGCCGTCGGAGCCACCCAGCCTCCCGTCGTCGCGGCCGATTTTATCCTCACTTTCGCCGCCCGTCTCCCCCTCGCGCGCCGCTTCGACCGCCGATTCGCTCCCGTAGAGGTCGACCGTCGCGTTCGCCCGGAACCACGCCATCGCCTCGTCGAGGACCGCCGGGTCGCCGCCGGTGAGTTTGACTCGCGTCGGCCCGCCGCTGTTGGGGTAGCTCCCGACGTCCACGCCGAAGCGCTCGGCGACGACGCCGAGTTCGCGGGCGACGGCCCCCTCCGGCGCGTCGGCGTAGACCACCCGCGACCGAACGTCGCCGGCGAACCGGTCGGCGATGCCCTCGAACATCGGCTTCATCTCCGTGGGGATGCCCGGCAGGACGTAGACGTTCCCCGCCCGACAGCCGGGTGCGAGGCCCTCCTCGTTCGGGAGCACCTCGGCGTCGGCGGGCATCGACGCGTACCACTCCGGTTCGAGGTCGAAGTCGATGTCCGGCCGGCGTTCGAGAATCGCCGCGATGGTCGATTCGACCTGTCTTTCGGCCTCCTCGTCGACGACGAACGCCCGGTCGAGACCGGCGGCGACGGCCTCCATCGTGATGTCGTCCGGCGTCCCGCCGAGGCCGCCGGTGACGAGGACCGCGTCGAAGGCGGCCGCCCAGTCGGCGACCGTCTCGGCGATGACCCCGTGGTCGTCGGGGACCGTCTGAATCCGCGCCACCGTCGCCCCGCCCTCGGTGAGCCGCCGGGCCAACCACGTCGCGTTCGTGTTCTCGATGTCTCCCGCCAGCAGTTCGTTGCCGACGGTGAGGATGGCGACCTGCATGGAGGGGTAGTTAGGCTCCCGAAGGAAAGACGTGCCCGTTTCCGGCGTTCTCTTCGGGTTGTCGGCGACGGCCGAAGTCCCGCCGCTCCGGAACGGTCGCTCTCGGTGTGAGTGCGGAAAAGTGAGAAGGGCCGGCGGCGACCGTGCGCAACCGAGTCGTCACCCGGTCGGTACCGTGGGGCCGACGGGGTCTTCGTTGTCCTCCGGGTCGCCGCGGTTGAGTATCGCGTCGCGGATGCGGTCGAACACCGAGTTGTCCGCGCGGAGTTGGGTTCTCATCCCATCTGGTGTGTTTGTCTATGACACACTTGGGTCTGGTGGGTGCTTTGAGGTGCTTCGCGCACCGATTGTGGCGCTCACCGGTCGAAATGTAAAGAAGAGGTCCAGGTGCGAGAATTGAACCCTGGTCGCTCACTCCGTTCGCTCCCCGGTTCAATTCTCTCGGCTCGACTTCGCACATTCTCGGTGGGTTCTCGCGGTGCTCGCTGGCGCGAGCACACGCTCGAAAGAGTGAGAATGTGAAGAAGGTCCAGGTGCGAGAATTGAACCGCGGTCACTTCGTTCGCTACCGCTCACTTCGCTCCCTGGTTCACTCTCGCAGCCATACCTCACAGTAAATTTCGAGAACGGGTTCGCGCACGAGACGCGGCGCTCACCGGTCGAAATGCAAAGAAGAGGTCCAGGTGCGAGAATTGAACCCGCGTCTCAGCCTCCACAAGGCTGAAGGATAGTCCACTACCCCAACCCGGACACGTTGCAACCCTTCCTAATCCGCTACGACTAAAATACGTTACGCTACGGTCCCGGAATGACAGTACGTAACAGAGGTCACCCGCGTCGACCACTCCGCGTCGGCGAGCGGGACGCTTTTGCCGCGGTGGCTCGAAGTCGCGGGTAGCAGTGGCTATCACGGACAAGATCTATCTCAAAAACCACCGCCAGATCGTCTCGCAACTGGATACGAACATCCCCAAGCGCGTCTTCAGCGGTGCGACCCTCGAAATCCTCTACTCCGGCGAGGGGCTCGCCAAGGTGGACGACGCCACCCGCGACCGCCTGCTCGACTTCGCGCAGGACTTCCTCGACTGCGAGAACTCCGACGACATCTACACCGGCTACCCCGAGCGCCAGTTCATCGAGTACCTGCTCGAACTCCGCGCGCAGGGTCTCGGCCCCGACGCCATCGTGGACGTGATGACAGACGACTACATGGTGTACGCCTACCCCGGCGACGTGCTCTCGTTTCTCGACGACGCGGTCCGGACGCTCGAATCGGTCGAGGCGCTCGCGGACGTAGAAGGCAACAGGGAGATGCAGGACGACGCCCGGCGGGCGAAGCAGGACCTCGTCGGTCCTCGCTGAACCGAATCGGTACGAGCGGACGTCGAAGAGGAGGCTACGGTGCTTAGCCGAGGCGGAACGACGGCTCGTCGCCCGTGTCGAGGTCCTCCAGTTGGATGACCTCCTCGACGTCGTCGTGGTCGTTTTCGACCTGCTCGCGCAGGTAGTTCACGTAGCCCTTGTGCTCTTCGAGCTGTTCGCGGAGGTGTTCGGCCTCCAGTTCGAGGCGCTCGTGTTCGCGGATGAAGCTCTTGGGAACCTCCACGGTCGGCGGGAACGACTCCTCTTCGCCCTCGCGCAGCTTTTCGAGTTCGTGTTTGGGGACGACCTGCACCTGACCGTCGTGGGCAACTAACGTGTCCACGTAGTCGCGGAAGACGGCGGACAGGGAGATGTCCCGCTCTTCGGCAATCTCCCGGAGGGTCTCGAACGCGTCTTCGTTGACGCGAAACGAGATGGTCTTGTTCTTGTTGCCCATGATATTTCTCGGTCCGTGGTGAGGCCACTTAATGGTTCGTCAGACGAGGGGTCTCGGGCGTCGTGAGTCGGCGCAAAAAGGGGTGTGTGACGGTGGAAATCAGCCGTCAGTCGGTCGTCGATTCGGTTCGGACGTCGGCTCTGCGGGTCGAACGCGGGGCGAGACGCGTCTGCTTACGCGCTCAGCTCGTCGGCCTGTTCGAGGCTTTCGAGCGCGGCGATGGCGGCGCGTTTGTACTCCTCGGGGTCGAGGTCGTAGTGCTCGCGGGCCATCCGCGCGTACTCGTCGCCCTCGTCGTCGAACGCCGCGATGCGGTCGAGCGTCTTGTCCGCGGTCTCGGTCACCCAGCGGTCGCGCGTGGCCGCGTCGACCTCGGTGATGGACTCGGGGCGGACGGAGACGTTGATACTGCCGTCGTCGGTCTCGTACGTCCGCGGCTTGCCGACGACCGCGACGTAGGCGGGCGCGTCGAGGTCGCGCAGCGCGCTGGCGGCCTCGGGCTGGTACTGGCCGGCGTAGACGAAGAACGTCCCCGTCGGGTCGACGATGCGACCGCGCCAGTACTCGTTGTCCTCGCCGACGTCTTCCTTCTCGGTCAGCGTGCCGACGAGGAAGACGCGGTTGGCGCTCTCGCCCGTCGGGAGCAACAGGTAGACGGGCGCGCGCTCGTCGTCCGACTCTTTGAACGTGTAACCGGCGTCGTTGAACTCCTGTGCGAAGACGCGCCGGGCGACCTCTCGGGTGGGGATTTCGTTGGAACTCATTTACATCGACCTCGCTTTGATGAGCAGTTCTTCTGCGTCCGCAGGCTCGCTCAGCCGCTCGACTTCGTTGGCGAGCACGTACCGACCCAGCGTCGGGCCGGTGACGCGGTAGTAGAACCCCACGAGGTCACCGCGCATCTCCTCTTCGACGATGGTGGTGTCGAGGGCGTCCATGGCCATCTGCTTCGCCTCGTCCAGTTCGATTCCGGTCAGCTCCTCGGTCATCTCCCTGTTGAAGATGACTTCGTGGACCTCGTCGCCGTCGTCGACGACGGCCTTGATGCGGAGGTCGAACTCGCCTTCGACGCTGCCGTGTTCGGAACAGCGCCCGTTCTGGAGGACGCGCGTACAGCCCTCCTCGGGACAGCGCTTGATGAGGCCGCTTCCGGACTGGATGTCCACGAGCGCGCCCTCGACGCTGGTCGAGTCGTCGCCGACTTCGATCTCCTCGTCGAGTTCGGTGATGCTCGTCGTCCGGTTGAGCTTCACGGAGAAGTTGCCCTGGTACTCGTCTGTGACGACGTTGCCGAGCGCGTACGACTTCCCCTCTTCGAGTTCGGGGAGTTCGGACGTGGTGAAGGCGATGAACTTCATCCGCCCGGAGTCGTCGCCGAGCAGGCCGACCTGCGCGACGGACTCGCTCCGGGGTTCCCAGAGTTCGACGACCTTCGCGCGCACGTCGACCCACTGCTCGTCTTGGTCGATGTCGTTGAGCAGGGTCTGTTCGTTCCCGCCGGCGCCGCCGGCGAGCTCGTCGCGCTCGATGCCGGCCTCGTCGAGGTAACTGTTGACGACGCTCCGCCGCGCTTCGTCGACGGGGACGCGGTACTCGGTGACGAGGCTCTCTAATCGTTCTTCGACTTCGTCCGCGGACACGTCTAAGTGGTCCGAGAACTGGTCGGCTATCTCAGCCGCGTGGGTTCGCAAATCAGTCATGGTCTACCTCGCCTCCACCTTGGTTTCCATTGGGAGGCATACTGAGCTTGGATGCGTACTCATATAAAAAGTTGCAAACCCCGCAGTGAAAGTGAACGTCACGCCCGAGCGCGCGGCGGAACCGTCACACCGAGCGAGGAATTGATAGCCACGGGGCACGCACTCGACGGCATGGACGACCGTCTCGAAAGCATCATTCGAAGCGCCGCTCGAAACGCCGGAAAGCGCTACGAGGAGGCCAAACGCGCCTATCGAGACGGTCGCGACCCGTCGCCGGCGCACTCGCTCCCGCGGGACGGCGAGGGCCGCGCGAAACTCGTCTGTCGCCGCCACGCCGAGCGCCGAGCCGTCGCCGTCGACGGGACGGGTCGCCCCGCCTGTTTCGACCCAGATCACCCCGACTGCCAGGGCTGCGTCGAGGACATCCGCGAGGGGATAGTCGAGACGTGGTAGGCGCGGGTGGGCGAGGCGAGTGCGACGTGGTACGGTTTTGAGGCTGTAGCGCCACCGGGACGTATGGACCGACCACTCGTCGCGCTCGTCCTCGCCGGCGGCACCGGCACCCGCCTGTACCCCGCGAGCCGGAGCGACCGGCCCAAGCAGTTCCTCCCGCTCGGCGGCGACCGCTCCCTCCTCGCCGAGACCGTCGCCCGCGCCGACTTCGCCGACCACGTCGTCGTCTCGACGCGCCCCGCGTTCGCCGACGACGTCGCCGACCACGCCCCCGACGCCGAGATCGTGGTCGAGCCCGCGGCCAAGGACACCGGCCCGGCGCTCGCCTACGCGACCCACCGAATCGCCGAGCTGTACGACGACCCGGTCGTCGTCGTCCTCCCGAGCGACCACCACGTCGGCGACGGCTTCGCCGAGGCGATGACCCGCGGCGCGCGCGTCGCCGCCGACACCGGCTCGCTCGTCGCCTTCGGCGTCGAACCCACCCGCCCGGACACCGGCTACGGCTACATCGAACCCGGCGCGGACCGCGGCGACCACCGCGACCTCGCCGCGTTCCACGAGAAGCCCGACGCCCAGACGGCAGCCCGCTACGTCGACGAGGGCTACCTCTGGAACGCCGGGATGTTCGCGTGGACGCCCGAGGCGCTGTGTTCCGCCGCGCGCGACTCGCCGCTTTCCCCCCTCCTCGACGCCCTCGACGACGGCGACACGGACGCCGGCTTCGAGGCGGTCGAAGCCGTCAGCATCGACTACGCGGTGATGGAGCGCGCCGCCGACGCGGCGGTCGTCCCGGTCGGCTTCGAGTGGGACGACCTCGGCTCGTGGGACGCCCTCGAACGAATCGCCGCCGCCGACGAGGACGGCAACGTCGCGCTCGGCGACGACCCGGTGTTCGTGGACGCCGCGGACAACGTCGTCGCCACCGACGGCGCGAACGTCTCGCTCGTCGGCGTCTCCGACCTCGCGGTCGTCGCGTGGGACGACCGCGTGCTCGTCGTGCCGAAAGAACGAGCGCAGAGGGTCCGCGAGGTCGTCTCGCGGCTGAAGCGGAAAGAGATGTTCTGACCGAACCGTTCTTTTCCGCGTAGTTCAGCCGGATTGACAGTATGAGTGACCGTTACCTCCCGAACCGACGGCAGCGCGCCGAGCAGTTACTGACGCAGTACGAGTGCCTCCAGAGCGAAAAACAGGACCTCATCGACCAACAGGGAAGGCGGATTCAGGGGCTGATGGCCGCCATCGCCGCCGTCATCGGCTACGCGCTCTACGCCGGCCACCTCGTGTATCTCGGGATGGTCCCGATTCTCATCGGTCTCGTGTTCGTCGAGGTGATTCTCACTCACAACCAGATGCTCTTCGTGGCGAAGCACCTCGCGGTCATCGAGGCGGCGCTCGCGGGGTCGTCGGACTCCCCGTTCAGACACGAACGCGTCCGCGGCGGCGTCTTCGGCGACGAGCGCGGGAGGGGAGGGCGGCTGTCGCTGGCCGACGTTCCGCACCTGTTTCAACTCGCGCTCGGCGTCGTGGCCTACGGCTGTTTCGCCGTGATTTCGACGCGCCCCGTGGCTTGGGAGCGTTACGGCGGCAACGTTCCGTCGGTCGCCGGCATCGACCTAAACGCCGGTCTCGTCGGTGCGGCGCTTCTCGCATACTTTGCCGGCCTGCTCCTCGTGGGAATCTCGCACCTCGCGCTCAGGTCGCGGGTCCACGGGGACGTGGCGGCGTCGGTATCCCCCTCAAAAATTGCGCCGTGACCGGCGAGGCGCGACTCAGGCGCTCCGCAGTCGCCCGCCGTCGACCGGAACGCACGCCCCGGTGACGAAACTCGCGCGGTCGCTGGCGAGGAACGCGACCACGTCGCCGAGTTCGCGCGGGTCGCCGACGCGGCCCAGCGGAATCCCGTCGGACCACGAGTCCAGTCCCTCCTCGTAGGTGTCGTGGTCGCCGCGCTCGACGGCCGCCTCCACCAGTTCCTCGATGCGGCTCGTCTCGTGTGCGCCCGGCAGCACCGCGTTCACCCGCACGCCCGGCGCGAGTTCGCGCGACAGCGACTTCACGAGGCCGATGACGCCGCGGCGGACCGCGTTCGAGAGGATGAGGTCGTCGATGACCTCCCTGACAGAGGTGGAGGTGATGCAGGTAATCGTGCCCGCGTCGCTCGCTTCGAGGTGCGGTCGCGCCGCCCGCACGGTCCAGACGGCGCTCATGACGAGCATGTCGAACGCGCCGTACCACTCCTGTTCGGTCAGGTCGGCGAACCCGCCCGGCGGCACACCGCCGGCCGAGGTGACCACGTGGTCGACGCCGCCGAACTCCTCGACGGCCGCCTCGACCAGCGCCTCGACGTCGCCCTTGCTCGTGATGTCCGTCTCGACGCCGAGCACGTCGCCGTCGAGGTCGCCCAGTTCCGATTCGGTCGCCGCGAGGCGCTCGGGGTCGCGCCCGCAGACGACGACGTTCGCTCCTTCGTCGGCCAGCGCCGCGGCGCTCGCGCGCCCGAGGCCGGCCGAACTCGCCGTGACGACGACCGTGTCGCCGTCGAGTCCGAGGTCCATGCGAGGGGCGACGGCCGCCGCGAGCAAAAGCGTGGGCCTCGCGGCACGACGTGTGGTGAACCGAGCCGCTGGGCTCGGAGACGCGACAGGCGGGACGGACGCCGCGGGACGGACGCCGCGGGACGCGAGCGCGGCTCAGACGCCGTCGGCGTGCCGGCGGACCCGGACGCGCCCGTCGCTCGTGACGCCGACGAAGAGCTGTTCTTTGATCTCTCGTCCCTCCACCGCGTCGCCGGCCGCGTCGGAGACGATTTTCATCAGGTCCGGCGCGGTCTGGTTCACCTTCACGCCCGCCTCGTCGCAGGCGTCGTACACCTGCTTGGGCACGTCGTAGAGGTCGCTCCCGGCGGGCACCTCGACGCGGACCGGCGCGGTGAGCGCGTCGACGAACGTCACCGTCTCGCGGGCCTTCTCGACGTTGGCGCGGGCGCTGGCCTCGATGCTGGAGACGTTCGCACGCGAGGTGCCGAGGAAGTCGGCGATGGTCGACTGTCGGACCCCCCGCTCGCGCAGCGCGAGCACCTCCGCCTGCCTCCGGGTGAGCACGCTCGTTTCCGGGTCGAATCCCGCCCTGTCGAGGAGTTGGTCTACGTCGGGGACCGTCTCGTCGTCGCGTCCGGCGTCGCTCATACCTCGGGGTAGGTCTCGGGGGTGAAAAAAGATACAGCAGGCTGACTGTCCACGGGACGCCGCCGACGACTCGGCGTTACTCGCCCCAGAAGTTGTCTCGGCTCCCGAGCGCCTCGGGGCGCTTCGGGCCGTCGCGACCGCTCCCCGTCGATTCGGCGTCGGCGTCCGCGGTTTCACCCGATTCGATATCCTCGGCGTCGGGGTCCATCGGCAGGCGCTCGACGATCTTCTTCGCGCGGGCGTGGCTCCCTTTCACCTGGTCGATTCGGACGACGGCGCGCGCGTCAGGCAGGAGCCCGTCGACGAAGACGATGAAACCGTCTTCGGTCCGACCGACGCCGGCACCGCTCTCGTGGATGTCCTCGACGGTGACGATGACCTCCTCGCCCGGCTTGACCGGCTGTTGTTTGAGCTCGGAGATGGGCCGTTCGTAGTGGTCGCACCACTCCGCGCCCCCCCGGTCGCTGTAGTACTGACACCCCATGCCCGCGATTCGTTCTGAGAAGCTCGGGCAGTCGTCCGCGAGTGGACAGTCGGACATGCGGGGAGGTACACTAGGGGCACTCTAAACGCTTGCGGGTAGCCCGCCGGCCGCCGAAACGCTTTCCGTCGCGCGCTCGAACTCCGCGGTATGGCAGAACGCGTCCCCGAGTTCGCGCTCCTCATCGGCGTCTTCCTCGGCCTCTCTGCGACCGTCTCCGCGGCGGTCCTCTCGGGGGCGCTGTTTCGCCCGCTTCTCTTCGGTGCCGTCGTCTGTTACCCCTTCGCCGCCTTCGGCGTCCTCCGGTCCGAGGACCCCTCGGAGGCGCTCCCGCCGCGGGTCGTCCTCGGTCTCGGCGCGGCCATCGGGCTCCTGACCGCGGCGACCGCCGTCCTCGAACGCGCGACGGTCGAGCCGCTCGGCGGGCTGTTCGCCGCCGTCGTGGTGTCGCTTCCCCCCGTCGCCTACGCGGTCCGCTTCGGCGCGGACGCGAACCCGCTTTCCCCGGTCGCGTCGCTCGCCTGCTGTGCGGTCGTCGGCGCGGCGTTCCTCGCGCTCGCCCCGCGCCTCGGGACGACGAGCGCGCTTCTCGGATTCGTCCTCGGGCTCTCGGGGGCGCTCTACGCCGACGCCCGCGGCTTTCGACCGACCCATCGCCAACAGCGCGCCGCGGTCGCCGCGGGCGTGTTCGTCGGCGTCGCGGTCGCGGGCATCGGCGTCGCGATGCGTCTCCCCCTCGGGCCGACGACTGCCGCGGCCGTGGCCGCGGCGCTCACGCCGAGCCTGTTCGTCGCGCTCGCGAGAACCCGGACACCGAACCGCCGCTATCGGTCGTGACGGCGCGTGAAAATCTGGACCAAAAACGCCCGATTCAGGCCAGCGGCGTCCGCTCGACGACCGTCCCGTCGTAGGTCGGGTACTGCTCGACGATTTCGCCGTCGTCGACGTCGCCGTCTTCGATCATCTCTTCGAGGAGCCACCACGCGACCTCGACGTGGTTCGACTTGATGCTGTAGAACTCGTCGGGGACGCCGAGTTCGATGAAGCGCTCGGCGGGGGTGTAGGTCTTGCCGTAGACGAGCGTGCCGTCGTCGGTCACCTCGTCGAAGGGCCGGCGGAGGTTGCGAGCCATGCGCTTCAGGCGGTTTCTGTGCTGGGCGGCGTCCTTGAACACGGAGGTACAGAAGTAGACGCGCTCGTGGTCGCCCATCTCGTCGAGGATGGCCTCCTTCGAGCCGTCGACCGCCGACATGTGGCCGTCCTGCAGTTCGTAGCCCTTCTCTTGCATCCGGCGGTAGTTGCCGTCGGACATCTCGAACTCGTTGATGTTGCAGAACTCCGCGGCCCCCTCGTCGAGGAAGTCGAGGAACTCCCGCTCCGCGCGGATGCCCGGAATCTCGAACGCCGGGGTGAGGCCCTCCTCGCGGGCGATGTAGAGGATGTCCTCCCACTCGGTGCCGTGCATGTCGCCCCAGAGTTCGAGCGGCGGGTGGAAGCGAATCTCGTCGAGGCCGGCCTCGGCGAGTCGGCGCATGTTCTCGCGGCCGCCCGTGATACCCGTATAGAGGTGGATGTGGTGGTCCTCGCCGAACTCGTCTTTGAGAAGCGAGATGTAACGGCAGGTCTTGTCGAGCGCCTCCTGCGGCTCGCCGCCGGTGATCGAGGAGCCGAGCGCGTCCATGCGTTTGGCCTCCTCGATGACGTCCGCGTCGGACTCGACTTTCCGCTCGTTGGCGTACACGTCGGTGACGTTCTTGCGATTCTCGCCGAGCGGGCAGTAGAAACAATCGCGCTGGTCGCAGTACCCGTAGACGAACAGCACCATCTTCCCGCCCATGGCGCACTGCTCGCATCCCTTCGAGATCATTCGATTACGGAACTGTACTTGGCGCATCGTCAAAAGGCGTCCGACTTCGCCCGGAGCACCTCCCGCTCGCCGGTACGGTTATTGTTGTATGTGTCTGACAGTACGCCATGTCTCTCGGTCCCGTCACCCGCGCTGAGGGTCCGATTCGGGTCCTCATCGTCGACGACACCGAGGCCGTCGCGGACACGGTGGCGGCGCTCGACGGCTGCGACAACCTCGACGTCGCGGCGGTCGCCGACCCGACGGCGGCGCTTGAGGCGCACGCCGAATCGCCGTTCGACTGTATCGTCACCGAGTTCGGGTTCGACGGCACCGCCGGCCTCGACACCCTGCTCAGCGTCCGCGAGTCGCCGAACCCGCCGCCGGTGATTCTGTTCACCCGACTCGACTCCGAGGACGTGGTCAGCGAGGCGTTCGCCGCCGGCGTCACCGACGTGGTGGACAAGCGGTCGACCGACGCCCAGTTCGCGGTCCTCGCGCACCGCATCTCGAAGGCGAGCGTCGCGGCCCGCCAGTCGACCGAACTCGACGAACTGCACGAGTGGGTCCGGGTCATCGCCGACCAGTCGCTCGTCGGCTTGTACGTGATTCGAGACGGTCGAGTCGAGTTCGTCAACGAGTACCTCTCGAACCTGCTCGGCTACGACACAGACGAGGTGGTCGACCGACCTATCACCGACTTCATCGTCGAGGAAGACCGCGCCATCGTCGACGAGAGCCTGAGAGACCGGTCGCACGGGAGCGTCGAATCGATGTCGTACACCGTCCGCGTCCGCGACAACGCCGACGACCTGACCACGCTGGAAATCACCGGCCAGCGGACGACGGTCGACGGCGAGCAGGTCGTCGTCGGGACCGCGATGGACGTCACGGCCCGACTGGAGTCCGAACGGCTCCTCAGGCGCTCCGAGCGCCTCACCAGACAGATCATCTCGTCGCTCCCGGATATGGTGTTCATCTCGGAGCCGACCGAGTTCGACGTCATCTACATCAACGACCAGTTCGAAGACGCCTGGGGACGAGACGTGTCGCTGCTCTACGAGGACCCGTTTTCGTTCCTCGACCTCATCCACGTCGACGACCGCGACCAACTGAGACGGGCCATCGACGAGATGTTCGCCGACATCCGAGACGGTGTCGCCGACGAGCAGTACCAGTTCGAGTTCAGATTCCTCCCCGAGGGAAGCGACACCATCCGCTGGGCGAACGCCCGCGCGGTCCCGCTCCTCGACGAGCACGGCGACGTGACGAACATCATCGGCGTGGTTTCCGACCTCACGGAACGCATCAGTCACGAGCGCGAACTCGCCCAGCAGAACGCCCGGCTCGACGCCTTCGCCCGCGTCCTCTCGCACGACATCCGCGGGCCGCTGGCGGTCGCACAGGGCCGGCTCGAACTCGCCCGCGAGCTCGACGACGACTCCCACCTCGACCACGTCGAGCGCGCTCACCGCCGCATCGCCGACGTGGTCGAAGACGTGCTCTCTCTCGCCCGCGACGAGCGTTCCGTCCTCGACGCGTCGGAGATCTCGCTGGCCGATTCCGCGGCCACCGGCTGGGAGATGTGCTCGTCGAACGTCGACCACGTCCGCTGTGAAATCGGCGAGCTCCCGGTGGTCGAAGCCGACGAGAGCCGGGCGACGCGCCTCTTCGAGAACCTGTTTCGGAACGCGCTCCAACACGCTCGGGGCGGTCGCACCGGCGCGACCGGCGACGACTCGGACCTCGTGATTCGCGTCGGCGCGCTCCCGTCGCACCGCGGCTTCTTCGTCGAGGACAACGGCCCCGGCATCCCGCCGTCGATCCGCGACCGCGTCTTCGACTCGGGCTTTTCGACCAAAGACGGCGACGGAACCGGACTCGGGCTCGGTATCGTCCGGCAGATCGCCGACTCCCACGGCTGGGCGATCCGGGCCGTCGACGGCGCGACCGGCGCGCGCTTCGAGGTGCTTTTCGACCCCGTCGGCGAGGCCGGCGAGACGGAGTGACTGGCCGCGGCCCGCGAGGGGGTCGCGATAGCGTCGCGGCGGTCGCCCGCTCGCTCCGCGAGACCGACGGACCGCGCCACCGCGACCGCGCCCCCGAAAGCAGATATATCCCCGTGGCATAGGAGTCAACGATGCTCTTGGTCCTCTGTGTCGACCTCGACGACGACCTCGGCCGCAAGACGGGGCTGTCGACGCCCGTCGTCGGTCGACAGCGCGTCGAGGAGGCCGCGGTGGCGCTGGCCACCGCGGACCCGGAGGACTCCGACGTGAACGTCCTCTTTCAGGGCATTCAGGTCCACGACGAACTGCTCGAATCGGAGGACGAGGAAGTCGAGGTCGCGGCGGTCACCGGGTTGGAAGGCAGCGACGTGAAGGCGAACCGCGCCATCGGCGACGAGATAGACACCGTCCTCGCGAGCCTCTCGACCGGCGAGCCCGTCCACGCCATCGTCATCACCGACGGCGCACAGGACGAGTCCGTCCTCCCGGTCATCCGCTCGCGCGTCCCCATCGACGGGGTCCGCCGGGTCGTCGTCAGGCAGGCCCAGAACCTCGAATCGATGTACTACACGATGAAGCAGGTGCTCGCCGACCCCGAGACCCGCGGGACCATCCTCGTCCCGCTCGGCATCCTGCTTCTCATCTACCCCTTCGTCACCATCGCCAGCTTCTTCGACGTGCCCGGCGCGGTCGTCCTCGGCCTCATCTCGGCGCTCCTCGGCCTGTACACGCTGTTCCGCGGCCTCGGCCTCGAATCGGCGGTCGACGAGGCGGCAAACCGCGCGCGGAACGTCCTCTACGCCGGCCGCGTCACCATCATCACCTACGTCGCGGCCGCGGCGCTCCTCGTCGTCGGCGGCGTCCGCGGGGTGGAACTCCTCGAAACCGTCTCCGAGAGCGTCGCGGGCGACCCCGCTCCGGGGCTCATCCTCGCCACGCTCGTCCACGGCGCGGTCGAGTGGTTCGCCGCCGCCGGCATCACGAGCAGCCTCGGACAGGTGACAGACGAGTACCTCCACGACCGATTCAAGTGGCGCTACCTCAACGCGCCGTTCTACGTGTTCGCCATCGCCATCGTGCTGTACGCGCTGTCCGGCTTCTTCCTCCCCGAGGGGGTCGCCGGGGTCCAGAAGTTCTACCTCCCCGGCCTCGCCGTCGCGCTCACGGTCGGCACGCTCCTCGGCGTGCTGAGCACGCTCACGTTCGCGGTGGCCGAGTCCCGGTATCCCACCGGCTCCGACGGCGAAAGCGAGCAACCGGCGTAAGCAGTCGCGGGCGGTCGCTCCAGCTGATTCTGCGGCGCAGAAAACTCGAAGTCGACCTCAGCTCTCGCGGACGATGACGAACTCCGCGAGGTCGCGGAGATACTCCAGCGGTTCGGAGTCGTCGACGCCCGAGGCGTCGAGGGCCGAAAGCGCCTCGTCGGCCTGCTGTCGGGCCCGGCGGTTCGCTTCCTCGGGGGTCAGGTCCGTCACCTGCACGAGCGACGGTCGGCCCATCTCGGCGTCCTGCCCCGTCGGCTTACCGAGTTCTTCCGCGTCCGCGGTGGCGTCGAGCACGTCGTCGCGAATCTGGAAGGCGACGCCGACGCGGGCCGCGTAGTCGCCGAACGACTCGACGACGTGGGCGTCGCCGCCCGCGGCGACCGCGCCGAGTTCGGCCGCGGCGCGGAACAGCGCGCCCGTCTTTCGGTGGGCGAGTTGCATGTACTCGGATTCGTTGCCGGGGACCGCGACCAGTTCGGTCGCCTCGCCCTCGCCGAGTTCGACCATCGACTCGGCGACGATGCGGGTGGCGCGGTCGGACGACGACAGGAGGGCGAACGCCTCGCCGAGCAGGCCGTCGGAGGCGATGATGGCCGGCCCGTAGCCGTACTCGGCCCACGCGCTCGGCGTGCCGCGGCGGATGTCGGACCGGTCGATGATGTCGTCGACGACGAGCGAGGCGTTGTGGACGAGTTCGACGCCGACCGCGAAGTCGACGGCGTCCTCGGGGCTGCCACCGACGGCCTCGCAGGCGAGGATGGTCACGGCGGGGCGGACGCGCTTGCCCCCCGCGAGAGCGACGTGGTCGAGTTGGTCGGCGAGCTCCGACGGCTCGACCGCCGAGACGACCTCCTCAAGGCGGTCGTTTACCATCGTGACCCGGCGCTCCAGGTATTCCATTGTCGGTTCGTAGGGTTGGGTAGGGAAGTACGTACCGGATTTCCGAAAACCGAGCGCGGGAACGGTCGTCGCCGCCGATTTCTGACCGATTATAAAGGACGTGATTGTGTGCTCGTTCGGGTTCCCTGACGCGAAATCAATGCTCGTCCACCCCGTTTTGCACCGTGAGCGAGGAGGCGCGTGTTTCCGGACGCTCACGGGTTCGCGTCCGGAAATATCTGGACCAAAAACGCGGTCGGCGCGCTTACTTACTCGAACTGCTCGATGAGTTCCGGAACGACCTCGAAGAGGTCGCCGACGATGCCGTAGTCGGCGATGTCGAAGATGGGCGCGTCGGGGTCGGTGTTGATGGCGACGATGTTCTCCGCACCCTTCATCCCGGCGACGTGCTGGACGGCCCCGGAGATGCCGATTGCGATGTAGAACTTCGGCGTGACGACCTTCCCGGACTGGCCGACCTGCCGGTCCTTCGGGAGCCAGCCGTTGTCGACGATGGGCCGCGACGACGACAGCGTCGCACCGAGCGCGTCGGCGAGTTCCTGCACGAGTTCGATGTTCTCCTCTTCTTCGATGCCGCGGCCGACGGAGACGAGCACGTCGGCGTCGGTGATGTCCACGTCGCCGCTTCCGACCTCCTCGAAGCCGGTCACGCGCGAGCGCACGCGGGACTCGTCGAGGTCGAACGAGAACGCCTCGATGGCGGGCTCGCCCGGCTCCTCGGCGGCGTCCCACTCGCCGGGGCGGACGGTGACCGCGGCGCGGTCGGCGTCGACCTCGACGGTCGATTCGACCTTCGAGGCGTACATCTCGCGGGTGACGACGAGGCCGCCGTCGTTCCGGAGGCCGATGGCGTCGGTCACGAGCGGGCGGTCGAGGCGCTCCGCGACCGCGGGGGCGTAGTCGAGGCCGTTGACCGTGTTGCCCATGAGGACGTACGTGGGGTCGAGCTCCCCGGCGAGCGCTTCGACGGCCTGCACGGTCACGTCGTGGTTGAACTCGTCGCCCTCGGCGACGGTGTGAATCGCGTCCACGCCATCGAGCGAGAGCTCCTCGGCGAAGGCGTCCACGTCGCCGCCGACGACCGCGAGGTGGAGGTCGCCGCCGGTGTCGCCGACGAGGTCGGAACCGGCCGTCACGAGTTCGAACGACACGTCGCGGAGGCTTCCGCGGCGGTGCTCGACGACGGCGAGCACGTCGCTCATTGCGCGCCCACCCCCTTCTCGCGGAGGACGGTCGCAAGGTCGGCGGCCTGCTCCCCGGCGTCGCCCTCGAAGTAGGTCGCGTCGGACTCGGTCTCCGGCTCGTACACGTCGGTCAGGACGAGGTCGGACTCGACCGCCGCGGCGTCGAGACCGAGATCGGAGAGCGCGAGCGGCTTGATCTCCTTCGACTGAGCCTGCCGAATCCCGCGCAGGCTCGCGTACCGCGGCTCGTTGATACCCGTCTGGATGGTGAGAACCGCGGGGAGGTCGACTTCGGTGAGCTCCTCCACGCCGCCTTCGAGTTCGCGGCGGACGTTCGCCACCCCGCCCTCTGCGTCGAGGTCGAGGGCGTTCACGACCGCGGCCCACTCGAAGCCGATGGCCGAGGCGAGCGAGACGCCGGTCGCGCCGAAGCTGTCGTCGTTCGCCTGCACGCCCGTCAGGACGAGGTCGGGGTCCTCGTCCTCGACGACCGCCGAGAGGAGGCGCGTCTTCGCGCCCACGTCGAGCAGGTCCACGCCGTCGAGCGCGTCGTCCCACACGCGGACCGCGCGGTCGACGCCCTTGGCGAGCGCCATCCGGATGGTCTCTTCGGACCGCTCGGGACCGATGGTGACGGCGACGACCTCCACGTCGTCGTCGCTCTCCTCGGCGATTTGGACGGCTTCCTCGACCGCGTACTCGTCCCACTCGTTGAGGTCGTAGTCGAGGTACTGGTCCGCCACGCTGAGCCCGTCGAGCTCGAAGTCCTCTTCGACCTCGGCGACCTCCTTGACGGTTACGAGAACTTTCATCAACGTTCACTACCGACCGGGGCGAATAAACGTTTTCGCACCGCGGCCGTCCGCACCGCAGTCGTTCGATTACTCCGCTTCGTCGTCCTCGTCCTCGTCGGGGAGCGAGATGAGGTTCTCGCGGCCGAGCCGAAGCTTCTCGACGCGTTCCTCGTCGGCCATCGCCGACAGGAGCTGTGATACCTTGGCGTCGGACCAGCCGGTCTCCTTGACGATGTTCGCCTGCTTCATGCGCCCGCCGCTCCGTTCCAAGAGGAGTTCGACCCGCTCTTCGTCCGAGAGCAGGTCGAGGTCGACGTCGTCGTCGGACTCCTCGCCGTCGCCGTCGTCCGGCGCCGGCTCGTCGGTCGGCTCCGACACCGACTCCTGTCGCGGCTCGGGGGTCACCGACGTTCCGGCCGGCTCCGTCCCGCTCGGCCGCCGCCGGGTGAACAGGACGACGCCCGCAACGACCGCCGCGAGGATGACGGCACCGCCGCCGACGAGCGCCCACGGGACACCCTGGTCCGTGCCCGTCGAGACGTACGCCACGGTCAACTGGTCGGTCGACTCGAAGGTCCGCGGCCCCTCGACGACGACGGCGTTGTTCTCCAGGGGAAGCTCCGTGTCGCTGACGGCGTGTCCGGGCGGCGTCTGAATCGTGAGGTTCTGATTCGACCGAAGCGACGTGAGCCACGTCTCGCCGTCATCGGCCGACAGGGCGTCGCCGAGGCGCAGTCCTTCGTCGGTCTGTTCTAGGAAGTTGGTCCAGGTGAACGTCAACACGAGGACGCCCGTCTCGTTTTCGACGTAGCCCCTCGTCGTCGCGTTCTGAACCGTCATCGACCGGCCGGCCTGCTCGGCGGCCATCTGACTGACGCGTCCGAAGAACGCTGCGTCGGGACCGACGTCGGTGGTTCCCTGTTCGTACTCCCGTGCGTACTCCTCGAACGCCGCGGTCTCGTTTCGCGTGTCGAGCTCGTAGCGCATCTCGATTCGCCAGTCTGCGGAGCGGTCGGCACGCAGTCGAATCGAGATCTCCGTCTGCGGCGACCGTTCGAGACTCGTCTGCTGGGCGACGACCGACGGACGCCCGAAGGCCGTTATCTTGTCCGCGCCCGCACGCGTATTCACGGCGGAGACGCCGACGACCGTGTCCGCGCTCTGCGCACCGGCAGCAGCCGCGTCTGTGGCCGCCACCGGTGCTGCGACGCCGGCGACGATGGTGAGGAGGGCAACGATGAGGGCGGCGCTCCGCATACGTAAATCCGTTTCATCCGGCGATGAAAACGCTTTCCATCGATTCAACAGTGTCAGACGCCGCCGAGATGCGCTCTCCCGCCGTCGCCGACGCCGACAGCGTCAAGAGGGTCATTTTAGTACCGCCGCCGTGTACCCTCACGGCGATGAAGGCCCTCCCGCTCGTCGTCGTCATGCTCCTCGTGGCGTCGCCGGTGCTCGGCGCGGTCGGTCCCGCCGACGGTTCGACTCGCTCGATGGCTCCCGACGGGGAGGTGTCCGCACAGGTCGAGTCGCCGTCCAACGAGACCACGCACGTCCTCGACATCCCGTCGTCGGCGCTGGTTCGGTCGACGGTCGAAGCCCACCACGTCGACCTCGGTCCGTCCCTCGACTTCTCCGCTCTCAGGGCCGGCGGCCAGATTCGGACGGGCGCGTCCATCGAGCGCATCGAGTCCGCGACCGACGACAGCACGCGACAACAGCTCATCCTCGACGAGCTAAACAGCATCGAGCAGCGCGCGATTGCGCTCCAGAGCGCGCAGCGCTCCGCTATCGAACGGTTCAACGCCGACGACATCACCGCGCGAGACCTCCTCATCGAACTCGCGCGAATCGACGCCGAGGCGCGAGAACTCGACGAGCGGCGCGTCGCCCTCCGGGACATCACGACCGAGACGCCGGACTTCTCGATTAGCTCCGGGCGGCTCGCGGCGCTCGAACGCGAACTCGATACGTTCACCGGTCCGGTTCGGAGGCACGCCGTCTCGGTCGTGACCGGCCAGTCCGACTCCGCGCGGTTCTCCGTGCGGACGAGCGAGACCGGGGTCGTTCTCAGTGTCGTGACCGACGGCGAGTACGTCCGCGAGGCCTACCGCGCGGACCTCCGCAACCGCGACCGGAACACGGTCTCCTACGAGGAGGCGCTCGACATCGTCGCGGAGGACTACCCGACGATCTACTCAAGCCGCGCCGCGCAGAACGGGACCAACGTCATCAGTGCCGGCGACAGCCACCGCGTGCGCATCAACTACAGGGACGGTCAGTTGACCGCGTACGTCGACGCCGGAACCGGACGGGTGTTCAAGGAGTCGCAGACGCGCCCCCTCGAATCGATTACGGCCCGTGACACCGCCACCGGGGTCAGAGACGGGCTGGCGCTCACCGTCGACCGGACCTATCCCGGTGGACCGCTTCGCATCGGGTTGAACGAAAGCGAGTCGGGCGACCCGGTCGACGCGAACGTCACGATCGGACTCGAAGCCACTCAGGAGAGCACGCTGTTGGGCCACACCGGGTCCGACGGGACGATTTGGACCGTCTCGCCGTCAGCGCCCTACACCGTCACGGTCATCAGAGGTAACTCGGCGGTCGTGCTCACGACCTCGCCGACGCCCATGCCCTACCTCGCGGGGAACGCGACCGCCGCGGAAAACGACACGTCTCCGACGGTCACGTCGACGCCGACCGAGTCGGCCGAGTCGACCGATTCCGTCTCGACGGTCTCGCAGAGCGGCCCCGCCGGCCCGCCCGCCGACGGTTGACCGGAGCTTCTTATCCCATGACGGGGCCACCCCGTCTCGATGCCTCGCCAGTTCCGCAACTCGACCCGCGGCTCGTCCGTGCTCCTCGGGAGCGTGCTCCTCATCGGCCTCGTGGTCGTCGTCGCGGCTGCCGTCGGCGCGGCGGCGTTCGACGCGGCCGACTCCTCGCCGACCCCGACGCGGCCCACGGCGCTGTCGCTGTCCGTCTCGGGTGACACGCTGTCGCTGGTTCACGAGGGCGGCGCGCCGCTGGACGTGGACTCGCTCGCGGTTCGCATCTCGGTGGACGGAGAGCCGCTCGCGCACCAACCGCCCGTGCCGTTCTTCTCGGCCAGCGGCTTCCGACCCGGTCCGACCGGCCCGTTCAACGCCGCCGCCGACTCCCGGTGGACCGTCGGCGAGACGGCGACGCTCGAACTCGCGGGGACGAACGACCCGGACATCGAACCGGGTGCGACGGTGACCGTCCGCGTGTTCGACGGCGACACGCCGGTCGCGGCGCTCGAAGCGAGAGCGTCGTGAGTCGGCCGCGGCGAAAACGAGCGCCCGAGTCGAACGGGTGTGGTCGGGCCCTTACTCCTCCGGCACGCGCGCGATAGTCACGATGGCCCGCGGGCTACCGGGTTGGCGCTGGAGGATGTGGTGTTCGATGTCGACGAAGCCGGCGGCCTCGAACATCCGGTCGGCCTCCTCCTCGTCGTAGAACAGCATGATGGCGTCCGCCAGTTTCTGGAAGACGCCGGACTTCGGGTCGTCGGGGCCGACGACGAGCACCTTGTTCCCCGGTTTCACGACGCGGCGGAACTCTTCGAGCGCGGTGACCGGGTTCGGCCAGTACTCGATGGAGCCGGACGACCAGATGACGTCGAAGGCGTCGTCGGCGAAGGGGAGCCGTTCGGCGTCCCCGCGGTAGAACCGGACCTCGTCGTTCTTGCCGAACTTCTCCCACGCCTTCTGCATCTGGTGGACGCTCTGGTCGAGGCCGTGAACGTCGTCGGTGTAGCGGAGCAGTCCCTCGGTTCCGAAGCCGGTGCCACAGCCCACGTCGAGGACGCGGTCGCCTTCCTGGATGTCGAGCATCTCCAGCGCCTCGTCGCGCATCTCCTCGTTCCAGATGAACGGGTTCACCCGGTCGTACACCTTCGAGAGGTACTTGTAGAACAGGCGGGCCCGCGCTTTGTTTTCGAGGACTCCCATCGCGCCGGGATTAGGACTCACCGATGATAACGGTGCGGATTCGCCGCGCGAGTCGGCGTTCGAGGGGGGTCTCGGTCGCGCCTTTCGGGGGTCTGTCGCAAACTTTCCGCAAACACCTTATACAGCGCTTGTGCAACGTTCCTGTGATACGAGTATGCCGAGACAAGAGGTTCTCGAACGAATCAAAACGGCCGAGCAGGAGGCCGACGACATCGTTGAAGAGGCCGAGGCTAAACGTGAGGAACTCGTCGCGGAGGCGCGTAGCGAAGCCGATGAGATTCGCTCCGAGGCCGAAGAAGAGGCCGCGGAACTCGAATCCGAGCGTCTACAGGAGGGACGCGCGGAGATAGAGGCGGAGCGAGAACGTATCCTCGAAGAAGGCGAGGAGGCCCGCGACGAACTAGTTGCCGAGGCGGAAGACCACATCGACGACGCGGTCGAGTTCGCCATCGGCCAATTCGAGGAGGCGGTTGATGCTCAGACCTGAGCAGATGAGCAAGGTCTCGGTGACCGGTTCGAAGGGCGTCATGCCCGAGGTCATCGAAGCTACCCACGACCTCCGACTGCTGCACGTCACCGAATACGACGGCTCGTGGCGGGAGGAGTTCGGATTCGAGACGGGGACGCCGATCGAAGGCGCCGAGAGCGCCTCCGATAAACTCGTCACCATCCGCTCGCTCAAGAGCATCCTCGGCGTCGAAGAGACCGAGGCCGGCCGCCAGCGCATCGTCCCGGACGACGCGCTCGAAGAGCCCCTCGAAGAGATCCGCACCGAGGTCAACGAACTGGACGACCGTCGCTCCGAACTGCGGAGCCGCCTCGACGACATCGACGAAGAGGTCGACGCGATGGAGCCGTTCGTCGACCTCGGAATCGACCTCGACCTGCTTTCGGGCTACGAGTCCCTGCAGGTCGTCGTCGGTCAGGGGAAGGTCGAAACCGTCGAGCGAGCGGTCGTCGACGCCGACGACATCAACGCCTACGAGATATTCTCGGGCGAGCGGACCCACGCGATTTTCGGCCGTCCCACGGAGGACGCGTCGGAGACGGCGCTCGTGGACGCCCTCGTCGGCACGGACTTCGCGACGCTCGAAATCCCGGACGCAGAGGGGAGTCCCGAAGACTACATCCAGGACCTCCAGCAGCAGAAGCGCGAGCTGGAATCGAAGCTCAACACCGTCGAGTCCGAACTGAACGACATCGCCGTCGAAGAGGGCGAGTTCCTCCTCGCGGCCGAGGAGCGACTGGCGATCGACGTCCAGAAGACGGAAGCGCCGCTGTCGTTCGCGACGACCGAGAACGCCTTCGTCGCAGAGGGCTGGATTCCCACCGAGCGATACAACGAGTTCGCAACCGGGCTGAAGGACGCCGTCGGCGAGCACGTCGACGTCGAAGAGATCGAACGCGCCGAGTTCTCGCGCGACGGGCACGACCACGCGCGCGAAGAGGTCGCCGAGAGCGGTAGTGCGGCCGCCGCCACCGACGGCGGAACGGTCTCGATGTCCAGCGACGACCCGCCGGTCGTCCAGAAGAACGGCGGCGCGGTCGAGCCGTTCGAACTCCTCGTTCAGGCGGTCAACCGCCCGAACTACTACGAGTTCGACCCGACGATCATCCTGTTCCTGACGTTCCCGACGTTCTTCGGGTTCATGATCGGTGACTTCGGGTACGGTGTCATCTACACCGCCATCGGCTTTTTCCTCTACTCGAAGTTCGACGACGGCGCGCTCAAGAGCATGGGCGGCGTCACCCTCGCCGCGGGGCTGTTCACGACGCTGTTCGGCATCCTCTACGGCGAGATATTCGGCTTCCACCTCATCACCCAGTACTTCTGGGAGGGGATGCTCGGGCTGTCGCACCCGCCCATCGAGAAGGGGCTGTCGCCGGCCACCGCTGAGTGGGCACTCGGTTGGCTCACCGTGAGCGTCGTCGTCGGTATCATCCACGTCAACGTGGGCTACATCTTCGACTTCGTCGAGAGCTACGAGCTCCACGGCGCGAAGGAGGCGGTCCTCGAAAGCGGTTCGTGGATCCTCATGCTGAACGGGCTGTGGATCTGGATCTTCAGCGACGCGCTCGGTGGCGTCCCGCCGGAGTTCCTGTTCACCACGTTCGCCGCTGACGGGCTCATCCCGCTCGGCTTCTCCGGCTTCTCGTTCACCGTCGGTTGGGTCGGCTTCGGGATGTACATCCTCGGTGCGGTGCTCCTCGGGATGGCCGAACTGGCCGAACTCGTCGAGTTCGCCGCCCCGCTGTCGAACGTCCTGTCGTACACGCGTCTCGGCGCGGTCCTCATCGCGAAGGCGTCGATGGCGTTCGCCGTCAACCTGCTCGTCTTCGGCGTGTTCGTCACCGGCGAAGGGAGCGAGGCGGAGTGGCACTTCGGCCTGGGCCACATGTATCACGTCGGCGATATGTACCACGGCCACGAGGTGACCGAAGTCATGTTCGGCGGTCTCTTCCATTCGGGGGCCGCGGGCGTCGTGGGCGGGCTGCTCGTCCTCGTCGTCGGCCACCTCGTCGTCCTCGCGCTCGGCGTCACGAGCGCCGGCCTGCAGGCCGTGCGTCTCGAATACGTCGAGTTCTTCAACAAGTTCTTCGAGGGCGGCGGTCGCGAGTACATGCCGTTCGGCTACGACCGCGAGTTCACGACCGAAGACTAACCCTCTAATCGGTCCTTTTTTGACTTTGTCCGTTCGGAGCGACTGCTTTTGCAATGACGACGATTCCACCGTCGTAGACAGACTGCTCCGAACGTTTTGGGAACCTTTATGATACGGCTGCCAGCACATACGGACGTTCGGAGACGACAATCCGGTACTCAGGAACACACAATGATTGAAGCAATCGAACCCCTCATGACTGTACTGCAGAGTGAAGCCGCTTCCTCACCCGCTATTACCTCCGACGCTGCGGCGGCCCTGGCCGTCGGTCTCGCCGCCTTCGGCGCCGGCTACGCGGAGCGTGGCATCGGTTCCGCCGCGATGGGCGCCATCGCAGAAGACGAGGACCTCTTCGTCAACGGGCTGATCCTTACGGTTCTCCCCGAGACCCTCGTCATCCTCGCGCTGGTCGTTGTCTTCGCGGCCTAAGCACCCCCTCTCTTTCCCATCATGAGTTTGGACAACGTTGTTGAGGACATCCGAGACGAAGCCCGCGCACGTGCGGAGGAAATCAAAGAGGCCGGCGAAGAACGAGCCGAAACGATTCGTTCCGAAGCCGAGGCCGAAGCCGAAGCGCTCGTCGAAGAGCGCGAGGCCGAAGTGGAGCGACAACTCGAACGGGAGCGCGAACAGGCGCTCTCCAGCGCGAAGCTCGAAGCCAAGCAGGCCCGGCTGAGCGCCCGCCGCGACGTGCTTCAGCGCGTCCGCGAGCAGGTCGAGACGGAGCTCGCAGAACTTGAGGGCGACCGACGCGAGGAGCTGACCAAAACGCTCCTCGACGCCGCCTCCGTCGAGTTCGAAGACGAGGACGAGGTCCTCGTCTACGGCCGTGCGTCCGACGCTGGCCTCCTCGAAGATATCCTCTCCAATTACGACGGTTACGAACTTGCCGGTGAGCGCGACTGCCTCGGTGGCGTCGTGGTCGAAGGCACGAATTCGCGCGTTCGGGTGAACAACACCTTCGACTCGGTCCTCGACACAGTCTGGGAGGACAACCTGAAGGAAGTGAGCACGCGACTGTTCGACGACCAATGAGCACTGCTGGCGGCTCGAATCCCGAATACGTTATCGCTCGTGTTCGAGCGCGGCGCAGTGCGCTGTTCGGCGAAGAGGACTACCGCAAACTGGTCCGTATGAGTCCGGCCGAAATCGCCCGATTCATGGAGGACTCGGAGTACGAGACCGAGATCAACGCCCTCGGGAGTCGGTTCTCCGGCGTCGACCTCATCGAGTACGCGCTGAACCAGAACCTGGCGAAGCAGTTCAACGACATCCTCGACTGGTCGGGCGGCCGCCTCTACGGCCTCATCGCGCGTTACCTCCGGAAGTTCGACGCGTGGAACGTCAAGACGATTATCCGCGGCCTCTACTCCGACACCCCCCGCGAGGAGGTCGAAGCCGACCTCATCCGCGCCGGGGAGTTCAGCGACCGCCTCATCTCGCGTCTGCTCGATGCGACGGAGATCGAGGAGGTCGTCGAACAGCTGTCGGGGACGGTTTTCGGAGAGGGACTCGCGAAGGCGTACGACGACTTCGAGACTGTGGGCGTTCTCGTTCCGCTCGAAAACGCCGTCGACCGCGCCTTCTACGAGCAGTTGCTCGAAGGGCTCGTCGTCAGCGAGGAAACCGAGCAGTACCACGAGTTCCTCCAGGCGGAGATAGACTTCCGAAACGCCCGCAACGCGCTCCGAATCGCTCGCAGCGGCACCGACCTCGACCCCGTGGACTACTTCATCGAGGGCGGTGCGTTGTTCCGCGCCGGGGAGATCGCGTCGCTGGCGACCAGTCCGGACGAACTGGTGTCGAAGATCCGTGACAGCCGGTACGGCGACCGCCTCTCGTCGGCCCTCTCGGACCTCGAAGAGGCGGACAGCCTCATCGGCTTCGAGCGCGCCCTCGACGCGGCGCTCTTGGAGTACGCGGACACGCTCGGTTACGTGTTCCCGCTTTCTGTCACGCCAATCGTCTCGTACATCCTCGCCAAGGAGCGCGAGGTCGACAACATTCGGGCGATCGCCCGCGGCCGCGAGGCCGGGCTGGACCCCGATGCAATAGAAGAGGAGCTGGTCACCATATGAGCCAGGAAATCGCAGTTATCGGCAGTCCGGACTTCACCACGGGCTTTCGGCTTGCGGGTGTCCGCAAGTTCGAGAACGTCCCGGACGAAGCGAAGGACGACGAACTCGACGAGGCCGTGACGCGGACGCTGGAGGACGAGGACGTCGGCATCATCGTGATGCACGAAGACGACCTCGACCACCTCTCGCGTACCGCCCGGCAGTCGGTCGAGCGCAGCATCGAGCCGACGCTCGTGACGCTCGGCGGTTCCGGCGGCGCGAGCGGCCTCCGTGACCAGATCAAGAGAGCAATCGGTATCGATCTGATGGACGAATAACCAAACATGAGTCAGGCAACACAAGATTCCGTTCGCGAGGACGGTGTCATCGCAAGCGTGAGTGGTCCGGTCGTGACCGCCCGTGGCCTCGACGCCCGCATGAACGACGTCGTCTACGTCGGCGACGAAGGGCTGATGGGCGAGGTCATCGAAATCGAGGGCGACCTCACGACTATTCAGGTGTACGAAGAGACCTCCGGTGTCGGTCCCGGCGAACCCGTCGAGAGTACGGGCGAACCGCTGACCGTCGACCTCGGTCCGGGGATGATGGACGCCATCTACGACGGCGTCCAGCGTCCGCTGGACGTGCTGGAGTCGAAGATGAACTCGGCGTTCCTCGACCGCGGTGTCGACGCGCCGGGTATCGACCTCGAAAAGGAGTGGGAGTTCGAACCCACCGTCTCCGAGGGCGACGAGGTCGCCCCCGGCGACGTCGTGGGGACGGTCCCCGAAACCGTGACCATCGAACACAAGGTCATGGTCCCGCCGGACTTCGAGGGCGGCGAAGTCGTCGCCGTCGAGGAAGGCGAGTTCGCCGTCACCGAGACGGTCGTCGAACTCGGCAACGGCGAGGAGATCACGATGCACCAAGAGTGGCCGGTGCGTCAGGCTCGCCCCGCCGCCGAGAAGAAGACCCCGCGCGAACCGCTCGTCTCGGGGCAGCGCATCCTCGACGGCCTGTTCCCCATCGCGAAGGGCGGAACGGCCGCGATTCCGGGTCCGTTCGGCTCCGGGAAGACGGTCACCCAGCACCAGCTCGCCAAGTGGGCCGACGCGGACATCGTCGTCTACGTGGGCTGTGGCGAGCGCGGCAACGAGATGACCGAGGTTATCGAGGACTTCCCGGAACTCGACGACCCGAAGACGGGCAACCCGCTTATGGCCCGGACGTGCCTCATCGCGAACACGTCCAACATGCCCGTGGCGGCCCGCGAGTCCTGTATCTACACCGGCATCACCATCGCGGAGTACTACCGCGACATGGGGTACGACGTCGCGCTCATGGCCGACTCCACCTCCCGGTGGGCGGAGGCAATGCGCGAGATTTCGTCGCGTCTCGAAGAGATGCCCGGCGAAGAGGGGTACCCCGCGTACCTCGCCGCGCGTCTCTCCGAGTTCTACGAGCGCGCCGGCTACTTCACGACCGTCAACGGCGAGGAAGGCTCCGTCTCCGTCATCGGCGCGGTTTCGCCGCCGGGCGGCGACTTCTCCGAGCCGGTCACGCAGAACACCCTGCGTATCGTCAAGACGTTCTGGGCGCTCGACGCGGACCTCGCAGAGCGCCGTCACTTCCCGGCGATTAACTGGAACGAGTCGTACTCGCTCTACCAAGAGCAGCTCGACCCGTGGTTCGTCGAGAACGTCGAGGACGACTGGGCCGAAGAGCGCCAGTGGGCCGTCGACGTGCTCGACGAGGAGAACGAACTGCAGGAGATCGTTCAGCTCGTCGGTAAGGACGCCCTGCCGGAGGACCAGCAGCTGACCCTCGAAATCGCTCGCTACCTCCGCGAGGCGTACCTCCAGCAGAACGCGTTCCACCCGACGGACACGTACTGCTCCCCCGAGAAGACGTACGGAATCCTCACCGCCATCCACGCGTTCAACGACGAGGCGTTCAAGGCGCTCGAAGCCGGCGTCCCCGTCGAAGAGATTCAGGCCATCGAGGCGGCTCCCCGGCTGAACCGCATCGGTGTGCAGGAAGACTGGGAGGCGTACATCGAGGACCTCAAAGTAGAGATCACCGAGCAGCTCCGCGAGCTGTACTGAGACCATGAAGGAATACCAGACCATCACCGAAATCAGCGGCCCGCTGGTGTTCGCCGAGGTCGACGAGCCGATCGGTTACGACGAAATCGTCGAAATCGAGACGCCCCAAGGCGAGACCAAGCGCGGACAGGTCCTCGAATCCTCCGAGGGCCTCGTCGCGATTCAGGTGTTCGAAGGCACGACCGGTATCGACAGGAACGCGTCCGTCAAGTTCCTCGGCGAGACCCTCAAGATGCCCGTGACCGAGGACCTCCTCGGGCGCGTGCTCGACGGGTCCGGCCAGCCCATCGACGGCGGCCCCGAGATCGTCCCCGACGAGCGTCGGGACATCGTCGGCGCGGCAATCAACCCCTACTCCCGCGAGTACCCCGAGGAGTTCATCCAGACCGGCGTCTCCGCCATCGACGGCATGAACACCCTCGTCCGCGGCCAGAAGCTCCCCATCTTCTCCGCGTCGGGGCTTCCCCACAACGACCTCGCGCTCCAGATCGCCCGTCAGGCGACGGTGCCCGAGGACGAAGACAGCGGCGAAGAATCGGAGTTCGCAGTCGTCTTCGGCGCGATGGGTATCACGCAGGAAGAGGCCAACGAGTTCATGGAGGACTTCGAGCGCACGGGCGCACTCGAACGCTCCGTCGTCTTCACGAACCTCGCGGACGACCCCGCAGTCGAGCGGACGGTCACGCCGCGACTCGCGCTGACCACCGCCGAGTACCTCGCGTTCGACAAGGACTACCACGTCCTCGTCATCCTGACCGACATGACCAACTACTGCGAGGCGCTCCGCGAAATCGGCGCGGCTCGCGAAGAGGTCCCCGGTCGCCGTGGCTACCCGGGTTACATGTACACCGACCTCGCACAGCTCTACGAGCGTGCGGGTCGCATCGAGGGACGCGACGGCTCTGTCACGCAGATTCCCATCCTCACGATGCCGGGTGACGACGACACGCACCCGATTCCTGACCTGACCGGCTACATCACGGAAGGCCAGATCTACATCGACCGCGACCTCAACTCGCAGGGCATCCGCCCGCCGATCAACCCGCTTCCGTCCCTGTCGCGGCTCATGGACGACGGTATCGGCGAGGGGCTCACCCGCGAGGACCACGCCGACGTGTCCGACCAGATGTACGCGGCGTACGCGGAGGGTGAGGACCTGCGCGACCTCGTGAACATCGTCGGCCGCGAGGCGCTGTCGGAGCGCGACAACAAGTACCTCGACTTCGCCGAGCGCTTCGAAGCCGAGTTCGTCAATCAGGGCTTCGACACGGACCGGTCCATCGAGAACACTCTCGACATCGGCTGGGACCTCCTGTCGACGCTCCCGAAGTCCGAACTCAACCGTATCGACGAAGAGCTCATCGAGGACTACTACGACGAAGACGCCGAGTCGGTCGAAGCGGAAGCCTAGACCGCGGCGAACGCCGCGTTCGTCCCTCGGTTCGATTCTCCTCTTCTATTCGCGCCCCGAGTTCCCCGAGCCGTGCGGCCGCGCGTCGTCCGCGAGAACTTCCTTACGTCTCGCCGTCTACGTCTCGGTATGGACGCCACTTCGTCTCCCGTCCGCGTCCTCGCGGTCGTCGGTCCCGCCGTCGACCGGGAGCGACTCGTGGACGCGCTCTCGCCGCTTTCGGTGTCGGTCGCCGAGTCCGCCGATGCGGCCGGCCGGCGCGCCGCCGACGAACAGGTCGACTGCGTCGTGCTCGCGACCGACCGCCTCGCCGACGTCGAAGCGGTCCACGGGGCAATCGCGGTCCCGCTCGTGGTCGTCGTCCCGCCCGACGGCGACCTCTCGGCGGCGGCCGCCCGCGACGCCGGCGCGGCAGACGTGGTCCCGGTCGTCGACTCGAACCTCTTCGAGCGGCTTCCGGCGCGGGTCGAGAGCGCCGTCGCGTGGCGTCGCCGCGGCGCGGCGGCCGTGAGCGAGATCACGGAGGACCTGAAGGAACAGGCGATAGACGAGGCCCCCGTCGGCATCACCGTCGCCGACTGCTCGTTGCCCGACCGACCGCTCGTCTACGTCAACGAGGCGTTCGAGACGATGACGGGCTACTCGGCCGACGCGGCGCTGGGGCGGAACTGCCGATATCTTCAGGGACCGAACACGGACCCCGAGCGCGTCGCCGAACTCCGCCGCGCTATCGAGGCCGAGGAGTCGGCGTCGGTCGAACTGCTGAACTACCGCGCGAACGGCGAGACGTTCTGGAACCGGGTCGACGTCGCGCCCCTGCGCGGGCCGGGCGGCGAGGTGACCCACTACGTCGGCTTCCAGACGGATATTACCGAGCGCGTGCGCGCCGAGGCGGCCGCCGAGCGGTACGCCGCCGGAGTCGACGAGGAGCGCGCGCGCCTCCAGACGCTCGTCGAGCACATCGAGGGGCTGTTGGCTGACGTGACGAGCGCGCTCGTCCGCGCCGAGAGCAGACGGGAGCTCGAAGCCGCCGTCTGCGACCGGGTCACCGCCGCCGGCTCGTTCGACTGCGCGTGGGTCGGCCACTGCGACCTCTCGCCGGCGGTCATCGTTCCCAACGAGTGGGCCGGAACCGACGTTGGATTCCTCGACGACCTCGAAATCGACCGGTTTGACCCCGACGACCCCACCGCTCGCGCCGCCGAGACGCGGACCGTCCGGTCGGCGGCGGTCGGCGAGGGGGGCGTCGACGCCGAGCCGGTCGTCCCGTTCGACTCGGCCATCGCGGTTCCGCTGGTCCACCGCGAGACGCTCTACGGCGTGTTGACCGTCTACACCGACGCCGCGGAACTCGACGAGCAGGTCCGGGTGGTGTTCGGGACGCTCGGGCGGGCGGTCGGCGCGGCCATCGACGCCTTCGAGAGCCGGCGGTCGCTGCTGTCCGACGAGCGACTCGAACTCGAAATCGAGGTGCGCGACGAGACGCAACCGCTGGTCCGACTCGCCGTCGCGGGGGCGTGCGCGCTCGACTACGAGGGCGCGATTTCTCACGACGACGGGACGCTCAGCCTGTTCGTCTCGACGGACCCCCCGACAGACGGACTCGCGGACGTCGAGGCCGATGTGAACGTCGACGGCGACTTCCCCGGCGTGGTCGACGTGACTCGGCTCCCCCGCGGCGACGGCGTCGGGCTCTACGAGGTCGTCTTCGACGCGGGGTCGCTGACCCACCTCGTTGCCGACGCTGGCGGGCGGCTCCGCGGCCTCGAAGCCGACCGCGACGGCTGCCGGTTCACCGCGGTCGTCCCGGACCGCGGCGCGGGACGGGCGCTACTCGACGATCTCTCGGCGGCGGCCGCCGGCGTCGAACTCCGGGCGGTTAGGGAGCGGTCGGCCCCGCCGCGGACGGGTCGGGGGTTCGCCGCCGAGGTGAACGCGGCGCTCACCGACAGACAGCAGACTGCGCTCCAGCTCGCGCATCTCGGCGGCTTCTTCGAGTGGCCCCACGCCGTGACCGGCGACGAACTCGCGGCGGCGATGGACGTCTCGCGGGCGACGTTTCACCAACACCTCCGCGCGGCCCAGCGAAAGCTCGTCGCCGGCTTCTTCGAGGAGGGGACGCGGTAGCGCCGCGCCGACCTCCGGGGGGCGGCCCGGCGAGCCGGAGACGTCAATCCACCGAGCGTTCAGACCGATTTCGGGCGGTCCGGCCGGCCAGACAGTAAAAGATTAACACCCCAGGCGAACAACCCCCGCTAACGATGGCCGAAGACGTCAAGCCGACCCGCAAGAACTTGATGGCGATCGAAGATCGCATCGAACTCTCCGAGCGGGGCCACGACACGCTCGAACAGAAGCGTGACGGGCTCATCATGGAGTTCATGGACATCCTCGACCAGGCACAAGACGTGCGGGCCAACCTCAATCAGGACTACGAGCGCGCGCAGAACAAGATCAACATGGCCCGCGCCATGGAGGGCGACGTGGCGGTTCGCGGCGCGGCCGCCGCGCTGAAGGAGTACCCCGAGATCACGACGCAGTCGAAGAACATCATGGGCGTCGTCGTCCCGCAGATCGAGTCCTCGCGCGTGAAAAAGAGCCTCGACCAGCGCGGCTACGGCCTCCTCGGCTCCTCGGCCCGCATCGACGAGGCCGCCGACGCCTACGAGGAGCTCCTCGAATCCATCATCCTCGCCGCGGAGGTCGAGACGGCGATGAAGAAGATGCTCGAAGAGATCGAGACGACGAAGCGCCGCGTCAACGCGCTCGAATTCAAACTGCTCCCGGAGCTCTACGAGAATCAGGAGTACATCGAGCAGAAGCTCGAAGAACAGGAGCGCGAGGAGATTTTCCGCCTGAAGAAGATCAAGGCGAAGAAGGAAGAAGAAGAGAAGGAAGAACGCGCCGCGGAGAACGCGGCGGCCGAAGCGGAAGCGGCGACGGCCGACTGACCGGACTCGCCCGTTTTCTCTCTCGATTCCGTTTCCTCTCGGTCGGGTCTCCGACCGCTTTTCATCGCACCGGCGCGTAGGGACTCCCATGTCCTGTCCCGACTGCGACGGCGAACTCGCCGTCTTCGCGGTGCCCGAACCGCTCGAAGCCCACGCGCCCGAGGCGGCGCTGACCGTCGGGTTGTGCGCCGACTGCCTCCGGCTTCACCCGACCGAGGAACCACCCAGCGACGGTGAGTCGCGGCCGCTCGCTGACGCGCTTCCCGAGGGCGACGCGGGCGCGGCGGTCGCACTTCTCGTCGGTATGCTCGACTCGCTGGCGCTCAACCGCGCCGGCATCGTCGACTGCGTCGAGTTCGCCGAGCGGTCCGGCACCGACGTGCATCTCACCCTCGACCGGCTCCAGCGGGCGGCGACAGACCCCCACTTCGACGTCGCCCGTCGGCAGAGCCAGTTGGACGCGTTCCTCTGAGCGCCGCCGCTCCGTGCCGTCGAAACCGTGGCGTGAAGACGCCGAGGAGGAGGCCGCTTAGACGCCGGTGGAGTACCGGAGGATGCCGGCGATACCGCCGAACGCGTCGTAGAGCTGTTCGCCTTTCTCGAAGTCGGTGCTGATGAACTTCGTCTCGGTGCCGCGCTGGTCGGCGAGGTCCATGAGCCACTCGATGACGTCCTCGCGGTCTTTCAGTTCGGCTTCCGAGCCGTCGTCGCACTCGTGGGTGGGCGTGTCGCGACGGTGATCGACGAGTTCGTACTCCTCTTGGCCGCCGCAGTCGTAGACGGCGATGTCCTTTCGGAGGTCCTCGGAGATGAGGAGGCGGTCGACCGACCCCATCACGAGGTTCTTCCGGGTCGCCTCGAACCCGTAGGTGGACTCGTTGCCGCGGTGGAGCTTCTCGAAGAACTCCTCCATCTGCTTTTTGTCCTTGATGACCTCCTGGTCGGCCAGCGCGTCCTGGCCGGCGTCGACGAGGTCGTAGAGACCGGACTCGTCGGTGTAGGCCACGTCGAACTTCCCGACGACGAGGTCCTGAATCTCGTGGTGGAGGTAGTCGCCGTCGAGGAACTCGTCTTTCGTCGGCGAGGGACCGCCGACGAGGACGCCGTCCATCTCGTGTCGCTTGGGGACGAACAGGTCGTTGGCCATGCCGGCGACCTCCTGATAGAAGTTGTCGATTGCTTCGAGGCGGAGGCGGGCGAAACGCTGGGCGGACTGGCCACCCTTTCGCTGCTTGCCGGGGACGAGCGACGAGGCGCTCTTGACGGGCTCGACGCGCTTGCCCTTGAGCCAGCCGACGTTGGCCTCGCGGCGGTCGAGGACGATGAGGCCGAACAGGCCCTTGTCCATGAGCATGTCTTCGAGCGGCCCGGTGAGGAAGTTCGAGTCGCAGTGGTACCGGAACGACTGAATCGGCTCCGGCGGGCTTTCGAGTACCTTCGTGACCATCGTCGTCTGGCCGCCGCCGGCGTCGACCGCGCCGGAGAACATCACGATGCCGTTGTCCGGCGGGAAGTTGCCGTAGTACCGGAGTCGGTCCTTGATGCTCGTCAGGGCGTCTTGGACGTTCGTTCGCGTCTGCTTCGATTTGATGTTAGACGCTTCGCTGTGCTCCGTGATGACGTGTTCGACCACGTCGGAAATCTGCTTGTCTTCGGGGATGTAGATGGTGACGAGCTGCGTTCCCGACCCTTCGTACTCTCGCAGGTCCTCGATGACCTTCTTGAACTCGTACTTTCGGCGGTCTTCGCTCGCCTCCTCGGCGTCGCTACTCATCACTCCACCTAGTCCCTCCAGCGGCTAAGTAACCTTTGACTGGGCACGCGCCGCGGTATCTCGCCGCACGAGGGGCCGTACGGCCCGACCGCGGAGACGGGCGCGGTCGGAGAACATTTATGTGGCTGTCACGGGTGGACTTCGACGTTGGAATTATGGCCCGGGTGTACGCAGTTGCCAGCGCGAAAGGCGGGGTTGGAAAGACGACGACCACGGCCAACCTCGGGACGACGCTCGCGATGGCCGGTCACGACGTCGTCGTCGTCGACGGTGACCTCGGGATGCCGAACCTCGCCGGCGCGCTCGGCGTCGACCCGGACGGGGCGACGCTCCACGACGTGTTGACAGGCGAATCGGCGGTCGAGACGGCCGTCTACGACGGACCGGCGGGACTCTCGGTGGTCCCCGGCTCGAACGCCCTCGAAGCGTTCGCGACCGCGAACGTGCGGGAACTCGACTCCGTCATCTCGGCGCTCGAAGCCACCCACGACATCGTCATCATCGACACCGGCGCGGGGCTGAGCGACGACACGTTCGTCCCGCTGAAGCTCGCCGACGAGGTCGTCTTGGTCTCCACGACGGAGCGCGAGGCGCTCGGCGACACCGAAAAGACCCGACAGCTCGGCGACCGCATCGGGGCCGACGTGGTCGGCGTCGTCCTCACGCGGGTCGACCAGTCGAACCCGAACGCCGAGGTGGTCGCCTCGCTCCTCGACGCCGGCGTCATCGCCGTCGTCCCGGAGGATCCGGCCATCCGCGAGGCGCTCAACACGCAGATTCCGGTCGTCGCCCGCTCGCCCGACAGCATCGCGGCCGCGGGCTACCGCGCGCTCGCCGAGGCGCTCACCGGCCAGCCGGTCCCGATTCCGGACGCCGCGGCGGACGTCGCCGAGACGGAGGCGGAGACGGACGCGGAGGACGCAGCGCCCCCGACCGACGAACCGACCGACGGCGACGACACGGGTGACGGCGAAGCCACCGAACCGGAGACGGACGAACACGCCTCGGTCGTGCCGGCCGACGCCGACTCCGCGAAGGCGTCGGAGACGGTTCCGGAACCTGAGACTGCCCCGGACTCGGACCCCGAACCCACCCCCGACGACGTCGCCGCGGTCGCGGACGAAGACCGAATCACGGCGGAACCCGAGGCCGGGGCCGAACCAGAACCGGTGTCTGAGGTCGAATCCGAACCGGAACCCGAGACCGAGACCGAGACCGAGCCCGAGACCGAACCGAACTTCGAGCCCGAGGAACGGCCGGAAGCCGACGCCGGCTCCGACGCCGACGACGAGTCCGCAGCCGACGACGACCTCGCTGCGTCGATTCCGTTCTCGGGTGGTCCCGTCGGGGACTCGGACGCCCCCACCGCGGACCCCGACTCGCCTCCCGCCGACGACGCGGGCGACGCCGACGGCAACTCCGATGCGGTCGCCGACCCGGTCGAAGCGGCGGACCCCGACCCCGCCGACGCGGCCGACCCCGCTGAGGACGACGCGGCGGACGCGCCGACCGACCCGCTGGCCGCCGACGCGGCCGACGACTCGATGATCTCCGACTCCGAGCCGGTGGGCGAGGAGGGTCCCGACACCGACCCGCTGGCGGCGGACCTCGAAGCGGTCACCCGCGGGACCTCGACCGCCGACGAGGAGGCGGTCGGCGACGCCGACGACGCCGACGACGTCGCCCAAGATGCCGACGCCGATTCGGCGGGCGCGGACCCGCTCGCGGAAGGCGCGGCCGAAGCCGAGCCGGTCGCCGACCCGGCCGCCAGTTCGGTCTCGGACGAGCCGTCCGAGGCGGCGGGGGCAGAGGCGGACGCGCCCGACGCGGACGAACCGCTCGTCGCCGAGGCCGAACCGAACGCGTCCGGGGCCGACGCGGACGCCGATGACGACGACGAGGCTGACGACGGCGACGAGGAGGGCGTCTACACCACCTCGCTCGTCGAGGAAGTCGAGTCGTTCGACGACGACGAGCGCGACGAGAAGAAGAAGGGATTCTTCAGACGCTTCCTCGGCTAAACGGGAAGGCCTTTTACTCGCGTCTGCGGAATGGCCTCTATGGCAGAATCCGAGTCCGTTCCTTTCTGGTGGATAGTCCTGTTTCTCGTGCTCGCGCTCGGCGGCGGAGCCGCCGTCGTCTTCTCGGTCGGCGGGTCGCTCATCTCCGGAGCCGCGGTGCTCCCGTTTTTCTTCTGAACCGCTCGAAAAAACCCGTCTGCCAAGAACTCGTTTAGCCCGCGGTCACATCGACTCGGGCGCTTCCACGCCCACGATGGAGAGCGCGTTCGCCACCGCGTTCCGCGAGGCCTCCACGAGCGCGAGTCGGGCCGCACCGACCTCCTCGTCGGCGTCGAGCACGGGGCACTCGCGGTAGAAGGTGTTGAACACCTCGGCGAGTTCGCGCGCGAACGTCGCCACGGTGTGCGGTTCGAGGTCGTCGGCGGCGGTTTCGACGACCGCGGGGAACCGCGCGATGGTCGCCAGCAGGTCGCGCTCGGCGTCGGTCGTCAGCACCGAGGGGTCGACCTCGCTCGCGCCGAGGCCGGCGGCGGCCGCCTCGTCGGCGATGCCGCAACAGCGCGCGTGGACGTACTGGATGTACGGCGCGGACTGGGCCTCGAAGTTGAGCGCCTGGTCCCACTCGAAGGTGATGGTCTTCGTGGGCTGCTTGGAGACGATGTCGTAGCGGACCGCGCCGATGCCGACCTGACGGGCGATGCGGTCGATGTCGGCCTCGCCGAGGTCGTCGTCGCGGGTGCGGCCTTCGAGGCGGGTCTCGACCTCGTCGCGGGCGCGGTCGATGGCCTCGTCGAGGAGGTCGTCGAGCATGACGCCCGTCCCCTTCCGGGTGGACATCGTCTCGCCGCCGGGGAGGTTGACCCACGAGTAGATGACGTTCTCCAGTTTGTCCACGTCGTTGCCGAGGATGTCGAGCGCGGCGCGGAGCTGTCCGGACTGGAGCTTGTGGTCCTCGCCGAGGACGGTCACGGCGCGGTCGAAGTTGTCGAACTTCCACTCGTGGTGGGCGAGGTCGCGCGTCGTGTACAGCGAGGTGTCGTCCGAGCGGAGGAACACGAGGTTCTTCTCGAAGCCGTAGTCGCCGAGTTCGAGCTGCCACGCGTCTTCCTCGTAGACGGCGTGGTCGGTCTCCTTGAGGCGCTCCGCGAGGTCGCGGGTGCTCCCGTCGAACATGAAGCGCGTCTCCTTGACGAACTCGTCGAACTCCGCGGGGAGGCGTTCGAGACACTCGCGCATGCCGCCGAGCACCTGGTCGACCACGGTCTCGACGCGGGCGTACGTCTCCTCGTCGCCCTCCTCGATGCCCTGGAGAATCTCGGTGATTTCGGCTTCGGCCCGTTCGACGTCCTCGGGGTCGGCCGCTTCGAGGAAGGCGTTGCCCTTGCGGTAGTAGCGGACGAGGTCGTACTCGACGCGCTCCCGCGCGGGTTCGCTGTCGAGGTCCTCCTCGTCGAACGTCTCGTAGGCCCACGTGAAGACGGCCATCTGCCGGCCGGCGTCGTTGACGTAGTAGTGGCGCTCGACGTCGTTGCCGGCGAAGTCGAGCAGGTTGGCGACGGCGTCGCCGATGACCGGGTTGCGGGTGCGGCCGACGTGGACCGGGCCGGTCGGGTTCGCGCTCGTGTGCTCGACGACGACGCTGTCGCCGGTCGCGGGCAGGCGACCGTACGCCTCGTCGGTCGCGGCGGCTTCGAGGGTGTCGTCGTAGTAGGCGTCGGAGACGTGGAAGTTGACGTACGGCCCCTGCGTGTCGACCGCGGCGAGGTAGTCGTAGCCCTCGACGGAGAGTTCCTCGGCGATGTCGGCGGCGATTTTCGGCGGCGGCGCGCCGACGACCCCGGCGAGTCGGAAGGCGACGCTGGAGGCGAGCGTCGCGGGTACGTCCTCCGGCGGTTCCTCGACCCCGAGGTCGTCGGTGGGCAGGTCGAGCGACGAGAGCGCCGCAGAGAGCGCCGTCTCGACCTCCTCACGGAACTGTCTGAACATGTACGCGGATTCTCGATAGGCGGCTAAAGGCCTTTCCGAACCGTCCGAGCGACCGCGGACCGCGCCGAGTGGGTTCGTTCGTTTCCCGCCGTTCGTTGGGTCGCCCTGTCTCTCCCCGCGAAAGTACCTTACTAGTAAGGTAGTAGTGGTATACTTCCGGGGGACGACAGTCGAACCACGGGGCGGCGACCCGCCGTCCCCACCACCCACCCATGAGTCAATGCAACCACTGCGAGACGTTCGTGTCGAACAACTTCGTCCGCGTCTTCGGCGACGAGGACGGCAACGTGTACGCGTGTCCCAGTTGCTCGGCGAACGCGGGTATCTCACAGGTCAGCACCGAGCGGCGAGCGTCGTCTCTCTGAGGTCGCGCTTCGGTCACGCCACGCCGCTCGCGTCTCCCGCGCGCCGCCACGCCGACCTCGACGGTTGACTCGCCTGTCGCGGCCCCCGAAGCTGGCCGCGCCCTCCCTCGAACGACCCCGTTCTCGCCGCGGTAGACTGACCGACGGACTTACCCGTCCGCGATTGATACTGTGGCGCATCCACCGGGGGCGCGTTCCCCGGTCGCCCCGTTCCTGTCTCATTTTTGGAACGCATTCCACTTACGATACGCTTATGGGCGGCGCGTTCGAAGCGGGAGGTATGTCAGAATCGGCAGTCGCCGCGGCGGTCGGGTACGACGAGTTGGCCACGCTCAAGCTCGTCGCGCTCGACGGCGGGCGCTCCGGCCCGGTCAAGCTCTCCTGTTCCGGGGTCGCGAACCGGCTCGACGTATCGAACCAGACGGCCTCTCGCCGCCTCCAGCGCCTCGAAGAGGCCGACTTCATCGACCGCGAGGTCGTCGCCGACGGCCAGTGGATAACCATCACCGACGCGGGCGAGTCCGCGCTCAGACAGGAGTACGCCGACTATCGGCGCATCTTCGAGACGCCTTCCGTGGTCGTCCTCGACGGCGAGGTCACCGGTGGCATGGGCGAGGGCCGCCACTACATCTCGCTTCCGGGCTACATGGAGCAGTTCAAAGACCGACTCGGCTACGAGCCGTTCCCCGGCACGCTGAACGTCCGCCTCGGCGACGACGCGGTCCGCGCCCGCGCCGGGATGACCGCCCTCGACGCGGTCCCGATAGACGGCTGGGAGGACGACGAACGCACCTTCGGTCCGGCGACGTGCTACGCCGCCTCCGTCGCGGTCGGCGGCGACTCCTACGAGCCGGTCCACATCATCGTCCCCGAGCGGACCCACCACGACGAGTCGCAACTGGAGATAATCGCGCCCGACAAGCTCCGCGACGAACTCGACCTCGACGACGGCGACGCGGTCACGGTCCGCGTCGAGGAGGCGGAGTACGAATGAGCCGCACCGCCGAATCGACCGGCGACTTCGACTCCGTCTCGCGCGTCCTCGACGCCTTCCGCGCCGGCGAACCGGTGCTCGTCCACGACTTCGACGACCGCGAGGGCGAGACGGACCTCGTCTACCCCGCGGGCGCGGTCGGCCCCGCCGACGTGGCCCGGATGCGCAACGACGCCGGCGGCCTCGTCTGCGTCGCCCTCCCGAACGACGTCTCCGAGGCCCTCGGGCTGCCGTTCATCGACGAGGTGCTCGACCACCCGGCGGCGTCCTCACACGACCTCGTCTACGACTCGCGGTCGTCGTTTTCCTTCACCGTGAACCACCGCGACTCGTTTACGGGCATCACCGACCGCGACCGCGCGATGACCATCTCGCGGCTCGCGCCCGTCGCCGAGGCCGCCCGTACCGGGGAGTACGACGCCGACGACTTCGGCGGCGAGTTCCGCGCGCCCGGCCACGTCCACCTGCTCCGCGGCGCGCCGAACCTGCTTTCGGACCGGCAGGGCCACACCGAACTCGGTCTCGCCTTGGCCGACGAGGCGGGCATCTCGCCGGCGGTCGTCGTCTGCGAGATGCTGGACGACGAGACCGGCGCGGCGCTCCCGAAGGACGCCGCCCGCGACTACGCCGACCGACACGGCTTCGCGTTCGTCGACGGCGACGGCCTCATCGACGAACTCGTCTGAGCGACCGCGGGGTCGCCCCGGTTTACCTTCTCCTTTCTCACGCGGGCCCGTCGCGCCACGACCACGTCGGTTCCCAGCCAAGCAGTCGCTCCGCCTTCTCGGTCGAGACGAGCGCCTCGTGGCCCGAACGGGGCGTTCTCACCTCCGCGCCGGGGTAGACCTCGCGGGCGAGCGTCGCCGACTCGACGGTCGTCGAGGTGTCGGCGGCCGCGGCCCAGAACACCTCGTGGCCCGCGAAGTCGGCTTCGAGCGCCCGCCGGACGAGCCGCGCCGCGTCCTCTCTGCCGAGATACGCGAACAGCGTGTTGCGCGCGGTGTGGAAGTGCCCGGCGTCCCGCAGTCCAGACAGCGAGCGGTCGGCCTCGGCGAACGTTTGCCTCGCCTCCTCCTCGCTGGGCATCCACGGGAACCGGAGGCTGGCGACCGCCTCCGGGGCGTCGTCGCGGCGGACGTACCCCGCTGCGGTCTGTTCTGCGACGTACTTCCCGAGTCCGTAGGGGTTCGAGGGGGTCGCGCGGTGGGTCTCGTCCACCGGGAGGAAGTCGATTCGGGCCGGGTCGGGTTCGAAGCTCCCGCCGATGGCGCTCATACTGGAGGCGACGACCACGCGGTCGATGCCGAGCGCGGCGGCGACTTCGAGGACGACGTACGTCGATTGGACGTTGCTCTCGAAGACGCGGTGGCCGGGGTCGTTCGTCGGCGTCGAGATGGTCCCGAGGTGGACGACCGCGTCGGCGTCGACGTCGCTGAGCGCCGCGGTGAGGTCGCCCGGGTCGAGCGCACTCACGCGGTAATCGCGGTCCGCGAGCGACGACTCGCTGTGTCGCGAGAGGTTCGCGACGGTGTAGCCGTTCGCGCGGAGGTGGGCCACGACGGTCGGCCCGAGATTCCCGGTGCCGCCCGTGACGGCGACGGATTCGAGGCTCATACCCCGTCATGGCGGCCCGCGGACAAAACCGCGGGGGCCGCGGTAGTCGGGTCGTCATGATTTTAGAGGGGGGCCGCCGAAGGCCACTACATGGGATTTGACGAGATGGATGTCTCGACGATCTGGATGAATGGAGAATACCGGGACTGGGAGGACGCGACGGTGCACGTCCTCACCCACGGCCTCCACTACGGGACGGGCGTCTTCGAGGGGGTTCGCGCCTACGACACCGACCGCGGCCCGGCCATCTTCCGCTGGGAGGAACACCTCGAACGGCTCTACAACTCCACGAAGCCCTACGACATGGAGATTCCGTACACGCGGGAGGAACTCACCGAGGCGACGCTGGAGGTCATCCGGCGCAACGACCTCGACGGCGGCTACATCCGCCCCATCGCCTTCTACGGCTACGACTCGCTCGGCGTCAGCCCCAAGGACAACCCGACCGATGTCGCCATCGCGGCGTGGCCGTGGGGGACCTACCTCGGCGAGGACGCGCTCGAAAACGGCGTCGACGTGATGGTCTCGTCGTGGCGCAAGCACGCCTCCAGCCAGATTCCGACGAACGCGAAGACGACCGGGCTCTACGTGAACTCCATGCTCGCGGGCGAGGAGGCCCGCCGCAACGGCTACGTCGAAGCCATCGTCCTGAACAAGGAGGGCAACGTCGCCGAGGGCCCCGGCGAGAACATCTTCATGGTCCGCGACGGGAAGCTCTACACCCCCGGTCTCTCCCAGAGCATCCTCGACGGCATCACCCGCGACACCGTCATCACGCTCGCCCGCGAGCGCGGCTACGAGGTCGACGACAGCGCGACTATCAGCCGCGGCGAACTCAACACGGCCGACGAACTGTTCTTCACCGGCAGCGCCGCCGAAGTGACTCCCATCCGCAAGGTCGACAACGTCGTCATCGGCGAGGGCACCCGCGGCCCGGTCACGGAGGAACTGCAGTCCGCCTTCTTCGACCTCGTGGAGCGCCGCACCGACGACCACGAAGAGTGGTTCACCTACGTCGACGAACAGTAACCGGAGACGCCCGCGAACGCGAGCTCCCTTTTCACGTCGCAGTCCTGCCGCGGGGCGAGAGCGACGACCGCCGCCGGACCCTCACTCGTTGCTGGGGACCCGCCCGTCGCCGGTCTCCTCCGTCACTTCGATGTTGAACTCGTCGACGCCCTCCTGTTCGGCGAACCCGGCCGAGAGGACGCGCGTGAGGGCCTCTTCGACCTTCTCGCCGGTCTCCTCGATATCCTCGGGGTCGACCTCCATCACGAACCCGGTGGTGATGTTCGGCGCGGTCGGCATGAAGATAATCTCCTTTCCGTCTTTCGTCGTCTTCCCCGTCTTGAACGCGGTCATTCGGATGCCCGGCCACGTTTCGAGACGGACCGGCTTCTGGAGGTCTTCGGTGCCGGTGAGTGCGGTTTCGACCGCGAGCTTAGAAGCGTTGTAGACGATTCGGACGAGCGGGACCTTGTTCATCGCCGCGTCGATGCCCGATTCGAGCACGCGGCCGACGGTGGTCCGCATGAGGTAGCCCACCGAGAGGACGAGAAGGAGGAAGATGATGATAGCAATGAAAAAACCGAGCACCTGTGATTCGGTGGTCGGCTCCTGGCCCGGCTCTAACAGGACCGTCGAAACGAACGGCAACTGTGTGATGCTATTGTAAAATATCGTAAATATGTAGATGATGACGATGAGCGGAACGAGAACGACGAGGCCGCTGGCGAAATCGCGTCTCCACGAGGACATTGATATGGAGTACGTGAACCCGCGGGCATAAGGGGATTTCTAGTGTGGGACGAGAGACACGCGCCGCGTTCCGGCGCTCGCTCAGACACCGACGACCGCGCGGAGCGCGAACAGCGCGTTCTCCTTGCGCTCGCGGACCCGGCGGTAGAAGTAGGAGAACCACTTGTCGCCGTAGGGCGCGTACTGCCACACCTCGACGCCGTCGGCGGCGAGTTCGCGCTGGGCGTCCTCGCGCACGCCCATGAGCATCTGCACCTCGTAGTCGCGGTCGTACTCCGCGCCGAGGTCCCGAGCGTAGGCTATCATCTCGGGGTCGTGACTCCCGACGGCGATGCCGCCGTCGTACTCCCGAAACAGGTACGCGAGGAGCTCCTTGTACGCCTCGTTGACCACCGACTTCTGCTTGTGGGCGAGAGCCGCCGGTTCGTCGTACGCACCCTTGACGAGGCGGATTTTCCCCGGCACGTCGGCGAGGCGTTCGAGGTCCTCGGGCGTCCGTTTCAGGTTCGCCTGCACGCACAGCCCCATCCCGCCGTCGAACTCGCGGGCGAGCTCCTCGAAGGCGTCGAGGGTCACGTCGGTCGTCTCGTGGTCCTCCATGTCGCACCACAGGAAGACGCCGCGTTCGTCCGCCGCCTCGGCGACGCGCCGGTAGTTCTCCTCGAACGCGCTGTCGCCCGCGTCGAGGCCGATTTGCGAGGGCTTGACCGACACGCAGGCGTCGATGCCGGTCGAGGCGATGTCCTCGACGAGTTCGACGTACGCCGCCGCGTCCTCGTCCGCCGGGCCGCGCTCGGCGTAGTGCTCCCCGAGGAGGTTGAGGATGACCGCCACGCCGTCGTCGTTCATCCGTCGGGCGTGGTCGAGCGCTCCCGCCGCGGACTCTCCCGCGACGAACCTGCTCGCGATGGGCGGAATCATAACGAACGATTACGACCCTCAGCTATTGAGGGTTATCATCGATTCGGACGCGAAATCGAACGACTCCGTCGCCTCGCCCGGCGACGAACCGTCGGGACTTACAGTCTTCGCCGCCGACGGGTCGGTATGGTCGTCTCTCTCGTCGCCACCGCCTTCTGGGCGATGCTGCCCGCGTACGTGCCGAACAACGCCGCCGTCCTCGCGGGCGGCGGTCGCCCCATCGACGGCGGGCGCACGTGGGGCGGCCGGCGCGTCCTCGGGGACGGAAAGACGTGGCGCGGCACCGCCGCCGGGACGCTGGCCGGGACGCTCCTCGCCGTCGCCCTCAACGCCGCCGCGCCAGCGGTTTCGAGTGCGCTCGGCGTCTCGCTCCCGACGTTCCCGCTCGCCGCCGGGGTCGGCCTCGCGCTCGGCGCGATGCTCGGCGACATCGGCGCGTCGTTCCTCAAGCGCCGGTCGGGCCGCGAGCGCGGGGCCGCCTTCCCCGGCCTCGACCAACTCGACTTCGTCGTGGGCGCGCTCGCCCTCGCGTTCGTCGTCGCGCCCGGGTGGTTCTCGGCGACGTTCACCCTGCCCGTGCTCGCGGTGGTGTTCGTGATGACGCCCGTGCTCCACGTCGTCACCAACGTCGGCGCGTACCTGCTGGGGCTGAAAAACGAGCCGTGGTAGGCGATCGAGCGTCCGCGCGGCGGGTCGCCGACCGACGCGCGCGAGCAGACGACACCGCGTCTGCGGTCGCTCTCTCGGTCGTCCTCTCGGGTCCCGCTCGTTCCTGTTACGAAGCCGAGATCACCGCGAGACACCGCGATTAACTCGGCGTAATCCGGGCCAAACGTCCCGTACTGCGCTGGACGGACGCCGCGGTTCAAGTCCCTCCGAGGGTTGCGACTCGGCCAGATGAAGACCGAACGCATCTCGCTCATCGTCGGTGGACTCGTGGCCGTCCTCGCGGCCGTCGGGACGGCGGCACCGTGGCTCGCACCCGGCGGGGTCGACTGGACCGCCGCGGGCGAACTGCTGGTCGTCGGAACGACGGCGCTTTTCACTCTCACGGCCCTCGTCTGGGTCGTCCTCACCTACGTCGTCGGCGCGGGCTACGAACCGCCGGCCCCGGAGTACGGCCCCGACGAGATTCAGGTCCGAATCCTCACCGTCGACGCCGAGTCGGTCGTCCAATCGACCGTCGACTCGCTTTCGGCGTCGTTCGACGAGGTCCACGTCGTCGCCGAGACCGACATCGACGTCGCGGGCGCGTCGGTCCACGCCGTCCCCGACGACTTCGACTGCGACGCTGTCCGAAAGGGGCGCGCAATCGAGTGGGCGCGGCGGACCCTCGAAACCGACCGCGAGTACGTCCTCTATCTCGACGAAGACAGCCTGCTGGAGTCGTTCGACGGGCTTCCCGGCTCCGACGTGGTCCAACTGCGCGAGCGGCCGCGTCGGACCGACTCGCTGTTTTCTTACCTCGCCGACGTCTACCGGATGGGCGTCCAGATAGAACAGCGCGCCTTCGCGCGCCTCTCGATTCCGCTGTTCGCGTGGGGGGGCGGCATCGCCGTCCGCCGGGAGGTCGAAGCGGCCGTCACGTGGGACCGCGAGACGCTCGTCGAGGACACCGCGTTCGTCTGGGCGGCCGCGCAGGAACGCGACGACTTCACGTTCGACCTCGCGACGGCGACCTGCGCCAACGAGGCCCCACCGTCGCTCACCGAGATTCTCCAGCAGCGCCGCCGCTGGGCCGCCGGCAACCTCGACGCCGCGACGGCGCTCCCCGCTCACTACCAACTCCTCACTCGCGTCCGCAACTACGCGTGGGCGCTCTCGCCGGTGGTCACCGTCGTCGCGGTCCCCCTCTCGGTGCTCGGCGTCGGTCTCGTCGCCAGCGGCCTGTTCGCGCTCGCGTCGCTCGGACTCGGCGCGCTCACGGCGTTCTGGTACCTGCGGGGCGTGGTCTACTACGGCCGCGACAAGTTCTCGTGGGCGCTTGCGGTCCCGCTCGCGCCAGTCGTCACCGTCGTCCACTCGATGGGGACGGTCGCGGGCATCCTCGACCCGCCCCGCGACTTCCGCGTGACGAAGAAGGCCGGGAAGTAGGGCTCGCCTCGGGTGTCGCGGTCGCGGGGGTCGTCGTGTCAGTCCCGCCCCGTGCGTCCCGAACCGCCCCGAACCGCCCCGAACCGTCCCGCTTAAGCGCCTCCCTGAACCCTCTCGAAACAAGATGGCGAACGCAGCACTCATCGAGGCGCTTCGAGCCGCCGACGCGGTCCAGTTCGGCGAGTTCGAACTCTCCCACGGCGGCACGTCGAACTACTACGTGGACAAGTACCTCTTCGAGACCGACCCCCGGTGTCTGAAGCTCATCGCCGAGGCGTTCGCGGAGCGCGTCGCGGACGACGACAAACTGGCGGGCGTCGCGCTCGGCGCGGTCCCGCTCGTGGCCGCGACCGCGGTCGAGACGAACAAGCCGTACGTCATCGCCCGCAAGAAGGCAAAGGAGTACGGAACGGCCAAGCGCATCGAGGGCGCGCTCGACGAGGGCGAGGAGGTCGTCGTCCTCGAAGACATCGCGACGACCGGCCAGAGCGCCGTCGACGCCGTCGAAGCGCTCCGCGAGGCCGGCGCGGTCGTCGACCGCGTCGTCGTCGTCGTGGACCGACAGGAGGGGGCAGCGGAGCTGTTAGCCGACCACGACATCGAACTGGAGTCGCTTCTCACCGCCGAGGACCTGCTGGCTGACGCCGACGGCTAATACACGCTTGTGACTAATTCACTCGCAATCTGCAATCGAAGTATTCATTTTTGTGCAAGTACGAAGCCGGAGGCATGAACAGAGCAGAGAAGGCCGCACTCCAGTTGCAGGCTGTCTCCGTGCTCCGGATGCTCAAAGAGACCCGGACGTACGACGAGCTGGCCGAACTCACGGGACTGCCGGCCGGCGACCTCAACCGCTACGTCAACGGGCACGTCCTGCCCGGGGTCGAACGCGCCCGCGAGGTCGTCGAGGGCGTCGGCCGCGACGCGCTCGCCGACGAACTCGAAGCCCGCGTCCGATTCGACGACGAGGGCTACGTCGACAACTCCGGCGTCGTCTTCGACCAGTCGTTCCTCGACCTCGTCGCGCCCGTCGCGGCGAATGCGCTGAACCTCGAACGCCCCGACGTAATTTTGACCGCGGCGACGGACGGCATCACCCTCGGCGCGGCGATGGCGAGCTACTTCGGCGCGCGCCTCGCGTACGCGAAGAAGTCGAAAGAGACCGCCGTCGAGGACTTCATCGAGTCGCGCCAGCGCCTCGCGTCCGGCATCGAACTCACCTACTACCTCCCCGCCAGCGCCATCGACGACGGCGAGCGCGTCCTCGTCGTCGACGACCTCATCCGCTCGGGCGAGACGCAGGAACTCCTCTTGGACATCGCCTTGCAGGCCGACGCCGACATCGCCGGCGTCTTCGCGCTCATCGCCGTCGGCGACGAAGGGACGAACCGCGCCCGCGAACTCACCGACGCCCCGGTCGGCGCGCTGAGCAGTTTCGACTGACGCCCCGCGACCGCGCCGATAAACCGTTCCAAACCTCTTAGTTCAACTACAAATGCTGGAAAAGTAGGCACTTCTGTGCCATTCGTTCACGTCGAATGGGTCGTTTAACTCACGTTCGTGAATAATTCTTCTCGGTCGGATGGTAATGCTTATGTGTGCAATCATGGGTATGCTTAGTCGTGCATCATGGGGCTCTCTGAAACCCTCGCAAACTACTTCGACGTGCATAAACACGGGTCCACGGTCAGGACCGAGATTCTCGCGGGCTTGACGACCTTCCTCACGATGTCGTACATCGTCGTGGTCAACCCGTCGCTTCTCACAGACCAACCGTACATCGAGGGCGTCGACGGCATCGCCATCGCCGGCTACACGCCGGGCGAGGTCCAGTCGATGCTCGCCGTCGTCACCATCCTCGCGGCCGCCATCGCGACCACGGTCATGGCGTTCTACGCCAACCGACCCTTCGCGCAAGCGCCCGGCCTCGGCCTGAACGCCTTCTTCGCGTTCACCGTCGTCGGCGCGTTGGGCGTCCCGTGGCAGACGGCGCTCGCGGCCGTCTTCGTCGAGGGAATCATCTTCATCGCGCTCACCGCCGTCGGCGCTCGGGAAGCCATCATCAAGGTGTTCCCCGAACCGGTCAAGATGGCCGTCGGGACCGGTATCGGCCTGTTCTTGGCGATTATCGGGTTGCAGGCGATGGGCATCGTCGTCGACGACACCGCGACGCTCGTCACGATGGGTAACCTCGCGTCGAACCCCGTCGCAATCGTCTCCATCGTCGGTCTGTTCTTCACGTTCGCGCTCTACGCGGCGAACGTCCCCGGTTCCATCATCATCGGCATCGTCGGCACGTCGCTTCTCGGCTGGGGCCTCACCGTCTCGGGCCTCGTCGCCCCTGAGGCCGATCTCGTCGCCGGTTCCTCCGCGGCGACCTACGACATCACGCCGCTCGCCGGCGCGTTCGTCTCCGGCTTCGGGAACGTCGAGGCGTTCAGTTTCGCCCTCATCGTCATCACGTTCTTCTTCGTCGACTTCTTCGACACCGCCGGCACGCTCGTCGGCGTCGGGCAGGCCGGGGGCTTCCTCGACGAGGACGGCGACCTCCCCGACATCGACAAGCCGCTCATGGCCGACGCGGTCGGCACCACCGCGGGCGCGATGCTCGGCACCTCGACGGTCACGACGTACATCGAGTCCGCCACCGGCGTCGAGGAGGGCGGGCGCACGGGCCTCACCGCGCTCGTCGTCGCGCTCCTCTTCCTCGCGTCGCTCGCCATCGTCCCGCTCGCGACGGCCATCCCGCAGTACGCCTCGCACATCGCGCTCGTCGTCATCGGCGTCGTCATGCTCCGCAACGTCGTCGACATCGAGTGGGACGACCTGACCTTCACCATCCCCGCCGGCATGACCATCCTCGTCATGCCCTTCACGTACTCCATCGCCTACGGCATCGCGGCGGGCATCGTCTCGTACCCGCTCGTGAAGGTCGCCGCCGGCGAGTACGACGAGGTCAGCGCCGGTCAGTGGGCGCTCGCAGTCGCGTTCGTCCTCTACTTCGTCGTCCGCACCTCGGGGATGCTGCAGGCGCAGGTCTGACCGCGCCGACGACTCTCTCTCCGCGCTGATTTTCTCACGACCCGATCGGATTCATAAAGTATTGAACGACTGCGGTTCTAAGCTACTCCGTATGAACATTCCGAACGAGCGGCTCGCCCTCCGTGGAGCCGTTCTACTCCTCATTATCGGCCTTCTCACACCCTCTGCGGTCTCCGCGTTGACGTACGACCCCTCCCAGCAGACGACCCTCGAACCGGGGACCGTCACCAGTCCCGCCAACGGTTCGACGCTGGTGAGCGTCCAAGGCTACACCTTCCAGGGGAACACGAACCCGAAGAAACCCGCTCGCGTCGTCTCGGTCGGCGAACGCGGGAGCCTCCAGTGGACGTACGACGACTCGGTCGGCGGGAGCGCGTGGTTCTTCGACGTCGACCCGCTCCCGAACGGGAACCTGCTCGTCTCGTCGCCGCGCGGGACCGACACCGTCGTCTTCGAACTCGACCCGGACACCCGCGAACGCGTCTGGGAACAGCGGTTCGACATGGAAGACACCCACGACGTCGACGCCTTCGGCGAGGACGAACTCCTCATCGCCAACATGCGCGAGTGGAACGACTCCGCCGGCGTCAGCGAGGACCGAATCGTCGTGTACAACCGAACCACCGACGAAATAACGTGGGAGTGGTACTTCAACGATCACTTCCCCGCGGACACCGACGGCGGCTACAACGCCGACTGGAGCCACGTCAACGACGTGGACTACATCGGCGACGGTCGGCTCCTGTTGTCGCCGCGGAACTTCGACCAAGCCATCGTCGTCGACATGGAGTCGAAAGAAATCGTCGAACGGCTCGGTACCGACGACGACTACGACGTGCTCAACGAACAGCACAACCCCGACTGGCTGGTCAGCGAGAACGGCACGCCGACCATGCTCGTCGCCGACAGCGGGAACAACCGCATCGTCGAGTACGCGAAGGAAGACGGCGAGTGGGTCCGAACGTGGTCCGTCGGGTCGAACACGCTCAACTGGCCGCGCGACGCCGACCGCCTCCCCAACGGGAACACGCTCGTCGTCGACACGCTCAACCACCGCGTGGTAGAAATCACGCCGACCGGCGAGGTCGTCTGGGAGTTCTACGCGACGTGGGGGCCGTACGACGCCGAACGGGTCGCCTACGGCGACGAGTCCTCCGGGCCGACGATTCGGGACCTCAACGCCAGCGGCTCCTATCCAATCACCGGGAGCGCGAACCTCACCGCGGGCGGAAACGAGAGCGTCGGCTTCGTCTCGCGGGTCCAGTCGACGTTCGCCGGGACGCCGCTCGAAGAACCGATGAGCGGGCTCTCGACCCGACTGTCGCACGTGCTCCCGTGGCTCCGCCCGGTCTGGATGACGCCGTGGGACCTGTTTTGGGCGGTGTGCGCCGTCGGCGTCGGTCTCACCGCGACCGGCGGAGAGCTGTATCTGCTGCGCCACCGGCTACTCGACGCGCTCCGGGGGCTGTTCGGGAGATAACGCCGACCCCGCAGCCCGACCCCGCGGCGCGCCTTTCGGGGTCGTGTGGCGAGGTCGCATAAGACCATGGCACTCTTTAGCCGCGGCTCCGTACCACGGCGTGATGTCCGATCTCGTCCTCTACGAACTACAGGGCTGTCCGTACTGCGCGAAGGTGAAGAACAAGCTCGCCGAACTCGACCTCGACTACGAGTCGCAGATGGTTCCCAGCGCCCACGCCGAGCGCACGGAAGTCGAGGAGGTGAGCGGCCAGACCGGCGTCCCGGTCCTCGTCGACGAGGAACACGGCGTCGAGGGGATGGCCGAGAGCGACGATATCGTCGACTACCTCGAAGAGACCTACGGCTCGGCGGCGTAATCCCGCTCGTTCCTCGGCCCGTCAGGCGGTGCGCGTCGCGCTCCCGCCTCCCCCGCCTACTGTTCTCGTTTTCGACCCAGAGCCGCCTCGTAACTCGCGCGGAGCGCGTCAGAGAGGTCGGCGAGCCGACTCGGTTCGATATCGACGGTGACCCACGACCCGACGACGCGACCGTTCGCCTCGAACGGTCGGACGCGGTGGCGCTCCGCAACCGCGGTTCTCGCCTCGGCCGGCAACGACGTGAGCGACAGTCCCTGCTCCGAGACGACGGCGAAGAGCGTCCCGTTGGCCCGGAACGACGGACGGCCGAAAAGCACCGTCCGCTCGACCGCCGGCCACGAGGCGGCGTCGCGCCACACCGCGGCCGCGAGCGTCTCGACGGCCGCCCGCGACGCTTCGCTCGCCCCGTCGTTCCCGTTCGGCCCTCGCGCGTTCGACATAGCGACCGCTACGCTGGCAACGGAGATAACGATAGCACAACTTCCCACGAGAGCCGCGTTGCGACCCCTGCGATTAGCTCTCGGCGGGGTCGCGGGTCCGCTCGCGAATCAGGTCGCGAATCTCGTCGGGGTCGTCGATGGCGGCGAGTTCCTCGCAGCTGACGATGCCGGTGCCGTCGACCGACTCGCGTTTCTGCTGTTCCTCGACGAAGTACACGGAGCGCGTCCGCGTGATTTCGCCGAGCGACGACATGATTTGGGCGCGCTTCTCGGCGCTCCGGGTGAACGGTGAGTGCCCGGTGAGGACGTTCGTCTCCTTTCTGCGCCCGGCGTCCTCGCTGACGGCCTTGAACGGCGCGCGGGCGGTCGGGTGGACGGTGAAGCCGGCGCGCGTCAGCACCGACAGGACGTGTTCGTCGTCGGGGTCGACGTCGGGGTCGTCCGGCGTCGGCTCGGCGTCGCGCACGTCCTCCGCGCCCGTGAGCACGTCGACCGGGTTCGAGAACGGCCGGTCGAACAGCTCTTCGAGGTGAATCGCCACCTCGATGCTCGCGTTCATGCCGTTTTCGTACTTCGAGACGGTGCGCCGCGAGACGCCGAGTTCGGTCGCGAGCTGTCCGAGGCTCCACCCGCGTTCTTGCCGCTCTTCGGCGAGCACGTCGCCGTCGAGACTCACGTACAGCCCGCCGGGGGCGGCGTAGATGAGCGGGGGAACCTCCTCGACGAACAGGTCCATGGCGGTGTCGGGGTTCAACACCGGCACGCCGTGGCGGAAGTAGACGACGCCGGGTTTGAGGTCCTCGTCTCGGGTCCGAAGCCCGACGACCAACGGCGTGGCGTCGAGGTACGAGCCGAGGCGTCGCATCTCGGAGCCGGTAACGCCGTCGAACGCGTCGATGTTCCCCAGTATCTTCAGGAGCAACAGGTCCTCGCCCCTCCGGGCGGCGAGGTCGAAGCTCTTCGGCCGGATGGCGATGCGGTCGCTCACGACGAAGCCCGCGTCTTGGAGCATCGCGGCGACATTACCAACCAGCGCTGACCGGGACATAGGGGGCAATAAGCGATTCGGCCCATAAAGCGTTTTCCCCGATACCGCCGCCCTCGCCGTGGTGTATCCGTTCTCGATGCCGCATTTATATAGCCGAGACCGTCCCGAAAGGCGTTACTGCGCCCTCCGGCAATCTCCGCTCATGACCGTCATCGGCCTCGACGACACCGACTCCCGCACCCTCGGGATGTGTACGACCTATCTGGCGACGCTCGTCGCCGAGGCGGTCGAGGCCCGCGGCGGGACCGTCGAGCGTCGACTCCTCGTCCGCCTGAACCCGGCGGTCGAACACAAGACCCGCGGGAACGCGGCGCTGGCGATTCACACCGACCTCCCCGCGGGCGCGGCGTTCGACCTCGCCCGCGAGGAACTCGACCGCTGGGCCGTCCTCGACGACGACCGGACCAGTCCGGGCATCGTCGTCGCGCCGGGGTCCGACACGGTTTCGACCGCCGTCGCCGAGTTCGCCCGCGACGCCGTCCGCGGCTTCCACGACCTCGACGCGGCGGTCGACCTCGCCGAGCGCTCCGGCTTTCTGACCGAGGGCTGGCACGGCGGTCGAGGCCGCATCGGCGCGCTCGCGGCCGTCGGCGCGTGGGCCGCCTTCGACGAGTGGACCCACGAACACATCTCCTACCGCGAGTTCCACCGCTGCGGGACGCCCCGCGAGGTCGACTTCGACTCCGTCTTCGACGCCGCCGACGCGGCGTATCCCGACGCGTGGGACACCGTGGACCGCGAGGAGGGCGAGGCCGTCTGCGTGCCGAACGCGCCGGGGCCGATTCTCCACGGCATCCGCGGCGACGACGCCGACACCGTCCGCGAGGTCGCCGCCGCCATCGACTCGGAACCCGTCGACCGCTCGGCGACGTTCCTCACGAATCAGGGGACCGACGCGCACCTCCGGTCGGGCGTCGTCTCGGACCTCCGCGACGGCCGCGCCTACCGCGTCGCCGGCACCGTCGCCTCCGAACCGGAGACCCGACCCGGCGGCCACGTCTTTTTCGACCTCGAAGCCGACGGCTCTGCGGTCTCCGTCGCCGCCTTCGAACCGACGAAGCGGTTCCGAAACCGAGTGCGGGCGCTCCGCGTCGGCGACGCCCTCACCGCCTGCGGCGAGGTCGGCGACGGGACGCTCAAACTGGAGAAGTTCGCGGTCCGAGACCTCGTGCGGACGGAACCGGCGACACCGACGTGCCCCGACTGCGGGCGGACGATGAAAAGCGCCGGCCGGAATCAGGGCTACCGGTGTCGCGACTGCGGGACCGACGCGCCCGGCAAAGTCGACCGGGCGGTCGACCGCGACCTCGAACCCGGCTGGTACGAGGTGCCGCCGTGCGCCCGCCGGCACATCGCCAAACCGCTCGTTCGCGGGGGCTTCGACGCGGCGACGCACCCGGAGCGCTGAGGTCGCGGTTCTCGGGTTCGGCGCTCAGTCCTGCACGACAAGCACGTTCGTGTTCTCGCGGCGGTCGACGAACGACCCCCCGGCGGGCGGTTTCACGTCCACGACGAGCGTTCCGTCCTCGCGGTTCGCGCCGAGTTCGGCGTCGACGTCGACGGTCGCTGACCCGCCGTCACCCGTCTTCGCCGTCGCAACCCCGTCGATTTCTGCGGTTCCCGACTTCACGATGACCGTCGCGCCCTCGACGGGGTCGCCCTCGTGGTCGACGACGGTGAACTCCAGCGCCTGCTCGCCCGGGCCGACCACGTCGGGCGTCGGTTTCACGTCGAGTTCCGAGGTTGCGAGTCCCTGCACGCCGGAGAGCATGTTGAGCATGACGCTCATACTGGCGACCCCGACCACGAGGGCGATGACGAGGCGAACCGGGAGTCCTTCGATAGCGCGCGTGTCTGACCGGAACGTATCGAGCATAGCCCGTCTGGCCGCGGGTTCGTATATAAACCCTCGTCCGGGGGTTCAAGTCGCATCGCGCGGCCAGTCCGCGCCATGCACACTATCGGCCGCAAGTCGGACGAGGACGGCCCGGTCTGTCGGTTCGGATGCTACCGTGCCCGCGACGGGAGCGACGGCGCGGCCGTCGGCCTCGACGTGAACCGCCCGCACGCGGCGGTCGTCGTCGGCAAGCGCGGGAGCGGGAAGTCCCACACGCTCGGCGTCGTGGCCGAGGGACTGGCACGCGCTGCGGGCGTCGCGCCGGTCGTGATAGACCCGATGGGCGTCTTCGACGGCCTCGCCGAGTCGCCGATAGACGCGACGGTTCACGACTCGCCGAGCGTCCGCGGCGACGCGCTCCCGCCGAGCGCGTGGCCGGAGCTGCTCGGTCTCGACCCGACCGCGCCCGCGGGGTCGCTCGTCTGGCGACTCGCGGCCGCGGAAGACTCGCTGTTGGCGATGCGCGGGGCGGTCGCCGACGCCGACGCCGCGCCCGAGGCGCGCAGAGCCGCGGCGAACCATCTCGCGCTCGCCGACTCGTGGGACGTATTCTCCCCCGACGGCCTCGACCCGCGGTCGCTCTGCGGCCCCGCGCCCGACGTGCTCGACCTCTCCGGTCTGGACGCGACCCCCGCGAGCGCCGTGGTTCGCGTCGTCGCCCGCGGCCTCTACGACGCCCGTGTTTCGGGCTCGGTCTCCTGTATTCCGTGGTTGCTTCTCGACGAGGCCCACGCGTTCGTCGGCGGACTCGCCGACCCGGCGCTCCAAACGCTTCTCACGCGCGGGCGCGCTCCCGGCGTCGGCGTCGTCCTCGCGACCCAGCGCCCCTCTGCGCTCCCCGAGGTCGCCGTCTCGCAGGCCGACCTCCGGGTCGTCCACCGCCTCACCGCCGGCCCCGACGTGTCGGCGATGGCCGCCGCCGACCCGACGTACTTCGACGAGTCGCTCCGCGCTCGGCTCCCGCGGGAACGCGGCTGTGCGCTCGTCGTCGACGACACCACGGAGTCCGTCCACGACGTGCGAGTTCGTCCCCGTGAGACGCCCGACGGCGGCGCGACGCCGCGGGCGGTCCCCGAGCGCGACCGTTCCGAAACCGTGGAGTAGTCCGGCCGGAGAAGAGCCGTATGGACCGCTCGGAACTGGCGCTGGTCGCCCTCGGCGGCTTCGCCGGCGCGATACTGCGCTACGGCGTCTCCGTCGCAATTCCCGGCGCGGGCGGCACGCTCGCGGTGAACGTCCTCGGGAGCTTCGCCCTCGGGACGTTCATCACGTCGGTCTCCTCCCGCCGGGCGCAGTTGTTCTTCGGGACCGGCCTGCTCTCGTCGCTCACGACGTACAGCACGTTCGCCGTCCAGACCGCGTCGCTGTCGCCGATGGGCGGCGCGCTCAACGTCGGCGCGAACTACGCGCTCGGCTTCGCCGCCGCCGCGCTCGGCCTCGCGTTCGGAGGGCGGCGATGACTCCCTCGCTTCTCTCGGCCCTCCTCGTCGGCGTCGGCGGGATGGCCGGCGCGGTCTCCCGGCACACCGTCGACCAGCGAGTCGTCGGCAAGTGGAGCACCGTCACGGTGAACGTCCTCGGGAGCGTCGCGCTGGGATTCATCGTCACTGCGTCCGTCGGCGACGCGGCCGCGACGCTCGCCGGAACCGGATTCTGCGGGGCCTTCACGACCTTTTCGTCGTTCGCGGTCGGCGTCGCGGAACTCGCAGAGGCGGGCGACTACGACACGGCCGCTCGGTACGCCTTCGGGACGTTGCTGGCGGCGTTGGTCGGCGTGGCGATTGGGGCTGCTGCTGGTGGGATTGTGGGGTGAGAGTAAGTGATATGTCACCCACTATGTCCCGTCAAGAATAACGTATCAAGTACGCCGGTGAACTCATCCAGAGGCCGGTTAATTAACTCTGACAGGAGCTTGTTTACCAGTCCAATTCTTTCCACGACTGCAGTATGAAATTCTGGGCTCTGTCGAAACTCTTGACTACCGATCTTTAGTGGAGACCGTGCTGAGTAGGAAGCGCAAGTCGGCCATCTTGAGTCAAACGAATTTGGCTAATTAACTGAGCTTGACCTCTTTGTGACGCTTGTATAGATACACAACTCCTGCTGGAATCGTTATCAACTGCACGGCTGAGAACACAAACGAACCAAGGTGCAGTACGCTAATGACTCCCCACAATACTCGGTTCGGTGTCCAATCGCTGTTGTTCTGCTGGAGCGCTTTGACATCTAGGTAAAGACATATTGAGTACAGAGGTGCTAGAAGACCACCGATCAGAATCATCGCCGCTACCGTAATCAAGGAGAATATAAATAATAACCCAGTCTCTGGACCCGATGGAACAAGACTTGAGGGAGAGCCAACTGAGGGTTCGCTAACTAAGTGGAGGAGACCGTACGAAGCCCATGTGAGACCTAAAACTCCGATGAAGAATGCCACTCCATACCACCACCGTGAGTTAGGAGGACTGGACATATCATCTGACATGGGTTTTTCTGACTGAACTCGACTGTTCCTGAATAATAAAACCGGCTGTAGTGGAAGGCGCGAGGATACTGTGTCAACTTATCCTTCGAGACGCCTCGCTGGAGGAGTTGAAATCAGAGAAGCGCCCGAGGCGGGATTTGAACCCGCGTCACGACCGTGACAGGGTCGTATGATGGGCCACTACACCACCCGGGCTTACTGAAGTGAGTTTGCGGTACGGAGAGCGCCCGAGGCGGGATTTGAACCCGCGTCACGACCGTGACAGGGTCGTATGATGGGCCACTACACCACCCGGGCCCTCCGTCTGCACTCATCCGTAGCCGAGGTTTATAGATAAGACTTACCATCTTGGTTGCCCTTGGCCCGCGGTACCGCGATTCCCGCCCCGAAGACATTTATATCGCGACACCCCATGCCAAGGTGTGACGATTCGCGCATCTCCGGTGCGTGACTGCCGATAGCGTCGCCTTTCTTCGACGCAGTTGGCAAGTGTTAAATGGGTGCGCCCCAAAATCAGCCGTAGTATCCCGTGACAGCTTCTTCCAGCACCCAGCAGCACCATACATGGTAGACGTAAGCCAACACAAACTGGTTCCGGAACACACGAAACTCGACGACGAGGCCGTCGAGGACGTGTTACAGGAGTACAACGTCGAGAAGACGAATCTCCCGAAGATCAAGCTGAAGGACCCGGCGCTCCCCGAGGACGCAGAGCCCGGCGACGTCATCAAGATCGTTCGGAACTCTCGAACGACAGACAAAGCAGTCGTATATCGACTGGTGATTGAATGAACCGACAAGCGCGACGCGAGGTCTCTCGCAAGTACTTCTCCGAAGAACGGCTCGCTGAACACCACTTCCGCTCGTTTAACGCGTTCCTCGAACGCGGCATGATGGACGTCGTCGAGGAGAAGGCGACCATCGAGACCGACATCGGCGACAAGGAGGGCGAGGAACCCGTCTACGTCGAACTCGGTGGCGTCCGCGTGGAGACGCCCCGCGTCCGCGAGGCCGACGGCTCCGAGGAACTGCTCTTCCCGCAGGAAGCGCGCCTGCGCAACATCACCTACTCCGCCCCCGTGTTCATGGAGATGTCCATCGTCCGCGGCGGCGAGGAAGAAGAGGAGGTCGTCGTCGACACCGCCGAGACGAAGGTCGGCCGGATGCCCATCATGGTCGGCTCCTCGAAGTGCAACATCGCGGAGCTCTCCGACGAGGACCTCGTCGAAATCGGCGAGGACCCCGTCGACCCCGGCGGCTACTTCATCGTCAACGGCTCCGAGCGCGTGCTCATGACCTCGGAGGACCTCGCACCGAACAAGATTCTCGCCGAGTACGACACGAAGTACGGCGACGAGATTCAGGTCGCCAAGACCTTCAGCCAGCGCCGCGGCTACCGCGCGCTCGTGCTGTGTGAGCGCAACCGCGAGGGGCTCCTCGAAGTGTCGTTCCCGTCGGTCTCCGGGAGCGTCAACTTCGTGACGCTCGTCCGCGCGCTCGGCCTCGAATCCGACGAGGAAATCGTCCACCGCGTCTCCGACGACCCGGAGATTGTGAAGTTCATGCTCGAAAACCTCGAAGAGGCCGAGGTGCAGACCCAAGAGCAGGCCATCGAGGCGCTCGGCAAGCGCGTCGCCGGCGGGCAGGGTAAGAACTACCAGCTCAAACGCGCCAACTACGTCATCGACCGCTACCTGCTCCCGCACCTCCACGAGGAGGGCGCGGAGGAAGAGGAAGTGCGCATGAACAAGGCGTACTACCTCTGCCGGATGGCCGAGGCGTGTTTCGAGCTCGCACTCCAGCGCCGCGACTCGGACGACAAGGACCACTACGCCAACAAGCGCCTGAAGGTCTCCGGCGACCTCATGAAGGACCTCTTCCGGACGGCGCTCAACAAGCTGGCGCGCGACGTGAAGTACCAGCTCGAACGCGCCAACATGCGGAACCGGAACCTGACGGTCAACACCGTCGTCCGGTCCGACGTGCTCACGGAGCGGCTCGAACACCCCATCGCGACGGGTAACTGGGTCGGCGGCCGCTCCGGCGTCTCGCAGCTCGTCGACCGCACCGACTACATGGGTGTGCTGTCGCACCTGCGTCGCCTCCGGAGTCCGCTGTCGCGGTCGCAGCCGCACTTCGAGGCGCGCGACCTGCACGCGACCCAGTGGGGTCGCATCTGTCCCTCCGAGACCCCCGAGGGACCGAACTGCGGTCTGGTGAAGAACTTCGCGCAGGCGATGGAGCTCTCCCAGAACGTCGAGGACGAACAGTCGCTGAAACGAGAACTCGCGTCGATGGGTGTCGAGGGAATCCCCGGCATCGACAGCGTCGACGCCGCACCCGCGGACGACTAACATGGCTCAGGCACAGCGAGAAGCGAAAGTATACGTCAACGGTAGTCTCGTCGGGACCCACCCGGACCCCAACCAACTCGCGGCACAGATTCGAGAGGCGCGCCGCCGCGGCGACGTGAGCCAGATGGTGAACGTCTCCGTCAAAGAGCGCACCCGCGAAGTCATCATCAACGCCGACGCGGGCCGCGCCCGCCGTCCGCTCATCGTCGTCGAAGACGGCGAACCGCTCCTCGACGACGACCACGTCGAGGCGCTCGACAACGACGAACTCGACTTCGACGACCTCGTCGAGCGCGGGCTCGTCGAGTTCATCGACGCCGAGGAGGAAGAAGACATCTACGTCGCGGTCGACGAGGACGAACTCAACGAGGACCACACGCACCTCGAAATCGACCCGCAGCTCATCTTCGGCATCGGTGCCGGGATGATTCCGTACCCGGAGCACAACGCCTCGCCCCGCATTACGATGGGTGCGGGGATGATGAAGCAGTCGCTGGGACTGCCCGCGGCGAACTACCGCATCCGCCCGGACACCCGCCAGCACCTCATGCACTACCCGCAGCTCTCGATGGTCAAGACGCAGACCACGGAGCAGATCGGGTTCGACGAGCGACCGGCGGCCCAGAACTTCGTCGTGGCCGTCATGTCCTACGAGGGCTTCAACATCGAGGACGCGCTCGTCATGAACAAGGGCTCCGTCGAACGCGCCCTCGCCCGCTCGCACTTCTTCCGCACCTACGAGGGCGAGGAGCGCCGCTACCCCGGCGGGCAGGAAGACCGCTTCGAGATTCCGTCGCAGGACGTGCGCGGCGCGCGCGGTGAAGACGCGTACTCGCACCTCGACGAGGACGGCCTCGTCAACCCCGAGACGGTCGTCGACGAGAACTCCGTGCTGCTCGGCAAGACCTCGCCGCCGCGGTTCCTCGAAGAGCCCGACGACATGGCTGGTCTCTCGCCGCAGAAGCGCCGCGAAACCTCCGTCACGATGCGCTCGGGCGAATCCGGCGTCGTCGACACGGTCACGCTCATGGAGGGCGAAGACGGCTCGAAGCTCGCCAAGGTGTCCGTCCGTGACCAGCGCGTTCCGGAACTCGGCGACAAGTTCGCGTCCCGTCACGGACAGAAGGGCGTCGTGGGCCACTTGGCTCCCCAGGAGGACATGCCCTTCACCGCCGACGGCGTCGTTCCCGACCTCGTGCTCAACCCGCACGCCCTGCCGTCGCGCATGACGGTCGGCCACGTGCTGGAGATGCTCGGCGGCAAGGTCGGCGCGCTCGAAGGCCGCCGCGTCGACGGCACCGCCTTCCAGGGCGAAAACGAAGAGGAGCTCCGCTCGGCCCTCGAAGAGCGCGGTTTCATGTCCTCCGGCAAGGAGGTCATGTACTCCGGCGTCACCGGCGAGAAGATCGAGGCCGAAATCTTCGTCGGCATCATCTTCTACCACAAGCTGTACCACATGGTGAGCAACAAGCTGCACGCCCGCTCGCGCGGTCCCGTGCAGGTGCTCACCCGCCAGCCGACGGAGGGTCGCGCCCGCGAGGGTGGCCTCCGTCTCGGGGAGATGGAGCGCGACACCGTCATCGGCCACGGTGCCGCGATGGTGCTCCAGGAGCGCCTGCTCGACTCCTCCGACAAGGAGAAGGTCTACATCTCCGCCGACACCGGCATGGTCGCCGTCGAGGACCGCGACCAGCGCCGCATCTACGACCCGGTCACCGGCGACGAGGACAACATCCACGAGATCGAGATCAGCTACGCGTTCAAGCTGCTCCTCGACGAGATGGTCGCGCTCGGCGTCCGCCCGCGAATCGAACTGAAGGACGCGGTCTAACCACTCATGTCAATGCAGACACCCAAAGAAATCGGCAGCATCCAGTTCGGGTTGATGGACCCGGAGACGTACCGAGACATGTCCGCGACGAAGGTCATCACCGCGGACACCTACGACGACGACGGCTACCCAATCGACATGGGTCTCATGGACCCGCGGCTGGGCGTCATCGACCCCGGTCTGCAGTGCCGCACCTGCGGCCAGCACTCCGGTTCGTGTAACGGGCACTTCGGCCACATCGAACTGGCCGCGCCCGTTATCCACGTCGGATTCACGAAGCTCATCCGCCGCCTGCTCCGCTCGACGTGTCGCGAGTGCGGTCGCCTCTCGCTCACGGACGAGGAGGCCGACGAGTACCGCGACAAGCTCGGTCGCACGAAGGAACTCGGCGACGACTGGAGCGACGTGATGAAGTCGGCGGTCCGGCAGGCCCGCAAGGCCAACCGCTGTCCCCACTGCGGCTCGCCGCAACACGACATCAAACACGAGAAGCCGACGACCTACTACGAGGTCCAGAACGTGCTCGCCGGGGACTACTCCGAGCGCATCGCCGAAGCGATGCAGCCCGACCCCGACGACGAGGACGACGAGGGCGTCGACCCCGTCGCCCTCGCCAACGAGACCGGTCTCGACGCCGAGCGCGTCAATCAGGTGCTCGCCGGCGAGTTCCGACCGGTCGGCGACGACCGCAAGGCGCTCGAAAAGGCGCTCGACCTCGACCTCACGGAAGAGGACATGAACAAGCTGATGCCCTCGGACATCCGCGACTGGTTCGAGGACGTCCCGGACGAGGACCTCGTCACGCTCGGCATCGACCCCAGCCGGTCGCGCCCCGAGTGGATGATTCTGACCGTCCTCCCCGTCCCGCCGGTCACGGCGCGTCCCTCCATCACGCTGGACAACGGCCAGCGCTCCGAGGACGACCTGACCCACAAGCTCGTGGACATCATCCGCATCAACCAGCGGTTCATGGAGAACCGCGAGGCGGGTGCGCCGCAGCTGATTATCGAGGACCTGTGGGAGCTGCTTCAGTACCACGTCACCACGTTCATCGACAACGAGATTTCGGGCACGCCGCCGGCGCGCCACCGCTCCGGCCGCCCGCTGAAGACGCTCAGCCAGCGCCTGAAGGGCAAGGAGGGTCGCTTCCGCGGCTCCCTGTCCGGCAAGCGCGTCAACTTCTCGGCGCGTACCGTCATCTCGCCGGACCCGACGCTCTCGCTCAACGAGGTCGGCGTCCCGGACCGCGTCGCGTCCGAGATGACCCAGACGATGAACGTCACCGAGCGCAACATCGACGAGGCTCGCCAGTACGTCCGTAACGGACCCGAGAGCCACCCCGGCGCGAACTACGTCCGCCGCCCGGACGGCCGCCGCCTGAAGGTGACCGAAAAGAACTGCGAGGAACTCGCGGAGAAGGTCGAACTCGGCTGGGAGGTCAACCGCCACCTCGTCGACGGCGACATCGTCATCTTCAACCGACAGCCGTCGCTCCACCGGATGTCCATCATGGCGCACGAAGTCGTCGTGATGCCGTACAAGACGTTCCGCCTGAACACCGTCGTCTGTCCGCCGTACAACGCCGACTTCGACGGCGACGAGATGAACATGCACGCCCTCCAGAACGAGGAGGCCCGTGCCGAGGCGCGCGTCCTCATGCGCGTCCAAGAGCAGATTCTCTCGCCGCGCTTCGGCGAGAACATCATCGGCGCGATTCAGGACCACATCTCGGGCACCTACCTGCTCACTCACGACAACCCCGAGTTCGTCGAGACGCAGGCGCTCGACCTGCTTCGCGCGACGCGCGTGGACACGCTCCCCGAGCCCGCGGGCGAAAACGAGGACGGCCAGCCCTACTGGACCGGCCAGCAGATCTTCTCCGAGCTCCTGCCGGACGACCTCAACATGGAGTTCACCTCGAAGGTCGGCGACACGGTCCTCATCGAGGACGGCCAGCTCGTGCAGGGCACCATCGACGAGGACGCCGTCGGCGCGTTCGGCGGCGAAATCGTCGACGCCCTCGCGAAGGACTACTCGAAGACGCGCTCGCGCATCTTCATCAACGAGATCGCCTCGCTCGCGATGCGCGCCATCATGCACTTCGGGCTGTCTATCGGTATCGACGACGAGTCCATCCCGGACGAGGCGACGGCGCAGGTCGACGAGGCCATCGACGCCGCCTACGACAAGATTCAGGAGCTCATCGAAATCTACGAGGCGGGCGAACTCGAATCCCTGCCGGGCCGCTCGGTCGACGAGACCCTGGAGATGAAGATCATGCAGCGCCTCGGCAAGGCGCGCGACTCCGCCGGTGAAATCGCCGAAGACCACTTCGAAGAGGACAACCCGGCGGTCGTGATGTCGAAGTCCGGCGCGCGTGCGTCCATGCTCAACCTGACCCAGATGGCCGGCTGCGTCGGCCAGCAGGCGGTTCGGGGCGAGCGCATCAACCGCGGCTACGAGGGCCGCACCCTGAGCCACTACCAGAAGGGCGACCTCTCGGCGGAGGCCCACGGCTTCGTCGAGAACTCCTACCGCGCCGGCCTCACGCCGCGCGAGTTCTTCTTCCACGCGATGGGTGGCCGCGAGGGGCTTGTCGACACGGCAGTCCGGACCTCGAAGTCCGGCTACCTCCAGCGTCGGCTCATCAACGCCCTCTCCGAGCTCGAAGCGCAGTACGACGGCTCCGTCCGCGACACGTCGGGGACCATCGTCCAGTTCGAGTTCGGCGAGGACGGCACGAGCCCGGTGAAGGTCTCCTCGGACGACGAGACGCCCATCGACGTCGAGAACATCGCCGACCGCATCCTCACCTCGGAGTTCAGCTCCGACGAGGAGAAGGAACGCTTCCTCGGCGAGCGCGCACCGCCGACCAACCTCTCCGAGCACGCCGAACCGCGTGTCGACGCCCGTGCGGGGGTCGAATCCGATGACTGAACACGACGCAACCGCCGACTACGAATTCGTCGACGACGCCATCGTCGACGTCGTCGAGTCCAGAGAGCTGTCTCGACGCCTGAAGGACCGCATCTACCAGACCATCGAAGAGCGCGAGGGCGTCACCCTCGACCAGGCCGGCGAGATCGCGCAGGCCGTCGAGGCACGCTACCTCGACACCCGCGTCGACCCGCTCGACCCCGTCGGGACGGTGTCGGCGCAGTCCATCGGTGAGCCGGGGACGCAGATGACGATGAACACGTTCCACTACGCGGGCGTCGCGGAAATCGACGTCACGCAGGGGCTGCCGCGCCTCATCGAACTGGTGGACGCGCGGAAGACCCCCGACACGCCGATGATGACCGTGTACCTCGACGACGAGTACGCGAACAACCGCGAACTCGCCCACCAGGTCGTCTGGAACATCGAGTCCACGAAGATTCTGGCGCTCGGCGACATCTCGACCAACGTCGCCGACATGGTCGTGCAGGTCAACCTCAACGACGAGACGCTCCTCGAACGCTGGCCGACGTACGACGACGAGGGCGTCATCGCGAGCGAAATCGCCGAGACCATCGAGGACGCGCTCGGCATCAAGACCCGCCGCGAGGGGACGCTCATCGAGTTCGGCCCCGAGAGCCCGAGCTACCGCCGGCTCCTCCAACTCGTCGAGGAGCTGCGCGACATCGTGTTCAAGGGCATCGAGGAGGTCTCCCGCGTCGTCATCCGCAAGGAGGACAACGAGAACACCGACGGCGAGGAGTTCGTCCTCTACACCGAGGGCTCGGCGTTCGGCGACGCGCTCGCCATCGAGGGCGTCGACGCCTCGCGGACCACCTCGAACAACATCCACGAGGTGCACAAGCAGCTCGGCATCGAGGCCGCCCGCGAGGCCATCATCGACGAGACGATGAACACGCTCCGCGAGCAGGGTCTCGACGACGTGAACATCCGCCACCTGATGCTCGTCGCGGACATCATGACGAACGACGGGACCATCGAGTCCATCGGCCGTCACGGTATCTCCGGGTCGAAGGACTCCGTCCTCGCCCGCGCCGCGTTCGAGGTCACGGTCAACCACCTGCTCGACGCCGCCATCCACGGCGAGGAAGACGACCTCGACGGCGTCATCGAGAACGTCATCGTCGGCAAGCCGATCGCAATCGGCACCGGCGACGTGGACCTCCGCATGGGCTCGCTCGACGTCGAGGACGCGGACGCCAACGCGGCACCCGAACCGTCCGACGACTGACGATGAAAGTTACGCTGTCGGACACGGCCCGCCGCTTCATCGCCCTCTTCGAGGAGGAGACGGAGGCGACCGCACACGACTGCCTCGTCTTCGACGACCGGGTCGTCTTCCTCGTCGCCGCGGGCGACATGGCGACGGCCATCGGTCCCGGCGGGCGGACCGTCCAGTCGGTCGAAGAGCAACTCGGCCGGACGGTCGAACTGGTCGAGGACGCCGACACGCCGGAGGCGTTCGTCGCCAGCGCGCTCGCGCCGGCGGCCGTCCGACACGTGACTCTCTCGAAGCAGAACGACACCGTCGCGTACGTCGAGGTCGCCGACGCCGACCGCGGCGTCGCCATCGGCGCGAGCGGGAAGACCATCGACACCGCGCGCGAACTGGCGCGTCGCCACTACGACATCGACGACATCCAGTTGACGTAGGGCGGTCGACGCGACCACACGTTTTTGTCCCCACCGAACGGCGAGCTACGCATGTCGCCGATACGACAGTCTGTCGGAGTCGCGGTCGGACAGCTCGACCCGACGGGATTTTCCGAGTACGAGGAGCTCGCGAGCGCGACCGCGGGGTTCGCCGCCGCGGCGGTCGCGGTCTATCTCGTCGGTCGGCTGCTCGTGGTCCCCGCCGTGACGAGACTCGTCGGCTCCCGCAACCGGAACAACCCGACGCTGCAGTCGGCGACGGAGACCTACGCGCACGCCGTCGTCATCGTCGTCGCCGCGCTCGCCGGCGTCATCGGCGCGGGGTACGCGTCGGTCCTGACCGACACGGCGCTCATCGTCGCGGCGCTGACGCTCGTCGTCGGCGTCGCCGGACAGGAGGTCATCGGCGCGCTCATCAGCGGCCTCTTTCTCGTGGCCGACCCGGACTTCAACGTCGGCGACTGGATATCGTGGCCCGGCGGCGAGGGCGTCGTCGAGGCGGTCGACTTCCGGGTCACGCGCGTACGGACGGTGAACAACGAGACCATCTCGGTGCCGAACACGGAGCTCACGACGAACGCGCTCACCCGACCGTACGGCCGAGAGCGCTACCGAATCACCGAGCGCGTCGACGTCGCGTACGCCGACGACACGGAACTGGCGCTCCGCGAACTCGTCGAGACGGCGCGGGAGGACGACCGCGTGCTGGACGAGCCGGAGCCGACCGCGCGCATCCTCGAATTCGCCGGGAGTTCGGTCGGGTTGCAGGCGGAGTTCTGGGTCGCCTCGCCGATGGACGTGAGCCTCGTCGACGTCCGCTCGGGGTTCCGGCGTCGGGTCAAGCGACGGTTCGACGAGGAGGGGCTGACGCTCGGACCGGCGTCGGGACGGGAGCTCAGCGGTCGCCTCGACGTGGACCTCGTCGGCGAGCGCGGCGGCGAGTGACCCGGTCGAACGGGGGCGAAAACGGCCGGTGTGGCGACGGTTCGCACGGAGGTCGAAACGACACCGTCTCCGGGCGGTTTAGTCGCTCTTCGACGCGGAGGTTCCGCCGTTCGAACCGACGAAACGACCTCAGATTCCTCCTTAGGGGCCGCTAATCGCCCCTGAAGCCGTCTCGCCGGATTCGAAAAGGGAGGCTTAAGTAGCTCCATCTGGAACTGTTGTTCACTATGGCGAACGGCAAATACGCCGCGCGCAAGCTCAAGCAGGACCGGCAGAAGCGCCGCTGGTCCGACTCTGAGTACGCGCGCCGTGAGCGCGGTCTCGGCAAGAAGTCCGACCCGCTTGAGGGTGCCCCGCAGGGTCGCGGCATCGTCCTTGAGAAGGTCGGTATCGAAGCGAAGCAGCCGAACTCGGCGATTCGGAAATGCGTCCGTGTTCAGCTCATCAAGAACGGAAAGCAGGTCACCGCCTTCTGTCCCGGTGACGGCGCGATTTCGTTCATCGACGAGCACGACGAAGTCACCATCGCCGGTATCGGCGGCGCGAAGGGTCGCGCGATGGGTGACCTTTCGGGCGTCAACTACAAGGTCGAGAAGGTCAACGGCGTCTCGATGATCGAACTCGTCCGCGGAAACGCCGAAAAGCCGGTGCGCTAACCATGTCGGAAAGCGACGCACCCGAGCCCGAGTCCCCCGCGAGCAGCGAGGAAGCGAAAGAGAACGCGCTTCTGTTCGGCGTCTGGGACGTCTCCGAGATGGAGTACACCGACCCCAGCATGAGCCGGTACATCAAGGCGACGCCCATCGCCCACACGATGGGTCGTCACGCCTCGAAGCAGTTCCAGAAGTCCGAGATCAGCATCGTCGAGCGGCTCATCAACCGCCTGATGCAGACCGAGGACAACACGGGACACAAACAGAAGACGAGCAAAATCGTCAAGGAAGCGTTCGAAATCGTCAACGAGCGCACCGAGGAGAACCCCGTGCAGGTGCTCATCCGCGCGGTCGAGAACGCCGGTCCCCGCGAGGAGACCGTCCGCCTCAAGTACGGCGGTATCTCGGTCCCGCAGGCCGTCGACGTCGCCCCGCAGCGCCGCGTCGACGAGGCGCTGAAGTTCATCGCGCAGGGTACCCTCAGCGGTTCCTACAAGTCCACGACCACCGCCGCCGAGGCGCTCGCACAACAGCTCATCGGCGCGGCCGACTACGACGTCCAGACGTACGCTATCTCCCAGAAAGAGGAGAAAGAGCGCGTCGCCGAAGCGGCCCGGTAATCTCTCCACTCTCTTTCGTTTTTCACCGCGGCGAGTGGTGACGCCGCACTGCGGGCTCGCGGCCCGTTCGCTCGCTTTCTCGCAATCGTCGCGCGGCGTTCAGTCGGCCGCCACTCCGGGGTTGACGACGTAGTGTTTCACCACGTCCACGAGCGTCCGGCGGTACTCGCTTTTCGAGGGGTCGTCGGCGAGCGTTCGGAACTGTTCTTTGAACGTGTCGAGCGACACTGACGGCGCGTCGTCGGCCGCGGCGTGCGCGAGGTCGTACAGCCGGTGGTCCGGTTCGACGAGGTCGTGCCGTTCCACGAGCGCGAGGGCGAACGCGGCGTTCACGGCCGTGATTTCGGGGTCCGATCCCGCGGTGACGAGTCGGGAGCCCGGCCGCGCGGGCGACTGCGGTCGGTCGGCGAGCGCCGCGGCCAGTTGCGATTCGAGGAACTGGACGAGTTTGTCCGCGGGCGCGACAGACAGCGTCAGGTCGTCGGCGTAGATGTCCTTGCAGTGGTTGGCGATCTGGTAGCAGTGCGCGAGCTTTCGGCGCTCGACGGTCCGGCCCGCGAGGGCGAGAAAGACAGCCTCGCGCGTGGACTGGTAGTGCGAGACGTGGCCCTCCTCGTTTCGGGCCATGTGCGAGAGCTCGTGGAGCGCGAGCTCGCGGGCCATCGCGCTGGTGGCGGCCTGCCGGGAGATGTTGAGGACGTGGTGGTCCTGATAGTGGCCGGCCCACGTGCGGGAATCGGGGTCGTCGCGCACGCGCACGAACACGGGGTACGAAAGCTCGAACTCGGTTTCGAACAGGTCGGCGGCGCTCAAGAACGGGTCTGCCGGTGCGCCCCCGACGACTCGGAGGTCCATTCAAGTTGAGGAATGTTATCAACCAACATGACTCTTGCGCCGACCGCGGCGACGAGATTCGCGTCCGGCGGACAGTCTCGGGTATCGTGACAAAAATGCTCATACCCCGGCGGTAGGGCGGCTGAAAATGGGAAATCCGCTCGGCAAAAACACTACTCTTTTGACCCTCCTGCCGGTAGACCCCTGTATAATGGGCCGACGAAAGAAGATCGTCCAGGAATGTGAGAAACTGATGGACAAGCCGGAGCAGATCCGGAACATCGCCATCGCCGCTCACGTCGACCACGGTAAGACGACCCTCTCCGACAACCTCCTCGCGGGCGCGGGCATGATCTCTGACGAGACTGCCGGCCAGCAGCTCGCGATGGACACGAAGGAAGACGAACAGGAACGCGGCATCACCATCGACGCCGCGAACGTCTCGATGACCCACGAATGGGAAGGCGAGAACCACCTCATCAACCTCATCGACACGCCGGGCCACGTCGACTTCGGTGGCGACGTGACGCGCGCGATGCGCGCCGTCGACGGCGCGCTCGTCGTCGTCGACGCCGTCGAGGGTGCCATGCCGCAGACCGAGACGGTCCTGCGTCAGGCGCTCCGAGAGGGCGTCAAGCCGGCGCTTTTCATCAACAAGGTCGACCGCCTCATCAACGAGCTGCAGGAAGGTCCCGAGGAGATGCAGAAGCGCCTCGTCGACGTCATCTCCGACGTCAACGAACTCATCCGCGGGATGACCGAGGAGAAGGACTACGACTGGACGGTCTCCGTCGAAGACGGGACCGTCGCCTTCGGGTCCGCCCTCTACAAGTGGGGCGTCTCCATGCCGTCGATGGAGGAGACCGGCATCTCCTTCGGCGACATCATGGAACTCGAACGCGGTGGCGACCGCCAGGAACTCCACGAGCGTACGCCGCTTTCGGACGTCGTCCTCGACATGGTCGCGGAGCACTTCCCCAACCCGCTCGACGCCCAGCCCCGTCGTATCCCGACGGTCTGGCGCGGTGACTCCGAGTCCGACCTCGCGCGCCAGATGCGCGAGGTCGACGACGACGGCGAAGTCGTCTTCATGGCGACCGACATCTCGATGGACCCCCACGCGGGCGAAATCGCGACGGGTCGCCTCTTCTCCGGTACCATCCGCAAGGGCCAGGAGCTCTACGTCTCCGGGACCGCGGGCAAGAACCGCGTCCAGTCCGTCGGTGTGTTCATGGGCGGCGAGCGCGAGGAGCTCGACCGCGGCGTCCCCGCGGGGAACATCGCGGCCGTCACGGGCCTCCGTGACGCCATCGCCGGTTCCACCGTCTCCTCCGTCGAGATGACGCCGTTCGAGTCCATCGAGCACATCTCCGAGCCTGTCATCACGAAGTCCGTCGAGGCAGAGCGCATGGACGACCTGCCGAAGCTCATCCAGACGCTCCAGCAGGTCGCGAAGGAAGACCCGACCATCCGCATCGAGATCAACGAGGACACGGGCGAGCACCTCATCTCCGGTCAGGGCGAGCTCCACCTCGAAGTCATCACCCAGCGCATCCGCGACAACCAGGGCATTCCGGTCCGCACCGGTGAGCCGATTGTCGTCTACCGCGAGCAGGTCCAGGGCCAGTCCCACGAGGTCGAGGGCGTCTCCCCGAACCGCCACAACAAGTTCTACATCACGGCGGAACCCCTCTCGCAGGACATCGTCGACTCCATCAAGCTCGGCGAAATCTCGATGGACATGCCCGAACTGGAGCGCCGCGAGGCGCTGCAGGAAGCCGGCATGGACAAGGACACGTCCCAGAACGTCGAACACATCCACGGGACGAACATCCTCATCGACGACACGAAGGGTATCCAGCACCTCAACGAGACGATGGAACTCGTCATCGAGGGTCTCGAAGAGGCGCTCGACGACGGTCCGCTCGCCGCGGAGCCCGTCCAGGGGACGCTCCTGCGCCTCCACGACGCGCGACTCCACGAGGACACCATCCACCGCGGTCCCGCCCAGGTCATCCCTGCGACGCGCGACGCGGTCCACCGCTCGCTCATCGCGGGTCAGGTGAAGCTCCTCGAACCCATCCAGAACGTCCGCATCGACGTCGCCTCCGAATACATGGGCTCGGCCTCCGGCGAGATTCAGGGTCGCCGCGGCCGCGTCGACGACATGTATCAGGAAGGTGACCTCATGGTCATCGAGGGCATCGCGCCCGTCGAAGAGATGATCGGCTTCTCGTCGGACATCCGTTCGGCCACGGAAGGCCGCGCCTCCTGGAACACGGAGAACGCCGGCTTCCGCGTGCTCTCGGACAACCTCCAGCGCGAGAAGATCATGGAGATCCGCGAGCGCAAGGGCATGAAGCTCGAACTCTCGCAGGCTATCGACTACATCTAAGCGCGACCGTCGCGCCTTCTTTCGTTTTTTCACCCGGGCAGCCATAGCCCCGGTTCGTCGGCCCGTCTTCGCGTCGCCGCAGGCCGGTTCCCGTGTCGCCGCCGGCGTCTCTCTCGTCTCGTCGCTACGCGACCGACTCGCCGCTCCCCGTCGCGCTCGCGGTCGACCGCCGTCCGTGACACATGCCAGCACGCCCTCGGCGTCGGCAAACCGTGTCGGCTGCGAAGGCTTATACCGCGTGGCCGAATCACGGGTAGATATGCGTAAGGGCACGTCTCTCGACTCCTGGCGCGACGACGCGAAACCACGACCGAGCCGCGCGTCGCGGACAACAGCGTCGGGACGGCCCGCGGGGGTGGGGCGATGAGCGCACAGGACCTCGACGGCGGGAACGACGCCGAGGCCGACGGGAGCGGCGAGATGCCGAAACCGCACACGATTCGGCTCGAACTCGCCGACGAGCCCGGACAGCTTCTCGCCGCGCTCGAACCCATCTCCGACAACGGCGGTAACCTGCTTTCTATCTTCCACGAGCGGGGGAATCTGACCCCGCGCGGACACATCCCCGTGGAGGTCGACCTCGAATGCCCGCCCGACCGCTTCGAGCGAATCGTCGACGCGCTCCGCGACGCCGGCGTCAACGTCATCCGCGCCGGCGCGGAGCACTTCGGCGAGGAGGTGATGGTCATCCTCGTGGGTGACACCGTCGACTCCGACCTCTCGGACACGCTCCACCGTATCGAGTCCTCGGCTGACGCGACGCTTCAGGACCTGTCGCTGTCCGCCCGCGAGGGGACCGACGAGGCGTCGAGCGCCCGGCTCCGACTCGCGGTCCGCTCCGGCCGCGTCGACGAGACGCTCGCGGTCGTTCGCGACCTCGCCGCCGAGAAGGGACTGCACGTCGTCGAACCGCTCGCGGAGGGGGCCCAATGAGCCTCAGACTCGCCGTGCTCGGCGCGGGCGCGGTCGGCGGCTCGGTGCTCGACCTCGCGGGCGACTACGGCCACGACGTCGTCGCGTTCGCGGACTCGTCGTCCTCGGTGGCCGACCCCGCCGGACTCGACCCGAGCGCGGTCCACGACCGCAAGGAACGCGAGGGCGTGGTCGGCGACGCGGACCCCGCGGCGGTGTTCGACGCCGACTACGACGTGCTGGTGGAGGCGACGCCGACGACGCTCGGCGACGCCGAACCCGGCTTCTCGCACGTCGAGCGCGCCTTGGGCGACGACCGCCACGTCGTCTTGGCGAACAAAGGTCCGGTCGCCGAGCGCTACGCGGACCTGCGCGCGCTCGAAGCCGAAAGCGAGGGGACCGTCCAGTTCGAGGCGGCCGTCGGCGGCGCGATTCCCATCCTCTCGACCATCTCGGACCTCGGCGCGCCGCACGTGACCGCCGCGCGCGGCGTGCTGAACGGGACGGCGAACTTCATCCTCTCGCGGATGGCCGCCGAGGGACTCGACTACGAGCACGTGCTCGCGGAGGCGCAGGACCTCGGCGTCGCGGAGGCCGACCCGACCTTCGACGTCGACGGCATCGACGCCGCGCTGAAGTTCGTCATCCTCGCGAACGTCCTCTCTGACGGCGAGACGGAGTACGCGCTCGACGACGCCGCGGTCGAGGGTATCCGCAACGTCCCGGGGACGGCGCTCGACCTCGCCGCCGAGGACGGCCGGACGGTCCGCCTCATCGGCGAGGCGACCGCCGACGGGGTTCGCGTGGCGCCGCGGCTGATTCCGCAGGGCTCCGCGCTGTCGGTCACGGGCACGCAGAACATCGTCCAGTTGGAGACCAAACACGCGGGGCAACTGAACATCAGCGGCCGCGGCGCGGGCGGTCCCGAGACGGCGACGGCCGTTCTGTCCGACGTGTCTCGCCTCGAATAGGCCGGGAGACAGCCTGTGCCCCTCGTTTTCTTTGACAGTCGACCTCGACCGGCCGTTCCGTTTCCGCGACCGTGGTATGGTTCCGCAAATCGCAGTACGGCGGTTAGACGGCCCGTAGCGCGTATCGAAATCGTTTTAGGGGTTTCAGCAAAAACATTCCCCACAGAGCGCCTTAGCGCGTGAACACACCAATGAGCGACAAACCCCACCAGAACCTGGCCATTATCGGCCACGTCGACCACGGTAAGAGTACGCTCGTCGGCCGACTCCTGTTCGAGACCGGCTCCGTCCCGGAGCACGTCATCGAGCAGCACCGAGAGGAAGCCGAGGAGAAGGGCAAGGGCGGATTCGAATTCGCCTACGTCATGGACAACCTCGCCGAAGAGCGCGAGCGCGGTGTCACCATCGACATCGCCCACCAGGAGTTCGACACGGACGAGTTCTACTTCACCATCGTCGACTGTCCTGGCCACCGCGACTTCGTGAAGAACATGATCACCGGTGCTTCGCAGGCTGACAACGCGGTTCTCGTCGTCGCCGCCGACGACGGTGTCGCGCCGCAGACCCGCGAGCACGTCTTCCTCGCCCGCACCCTGGGCATCGGCGAACTCATCATCGCGGTCAACAAGATGGACGTCGTCGACTACAGCGAAGACAAGTACACGGACGTCAAGGAGCAGGTCAACAAGCTCCTCAAGCAGGTCCGCTTCAACTCCGACGACGCGACCTACGTCCCGATTTCGGCCTTCGAGGGCGACAACATCGCCGAGCGCTCCGACAACACGTCGTGGTACGACGGCGACATCCTCCTCGAAGCGCTCAACAACCTGCCGGCACCGCAGCCGCCGACGGACGCGCCGCTGCGCCTGCCCATCCAGGACGTCTACACCATCTCCGGCATCGGTACGGTCCCGGTCGGCCGTATCGAGACGGGTACCCTCAACCCCGGCGACAACGTGAGCTTCCAGCCCTCTGACGTCGGCGGCGAGGTCAAGACCGTCGAGATGCACCACGAGGAAGTCGACCAGGCCGGACCTGGCGACAACGTCGGTTTCAACGTTCGTGGCGTCGGCAAGGACGACATCCGCCGCGGCGACGTCTGTGGCCCGGCTGACGACCCGCCGAAGGTCGCCGAGACGTTCAAGGCGCAGGTCGTCGTCATGCAGCACCCCTCGGTCATCACCGCTGGCTACACGCCGGTCTTCCACGCCCACACGGCGCAGGTCGCGTGTACCATCGAGTCGATCGACCAGAAGCTCGACCCCGCGTCGGGCGAGGTTGCTGAGGAGAACCCGGACTTCATCAAGTCCGGCGACGCCGCTATCGTGACCGTCCGTCCGCAGAAGCCGCTCAGCATCGAGCCGTCCTCCGAGATTCCGGAGCTCGGCAGCTTCGCTGTCCGTGACATGGGTCAGACCATCGCGGCCGGCAAAGTGCTCGAAGTCAACGAGCGATAACGATGCAACAGGCACGCGTTCGGCTCGCCGGCACGAGTCCGGAAGACCTCGACGATATCTGCGACGACGTCCGCGAGATCGCGAACAAGACGGGCGTCAACCTCAGCGGGCCGATCCCGCTGCCCACGAAAACGCTCGAAGTCCCCGCCCGCAAATCGCCTGACGGTGAGGGGACGGCGACGTGGGAGCACTGGGAGATGCGCGTCCACAAGCGTCTCATCGACCTCGACGCTGACGAACGCGCTCTGCGCCAGCTGATGCGCGTTCAGGTTCCGAACGACGTCAGCATCGAGATCGTCCTCGAAGACTAACGACGGCGCTGTCCGGACCTACGGACCGCCCGTTCGTGACGGCCCGCCCGTCACACTCGCGGCTGTCGAGGCGCGCGTCCGGAGGACTCTGCCTCCGAGCTGACCTTCAGCGCTAAGGCGCGTGTCATCTCACTTCCGTTCGACGCGCGAGCAGACGTCCGCAGAATCGCCCGACGGAACGGGATGCTATCGCATGCCCGGCCGCGGACAAAACATAGGGTATAAGTGTATCCCACGACTCCGTGGGAATGAGGGCTCGTAGATCAGTGGCAGATCGCTTCCTTCGCAAGGAAGAGGCCCGGGGTTCAAATCCCCGCGAGTCCACTACCATTTTCGCGACGCAACCCAGCGAGTCGTAACTTAGGGGTCCGACGAGTCACTACTGCGTTGCGGACAGATGCACGTCCAGTTTCTCATTTCTGTCCCATGCCGAGTTGATATGCCACGAAGTACGTACTGAACATTGATATGAGAAGTACGGTGCAGAACGTGCTTAGAAAATAGAAGAGTTCAACGATTGAATTTGGTGAGTTGACACCAAGAAACCGTGATACGACCGCAGAGAATCCAATAGGGGGTAGCGAAATAATTATCAGTCCAAATTTACTGGACCATGCGCTGGACCGCCCCTGCATGAAGTCTTTTGGAGGGGATTCCATACTATAATCACACGCAAAGAAATGTTTTAAAATTATCATATACGTCTCACGGACTGAGCTACTGCTATTTTCGTGACGCCACCCACCGTGACGAATACTGAGCTGTAGCGTTCGCGGCTACACAATCGCGACCCGAACGAAGTACCACTCTCCCTCGTACCGGACGAGTTCGGGTCGGTCAGAATCGCTGAACGCGAACGGATTCTCCTCGTCGGGCCCGAACGTAACTCGGCCGTCAATCGCGTCCCGAAACACCGCTTTCCGCGATTCGGAGAGGTTCTCGAAGCGGACGGTTTTGTTATCGGGCCACGTCTCGACTCGACTTCCGTTCTCCAGTTTCGAGACTGAGACGAACTCGGTCCCGTACGCCGGGTCGCCGGCCGTCGGCGTCTCGTTGGTTGGCGTTGAGTTGTCAGTCGGTATCGGGGTGGTCGTTAGCGTGGTCGTCGGTGTTCCGTCGGTCGTCGTCGCAGTTGAACTGGGGCCACCGGCACAGCCGGCGACGAGGAGGACACAGAGAACCAACCTGACGCGCCAAGCGAGGGCCATTCGTCAATCTGATGTTGAACTGGCGACAAGTAAGTGTATGGCGTCTGTGGTGGCTGTCGCCTTTAGTCGTAGTTGGCTTCGTGGTGTACGCGTTCATCTACCAAGGTACCGGAACCGACTACCACGCCCGTTCTGACACAAGACTTTCAGCAACTACACGTCAAGAGTGACCAGTGTTCGAGACACCGGCGTCGGTCCAGGGGTACGGACCGGTCATCGCGGTCTTTTGGGTTTACGTTCTCCTCACGCTCGGGGTTACGCTGGGCCTCCGTCAGTTCGGTCTCCCGGATGAAGCGACGCTGTACGTCGTTCTTGGAGTCGGACTCGTCCTTCTCAAACCGTTCGTCCCGCTGTTCAAGCGGTACTCTCCGTAGCGTCATCGACTATCGAGCGGGCCCTTCACTTCCGCCGAACCCGACACTTTCACTCCGCTCATGGCGGACCCTCTTACCGTCTCGCTCCGAGGGCGTCGGTATGGAAACACGACGAGGCGATCCCCCGTCGGACCCGACGGCCCTCTTTCGAGCCATCGTTTCGAAACTCCGCGAGACGCGCCGCGGGGTCCACCAACACCGGATGGCGCAGGCGCTCCTCCAGAGAGACGCCAACGGCTCGCGGCTGGTCGGACTCGACGCGGCCACCGAGCGGGCGGTCTTTTTCAATCCCGCGTCGCGGACGCTCGAACTGATACCGTTCGACCGCGAGGGGACCCACGAGGAGCGCGCGGAGGTGTTGTCGCGTCGGCTGAGCGACCCGTCGTCGTGGGTCGAAGCCAACGCCGCGGGACTGTCGTGGGTTCACCCGCACTTCCGGTGGGTCTGCGGGTTGGACGACGCGGGGCAGTCGTGAGTCAAGAATCGTGAGCCGTATTCGTGAGTCGCGTCTAACCGCGGTCGGTGTCCGACCGTGAAGAATTATACGCACGCCCCGCGCACAACACGTTCATGAACGACGAGGAACTCGACGAACTCCGGTCGTCGCTCACGCCCTACGAGTCCAGCGGCGGCGTCACCACCTACCAGAACACCGTCTCTATCGCCTGTCCGGCGTGCGAGAAGCCGTTCGACGACTTGGTCGTCTGCGAGAACGACTACAACAGCCTCGAACTGAGCATGCTGCTCGACCTCTGTGTGACACAACACGACGGCGACGTGCTGCTGTTCACGCACAAACAGGAGGAGTAGACGGTCGCGGCGAGGGAGCGAAGGCCACCGTTTCGACACCTCGGTTAGTCGAATCTGTCGCTCTGCGGTCGGCTCGTCGGCATCGGCTGGTGGACTCCTGTCGGCGCTGTCCGTCAAAAACGAGTCGGTCGAACGGGAGCGACCGCGCGGTTACTCGCGCGGCGGGAGGCCGTTTTCGTCGATGACCTCGCCGTCGTCGTCGACGGTGACGATACCGCGGTTGTTGACCGCGTAGGGGTCCAAGCCGACCTCTTGGAGGAACTGCTTGTAGAGCCGCTCGGCCGTCTCGGCGTCCTTCTGCCGGTCCGAGGCGCGGTCGCAGAGTTCGACGAGGTCCTCGGGCACGTCGTTCTCGTGGACGATCCAGTGGTTGATGAGGTCCGACAGCCGCCGGATGGGCGAGGTGAAGTGGCCGTAGATGTCGAAGTTGAGCGCGTAGTGGCCGCCGAAGGGGTCGTTCATGTACTTCGCGCGGGGCATCACCTTCAGCACGGCGCGCTGAATCTTGTTGAGCGTGCGGGAGTTCGCGCTCTCCAAGGCGTCGTTGACGGCCTTTCGGGGTTCGTCCCACGACGTGGACTGGATGCTCACGCCGTCGAGCTCGGTGATTTCGCGGAGCGCCTTGTCCCACTGGTCGGGGGTCGGTTGCGGGTGGACGCGGTACATCGCCTCGACGCCGCGGTTCCACATGAGTTCGTGCGTGACGGCCTTGTTCGCCTTCAGCATGCACTCCTCGATGATGGTGTGGGCGCGGTCCCGGCTCGGGTTGAGGACCAGCGAGCCGTCTTCCTTGCGCTGTTCGTGGAGTTGGTCGGCGAGGTCGAAGACGAGGGAGTTCTCCTCGTGGAGGGGGAGGCCGGGGTCTTCCAGCCGGTTTTCACACTGCGTGTAGGTGAGCCGTTCGTTGGAGTGGATGACGGACTTGTAGATGTCGATGGTCTCGAACGAGAGCGTGTCCTTCTTGATCTCCATCTCGACGGTGTGGGCGAGGCGGTCCTCCTCGGGGACGAGAGAACAGACTGTCTCGGCCAGCGCCGGCGGGAGCATGTGGATGGTGTAGGCGGGGAGGTAGACGGTGTTGCCGCGCTTGACGGCCTCGGCCCACATCTCAGAGCCGGGATGGACGTAGTGGGTCACGTCGGCGATGTGGACCCACAGCGTGTACGTCTCCTCGTTCTCGCGGATGCTCAGGGCGTCGTCGAAGTCCTGGGCGTCGACGGGGTCGGTCGTCCACGTCGTGAGGTCTCGGAGGTCTTTGCGGTGTTCGAGCTCGTCTTCGATCTCCTCGTGGACGCCGTCGGTGCGCGCACGCGCCTCCGAGAGGACTTCCGGTGGGAACGCGTCACGAATCTCGAACTCCTCGAACAGGTCCTCGCGCTTGTTCTGGAGGTGTCGCGCGAGTTCGGCGTCTATCTCCACCGGTCCTTGCCCTTCGGCGGTCCCGGCGTACGCCTGCGCGTCGTCTGACATAGCCCCGACTAGACGGGGCAGGGAGAAATGAGTGTCGGGCACGAGCCGCGACGGACGAGAATTGATATCACTCGTCAGCGCGCGTTTGCGCGAACCGGCGACGGGCCGACGAACCCGTCTTCAGCGCCCGCGCTCGCCGGGGGACTCGTACCGCTCTTTGACCGCGTCGAAGTAGCGAAGCAGGAACTCCTCGTTGGTGATGCCGTGTTCTTCGATGTCGACGAGGAGGCCTTCGAGCTCCTCGCGGGGCTGGTGACAGAGTCCGCGGTAACAGGACTTACAGAGGTGTTCGAACCGCTTGCCGTGTCGTTCCCAGCGGTTCCCCTCTTTGTCGTACTCGCGCGCCGCCGACCGGAGGACCGCGTCACCGCATGCGATGCACACGACGCGCTTCCGGTCCCGGTTCGTCCGGGAGCGCCACATATCGTTGGTGTGGACCCAATCGTACTTAGCAGTTTACCCCGACACAGTCTGACGCGCGTCGGACGCCGGTTCGGCTCGGTTCGCCTCGCGGCGGTCGGTCGTCAGTCGTCAGCGGTCGGTCGCCGGCAGTCGGTCGCCGCCGCCCACTCGACGCGGAGCGGTCGATTTATCGGCCGCGAGCGTCCACGACCCGGTATGAAGGTCAAGTCCCGCCACCACCTCCGAAGCGACGAGATCGACGCGCTGTGCGACTCCATCGAATCGTCCCTCGGCGTCGCCCTCGACGGCGACGCGTTCGAGGCGGTCGAGTTCGCCGACGCCGACTACGAGGTCGTCCTCGTCGACGGCGAGCCGGCGGTCATGTACGTCGACGACCAGCCGTTTCTCACGGTCAAGGGTGCGAACCAGTTCCCGCCGACGACGAACGTCGTCACGGTCGACGCGGGCGCGGTCTCGTTCGTCTCCGGCGGGGCCGACGTGATGCGCCCCGGCATCACCGAGGCCGACGACACCATCGAGGCGGGCGACCTGGTCGTCATCGCGGAGGAGACCCACGGCAAGGTGCTCGCCGTGGGTCGCGCGCTCGAAGACGGGGCCGACCTCGTCGGCGACTCCGGCAAGGTCGTCGAGTCAATCCACCACGTCGGCGACGACCTCTTCGAGTTCTCGGTCTGAGCCCGCGGTCGCAGGACTCGGCGCACGCCGTGTGCGCTCCGCTCGGCTACGCTTCTGCGTACTTCTCCAGCGCCGCCTCGTACCCCTCCCGCGCCATCGAGAACGTCTCGCGCAGGTCGCGCAGCGGCGTCTCCGTCGCGTCGACCCGGAGGTCGTTGTAGTACGGGTTTAGCTCGCGGTCCTCGGTGGAGGTCACGACGACCGCCGCGCTCTGGATAGCGAGGTCGTCGCGCTTGTCGCCGCCCGCGGCGTGCCCCGCGCCGAGCGCGTCGATGAGTCGCTTCGCGAGCGGTTCGTCGCTGTCGCCGTCGCGATTCCGCTCGTAGGCGTCGGCGGCGGCCTCGACGACTTCCTCTCCCGTGAGCAGGTTGCCCGCGACGGTGTAGTCGTCGCCCTCGCGGTGGCCCGCCCAGCCGAGGCAGTCGTCGCCGGTGAAGGCGAACGTCCCCTCGGGGCCGACGCCGTGAAGCTGTCGCTCCGCGCGGCCGTCGTCGGCGTTCAACAGCGCCCGCAGGGCGTCGTCGACGGCGAGACCGTCTTCGAGGTAGTCCATGCCCTTCTCCCCGAGCTCGACGTTCGTCAGCGCCTGTGTCGCCACCGCGCCGTGTTCGCTTGCGAACGGGCAGAGGGCCCCGACGCCCGGAAGCCGGGTCGTCACGGCGACGCCGAAGCGGTGCTGGTCGTCGCCGTCGGCGTCGGCGTACGGCTCGCGGACGCAGATGCTGAAAGTCATCGTGTTCGTCTCCCCCCGCGCGCCGCGGGGTAAAAACACCCCGCGAAACGGCGCGGCCGGCGCGCGTCGAGCCGAGAAATGTCTGCGTTTCGACAGTCGTCTGACGTAAGAACTAACCCCGTTGTGGCCTCTCTACGTCCTATGGGTATCATGAGTAAGATTCTCGGTGGTGGTGGTTCCCGAACGACCGAGGACTACGTCGAACTCGACCTCGACGACTTCGACACCGCTCGCGGCGACGCCGGTCTCTCGGTTCACATCGCCGAGATCGGCGGCCAGCAGGACGTTATCGCCATCAAGGACGCCGTCTACGACGGCAATCTGGTCATCGCGGACATCACCCGCCACACGACCTCCGACAACACGATGGAACACATCATCGACGACCTCCGGCAGGTCGCGCGCGAGGTCGACGGCGACATCGTCCAGAAGGGCGACGACCAGATCGTCATCACGCCGACGGGCATCTCCATCTCGCGACAGAAGCTCAACAGCTGACGCCGGCGGACGACATCTCCCTTCCACTCCGATTTCTCCCCGACTCGCGGACGCGAGCGATGCGGTTCGAACGGCCCGAACCGATGCCTATTCGGTCCTCTCGTTCCTAGAGTCGTCCGAATGAGCAAGGACTACATCGAGGTTCGCGGTGCCGAAGAGCACAACCTCAAGAACCTCGACGTTCGCATCCCCCGCGAGACGTTCACCGTCGTCACCGGCCTGTCGGGGTCAGGCAAGTCCTCCCTCGCGTTCGACACCGTCTACGCGGAGGGCCAGCGGCGGTACATCGAGTCGCTTTCGGCCTACGCGCGGAACTTCCTCGGCCAGATGGACAAGCCGAAGGTCGAGGCCGTCGAGGGCCTCTCGCCCGCCATCTCCATCGACCAGAAGAACGGGGCCAACAACCCCCGGTCGACCGTCGGGACCGTCACCGAACTCCACGACTACCTCCGCCTCCTGTACGCCCGCGTGGGCACCCAGTACGACCCCATCACGGGCGAGGAGGTCGGCGAGCAGTCCGCACAGGACATGGTCGACCAGATTCTCGAACTCCCCGAGGGCACCCGCGCGAAGGTCGTCGCGCCGGTCGTCCGCGACCAGAAAGGCGAGTTCAAAGACCTGTTTTCGGACCTCGTCTCCGAGGGCTACGCCCGCGTCGAGGTCGACGGCGAGGAGTTCGACCTCTCGTTCGAGACGCCCGAACTCGACAAGAACTACGACCACACCATCGACGTGGTCGTCGACCGCGTGAAGGTCGCGCCCGAGGCGCGCTCGCGTATCGCCGACTCCGTCGAGACCGCGCTGGAGGAGGCCGGCGGCGTCCTCAAACTCATCGTTCCCGACCCGCCCGAGGACCTGCCCTTCGCCTCCAACACCCGGTCGACCGGGTCGCTCGCCGGCGAGGGCGACGACCGCCTCGTCGTCGAGTTCTCCGAGGAACTCGGCAATCCGAACTCGTCGTTCCGCTTTTCCGAAATCGAGACGCGGTCGTTCTCGTTCAACAGCCCCCACGGGGCCTGCCCGGAGTGCGAGGGCCTCGGCAAGGCCAAGGAGGTCGACCCCGACCTCGTCGTCACCGAGCCGTCGAAGCCGCTCAAGCACGTCTTCGAGCCGTGGAGCTACAACCGGACGTACTACCGCCGCCAGCTCGACAACGTCGCCGACCACTTCGGCGTCAGCGTCGACACCCCGTTCGAGGAGCTCTCCGACGAGGTGCAGGACGCCTTCCTGTTCGGCACCACCGAGGACGTGGTGTTCGAGTGGACGACGAAAAACGGCACGCGCCACAAGGAACACCCCTTCGAGGGCGTCGTCGGCAACCTCGAACGCCGCCACGTCGAGACCGACTCCGACCGGACGCGCGACCACATCGAGGAGTTCATGGCCGTCACGACCTGTCCGGACTGCAACGGCTCGCGGCTCAAAGAGCAGTCCCGCCACGTCCGCGTCGGCGGCACGACGCTCCCCGAGGTCAACCGCATGACCATCGCGGGCGCGCTCGAACACTTCGAGGGCCTCGAACGCGACCTCTCGGAGCGCGACCGCACCATCGCACAGGAGATTCTCAAGGAGATTCGCGCCCGCCTCGGCTTCATGACCGAGGTCGGCCTCGAATACCTCACCTTGGACCGCGAGGCGGCCACGCTCTCGGGCGGCGAGTCCCAGCGCATCCGCCTCGCCACGCAGGTCGGTTCCGGCCTCGTGGGCGTCCTCTACGTCCTCGACGAGCCGTCTATCGGCCTCCACCAGCGCGACAACGACAAACTGCTCAACACGCTCGAAGGCCTCCGCGACCTCGGCAACACGCTCATCGTCGTCGAACACGACGAGGAGACGATGCGCCGGGCCGACGAAATCATCGACATGGGGCCCGGTCCGGGCAAGCGCGGCGGCGAGGTCGTCGCGCAGGGCGACTTCGACGACATCGTCGCGGCCGACGACTCCATCACGGCCGACTACCTCTCGGGCCGCAAGGACATCGACGTGCCCGACTCGCGGCGCGAGGGCGACGGCGAACTCGTCGTCCGCGGCGCGCGCCAGCACAACCTCGACGACCTCGACGTGCCGATTCCCCTCGGGACGTTCACGGCCGTCACCGGCGTCTCGGGGTCGGGCAAGTCCACCCTGATGCACGAGATTCTCTACAAGGGGCTCGCCCGCCGGATGAACGACAACACCTCCGTCGACCCCGGCGAGCACGACGCCATCGAGGGCTACGACGAAATCGAGACGGTCCGGCTCATCGACCAGTCGCCCATCGGTCGGACCCCGCGGTCGAACCCGGCGACGTACACCGGCGTCTTCGACTACGTCCGCGAGCTGTTCGCCGAGACGAAGCTCTCGAAACAGCGCGGCTACGAGAAGGGTCGCTTCTCCTTCAACGTCAAGGGCGGCCGCTGTGAGGCCTGCAAGGGACAGGGCAACGTCAAAATCGAGATGAACTTCCTGTCGGACGTGTACGTCCCCTGCGAGGAGTGTAACGGCGCGCGCTACAACGCCGAGACGCTCGACGTGACGTACAAGGACAGGACCATCGCCGACGTGCTCGACATGGAGGTCGACGAGGCGCTCGACTTCTTCGAGGCGAACTCGCAGATTCGCCGCCGCCTCCAACTGCTCCACGACGTGGGCCTCGGCTACATGCAGCTCGGCCAGCCGTCGACCACCCTCTCCGGCGGCGAGGCCCAGCGCGTGAAACTCGCCGAGGAACTCGGCAAGAAGCAGACCGGCGACACGCTCTATCTCCTCGACGAGCCGACGACCGGCCTCCACAAGGAAGACGAGCGGAAGCTCATCGAGGTGCTCCAGCGCCTCGTCGACAACGGCAACACCGTCCTCGTGGTCGAACACGAACTCGACCTCGTGAAGAACGCCGACCACATCGTCGACCTCGGGCCCGAGGGCGGCGCTGGCGGCGGAACTATCGTCGCCAGCGGCACGCCCGAGGAAATCGCCGAGAACCCCGACTCCCACACGGGCCGGTACCTCCGCGACTACCTCCCCGACGTGGACGAAGAGGGCCCGCGGTCGGACCGCCGCAAGCCCGCGAAAGTGACGAACGACGACTGAGCCGGCCGCAGGCACGGAGCCTTGTTTTCGACGGTCGCTTCGCGCCCACCGGGGAGCGACTGCCGGCGGACCTGACATTCGCCTGCCAAACTAGTCGAGAGAAAAACATTTCAAATCGCAACGCGTCATCTGTATGTGTATGTCACGCATACTCAAGACATCGGGGTTCCTCGGGCTGGCGACGATGATGGTGGTGGGGCTGTACCAGTACACGCTACTGGAATCTGGGGGCGTACCGTCGTGGTTGGTGGGCGGCCACGCGCACTTGGGCGTGCTCTCGATTCTCGCGGTCGTGATGGGCTTTGCGGTGGACGCGTTCGCGCTGACGGGGCGGCTCCGGGCGGCGGTGAGCGGGCTGTTCGTCGTCGGGCAGTGGCTGTTGCCCCTCACTATCTGGGTCGGCGTCGGACTCGGACTGTTCTTTTTGATTCCGACGACGTTCCTGTGGGGGCTCTGTCTCATCGTCTCCATGCTCATCATGGCGTGGCAGGCGTGGGTCAGCGAGCCGACGACGCCCGGCGGGATGCCGGGTCCCGCGTCGCCGGCCGACGACTGAGCGCGCGCTTCGACTTTTCTTCGGCGTCGACGATACACTCAGCGCCGCCGGTCCCTCAGCGCCGCCGGTACCACCAGTAGCCGACGCCCGCGAGCGCGAGCGCCACGACGAGCGCCGGGAGGACGGGGAACGTCGTCGCCGGTTGGACCACCTCGACGGCGACCTGCTGGGTGTCCGTCGAGAGCTGTCTGCCGGCGTCGTCCTCGTAGCTCACGTCGACGCCGACGACCTGCGTCTTCGGGACGGCGTCGTCGCTCACTTCGAGGTCGAAGACGACGAGGCGCGTCTCGCCGGCGTCGAGCCGGGGGACGAACGCCACGGCGTCCTCGCTCGAAAGCGGTTCCTCGACGGCGAGTCTGACCGTCACGTCTGTCTGCGGCGTCGACTCGGTGTTCGTCACCGCGAGGACGAGTCGGCCCGTCGAGTCGACTTCGAACGTCGCGTTCCGCGGTTCGACCGCGACGGCGGGGTCGCCGGTGCTCACCGACGCGAGCACGTCGGTCCGGTCGGCCGCGCGCAGTTCGTCGCCCGGCGGCCGGTACTCGACGACGAACGGGAGCCGGCGCGTCCCCGGCGTCGACCCCGCGGCGATGCCGATGGCGTACTCGAACCCGGTCGACTCGCCGGGCGCGAGCGTCCCGACGGTCACGTCGAGGTCCGTCGGCGTCAGCGCCGGATCCTCGGTTTCGAGGCGGAGCACCACGTCGCGGGCCTCGGTCCCGCCGACGTTCTCGACGGTGCCGACGACGCGGCCGACGCCGCCGACTCTGAGGGTGCTCTCGTCGACCGTCACGTCGAACGCCGGGCCCGCGCCGGGGTCGAGACCGGCGACGAGCGACTGGGTCTTCCGGTCGCCGCCGGGGTTGCGGAACGAGACGGCCACGTCCAGCGAGTAGGGCCGGTCGAGGGCGTCGTCGGCGACGCGGGTGCGGAAGCTCACGCGCCTCGTCTCGCCGGGTTCCCACGCGCCCACGTAGGCCTCCGCGGCGGGCGCGCCGGCCCCGAACGTCACCTCGGAGTCGGCGGAGGACACGCCGACGGTCGTCGCCGCGGCGGTCGCGTCGCCGACGTTCACGAGTTCGAGCGTCAGCGTGCCGGTGTCGCCGACGGCGACCGCGGCGTCCACGTCCGCGAGTTCGAAGTCGGCCCCGCGGGTCGGACGAACCCCGGCGACGAACGCCCGCGAGGTCCGTTCTTGGCCGTCCTCGTCGCGGTAGGTCACGGTCAGGTCGACCGAGTAGTCGCGGACGATGGCGTCGTCGGCGACGCGGGCGCGGAACTCGACGCGCTCTGTTTCGCCCGCGTCCCACTCGCCGACGAAGGTCTCCGCGGAGGCGACGCCGCTCCCGAACGTTATCTCCGGGTCGGTCGAGGTGGCGGTGACGGTCGCGTCCGCGGCCCCGACGGGACCGACGTTCTCGATGTCGACCGCGACGGTCCCGCTGTCGCCGACCGCGAGGGCCGCGTCGACCGCCCGGACCTCGAACGCGGGGCGGCGCTCGACGACGACTTCGAGGTCTCGCGTGACGGTTCGGCTCCGGTGGGTGGCGTCGACGTCGTCGCCGTCCACGAACACCGAGGCGGTGTAGTCGTAGGTGAACGTGACGGGTACGTCGTAGGTGCCGGGGCGAGCGCCCTCGGCGACGCGGAGGCGGAGCGACACCGGCCCGGAGACGCCCTCGGGAACGGTCCCGACGGGAATCTCGCCGCTGAGGACCGTAATCGGCCCGCTCGAATCCGCGCTGATGGTCAGCGCGCGGGCCGTCTGGACGAGCGCCTCGTACTCCTCGGGGCCGTCGTCCGTGACCGTCCCGCTGTTGACGACGAACACCTCGACCGCGGTCTCGGTGCCCGCGACGAGCCGGTTCTCCGGCGCGATAACCGTGAGGTCGGGCCTCCCGGCCACCTGACTGACGGCCGCGGCGCTCCCCGTTGCGCCGAGGAGGGCGGACACGACTAGTAAGGTGGCGAGGAGCGCCGCGCTCGTACGCCGGCCGCGGGGAGTCATGGTGAGGAGACCGGCGGGCGACCCCGCTTCAGTCACCGTAGATACGCGGTATGTAATCTTAACAACACGCTCGACTCTCGGTCGGCGGTAACGTCACGCAAGGGATACGTTCGGCGCGCGCCTACGTGTGAGTATGTCCGTCCCCGCCATCGACATCGACGGTCTGACGAAGTTCTACGGGGACGTTCGCGGGGTCGAGGAGCTCTCGCTTTCGGTCCCGGAGGGCGAACTGTTCGGCTTCCTCGGCCCCAACGGCGCGGGGAAGTCCACGACGATTCGCCTGCTGCTCGGCCTGCTCAAACCGACCGACGGCACGGCGCGCATTCTCGGCGTCCCGGTGGACGACCGCGCGGCCTTCCTCGACGTGCTCGGGCGCGTCGGCCACATCCCCGGCGACCCGCGGTTTTACGACGACGTGACGGGTCGCAAGACGCTCGACTACTTCGCCGGGCTCTCCGGCGACGACCGGCGCGACGAACTCCTCGACCGCTTTCCGGTGCCGCTCGACCGTTCAGTCCGGGCCTACTCGCGCGGGAACCGGCAGAAACTCGCCATCGTGCAGGCGTTCATGCACGACCCGCGGGTGGTCGTGATGGACGAACCGACCTCGGGGTTGGACCCCCTCGTCCAACAGGAGTTCTACGAGTTCCTCCGCGAGGAGCGCGACCGCGGGGTGACGGTGTTCTTCTCGACGCACATCCTCGGGGAGGTCCGCGAGGTCTGCGACCGCGTCGCCATCATCCGCGACGGTCGGCTCGTCGCCGTCGAGGACATCGACGACCTGCTCGCCCGAAGCGGGAAGGTCGTCTCGGTCCGGTCGCCGGACGCCATCGACCTCGCGGACTTCGACTTCCCGGAGACCATCGACGCGCGCATCGAACCGGACGGCTCGCTCCGACTCGTCACCTCGGGCAACTACGACGCCCTCGTGGACGCCCTCGACGGCTACCGCGTCGACGACCTCGAAGTCCGCGAGACGGCCATCGAGGACGTGTTCATGCACTTCTACGACGAGGAGTCCGCGGATGCGTGAACTCGACATCGCGGCCTTCGAGTTCGCCCGGCGGCGGCGCGGCCTCCTCGTCGTCTGCGTGCTCCTCGTGGCGACCGCGGGGCTCACCATCGCCGTCTACCCGTCGTTCGGCGAGTCCGACATCGACTTCGCCGAACTGCTGGAGTCGTATCCCGAGGAGTTGCAGTCGGCGTTCGTCGGGAGCGTCACCGACATCTCCTCGCTGGAGGGCTACCTCGTGGTCGAACTCTACCAGCTCGTCTGGCTCCTCATCGTCGGGAGCTACTTCGCCTACGCCGCGGGGTCGCTCGTCGCCGGCGAGGTCGACCGCCAGTCGGTCGAACTCGTCCTCGTCCGGCCCGTCTCGCGCACGCGGTTCGTCGTCGGCAAGTTCCTCGCGATGCTCCCGGCGGTCGCCGTCGTCGACCTCGCGCTCCTCGCGGCCGTCGTCGTCGGCGCGGGGCTCATCGACGAGGAGATTCACCTCTCTCGCCTCCTCGCGGTCCACGCCGTCGGCGGCCTCTACCTCGTCGCCTGCGTCGCCATCGGCCTCCTCGCGTCGGCGTTCTTCGGGCGGGTCCGCCGGGCGCAGGGCGCGGCCATCGGCGTCGTCTTCGGGACGTTCCTCCTCGACTCCCTGACGGTCGACACCGACTACGAGTTCCTCGGCGCGCTGTCGCTCACGCGCTATCTCGACCCCGGCGAACTCCTCGTCGCCGGCGACGTCGACTGGGGCGGCGTCGCCGTGCTCGTCGCCGTGACGTGCGCCCTCGTCGTCCTCGCGGCCGAGGTGTTCGAGCGACGCGACCTGTCGTAGTCGTCGCTGCGGTCCCGGACGCGATTCCTCGCGCGGCCCGCGCGAGTGCCGCGAGCCGCCGCCCGGCACCCGCGCTTTTCACCGCCGAGCGCCTACGTCCCCCATGCACCTCTACGCCGCAGCGAACGGCGCGGTCCTCGCGGTCTCGGGGTCGTCAGAGGACTTCACCGCCCGCCGGCGACTCGACGAGCACCGAGTCGAGTGCGTCGCGGCCGACCCGCGCGCGCCGACCCGAGCGTTCTGCGGGACCTTCGACGCCGGCGTCTTCCGAACGACCGACGGCGGCGCGTCGTGGCACGCGGTCGGCACCGACGCGCTCCCCGAGTCGGTGACGAGCCTCGCCGTCTCCCCGGCCGACCCCGACGTGATTTACGCCGGGACCGAACCCTCGGCCGTCTTCCGCTCCCGCGACGGCGGCGAGACGTGGGCCGAACTCGCGCCGCTTTCGGACCTCGATTCGGCGTCGTCGTGGGCGTTTCCGCCCCGCCCGCACACCCACCACGTCCGCTGGATAGAAGTTGATCCGACCGACCCCGACCGACTGTTCGTCGCGGTCGAAGCCGGGGCGTTCGTCCGGTCTCTCGACGGCGGGGAGACGTGGCAAGACCGCGTGCCGTCGAGCAAGCGAGACACGCACTCGATGGCGACGCACCCGGACCGACCGGGCCGCGTCTGGGTCGCCGCGGGCGACGGCTACGCCGAGACCGACGACGCGGGCGAGACGTGGACGACGCCGACCGCGGGGCTCGGCCACGGCTACTGCTGGAGCGTCGTCGTCGACCCCGCGGACCCGGCGTCGGTGCTCCTGACGGCCGCCTCCGGGCCGATGCGCGCCCACCGTGTCGAGTCCGCGGAGGCGTACCTCTACCGCCGAGCGGCCCGCGACGGCGACGGCGGCGGCGAGTCGTGGGAACGCCTCGACGGGACCGGCCTTCCGACCGGACCGGGCGCGACGCGGGCGGTCTTGGCCGCCGGGCGAACCGGCGGCGAGTGCTACGCCGCGAACGACCGCGGCGTCTACCGGACGACCGACTTCGGCGACTCGTGGGACCGAATCGACGTCCCGTGGGACGGGACGCGGCGGACCGCGGCGGGGCTGGCGGTCGTCGCGTAGTCGGGGGTTTCCGTCGGGGGTCCCCTCGCCCGAAGCGAGAAGATTCATTGGCCGTCGCGGCGACGCCCCACTATGTACGATTTCGCCGTCGTCGGCGTCGGTCCCGCCGGCGCGCGGTTCGCCCGACGCGCGGCCGACGCGGGCTACGACGTGCTCGCGCTGGAGAAAGGCGAGGTCGGGACGCCCCTCGCGTGCTCCGGCCACGTCAGCACCGACATCTGGGAGTACGTCCCCGACGAGGCGCGCGACCGCCTGTTTCAGAACCGCATCTACGGGGCGAACTTCCGCGTCGGCGGCCCGAACTCGAAGGCCTACCCGTTCTACAAGCAAAGCGAGGTCTCGAACGTCATCGACCGCGTCGAACTCGACCGCACGCTCGCCGACTGCGCCCGCGAGGCCGGCGCGGACGTCCGCGAGGGCCACACCGTCACCGCCGTCGAGGAACTCGACGACCGAGTCCGACTGACCGTCAGCGTCGCCGGCGAATCGGGGACCGTCCAGTTCGAGTCGAAGATGGTCGCCGGCTGCGACGGCCCGACCTCGCGGGTCCGCCGGGCGCTTTCCCTCCCCGAACCGTCGGAGACGCTCCACGGCGTCCTCGCGTTCGACCCCGAGCCGGACGACGGCGACTTCGTGGACGTGCACCTCACGGTCCCGCGGTTCTTCGCGTGGCGCATCCCCCGCGGCGACGCCGGCGTCGAGTACGGCCTCGCGGCCCCGCCGGGCGCGGAGGTCAACGAGATGTTCGACGCGCTCACCCGAACCTACGACGTGGAGACGGAGCACTTCTGTTCGGGCGCGATTCCCATCGGCCCGCCGGACCGGGCGACGACCCGGCGGGCGTTCCTCGTCGGCGACGCGGCCGCCCAGACCAAGCCGTTCACCGGCGGCGGCATCCTCTACGGGATGACCGCGGCCGACATCGCCGCGTCGACCATCGACCCCGACGACCCCGAGACGCTGTCGGCCTACGAGTCGGCGTGGCGCGACGAACTCTCCCGGGAGATTCGGCTGGGCCACCTCGTCCGCCGGTGTTACTCCTTTCCCGAGTGGCTCCAGCGAGTCGGCCTCCGGTCGCTGTCGGGCGAAATCGGCGTCCACATGGACAAGCCGAGCTCGTTCTTCTCGCGCGAGCACCTGAAGAAACTGCTCTGAGGCGGCCGGGAGCCGCCGGTCGCACGATTGTCGCTCCTAGTTCTCGCCCGGATACGTCGGAATCCGCGCCGACACCGCGCTCCCCTCGACGAACGGGAGCGGCTCGCGGGTCGCGCCGACGCGGTCGCCGTCGACGGCGACTTCGAGGGCGTCGGTATCGAGGCCGTAGTCGACGAGCGCGAAGCCGATGGGCGCGTCGAGCATCGGGCTCTCGACGGCGCGGGTGACGGTGCCGACCGACTCGCCGTCGGCCGAGACCTCGGCACCGGACTCGGGGAGTGCGTCGGCGCGGAAGCCGACGAGCCGGCGCGAGGGCCGCCCGCGGTTTTCTATCTTCGAGACGAGTTCCTGGCCGACGAAACAGCCCTTGTCGAAATCGAGGGCGTTGCGGACGCCGACGACGTTCGGGACGTTGCCGCGGAGTTCCGACTCGAAAAGCGGCGTGCCGGCCTCGGCGGTGAGGCTGTCCCACGTCTGATAGCCGACGGGGACCGAGGGGTTGCCGTAGAACAGGAGCGCGTCGAGCACGTCTTCGGCGTCCTTCGCGCGGCAGATGACGTCGTAGCCCTCCTCGCCGGTCGGGTTGTCGGAGGCGACGACCGTGACGCCGAGTTCGCCGCCGATAGAGCCGCGGACGAAGGAAAGCTCGGGCTCCGGCGCGCCAGCCCCCGAGAGGATGCTCGCGACCTTCTCGGTCGACTGCGGGCCGTGGACGCCGAAGACGCCGAACTCGTCGGAGGCGTCGCGTATCTTGACGCGCTGGAGGAACGTCTTCGAGCGCCACTCCTCGACGAGCGGTTCCGCGCGGTCCCGCGGGGTGAAAATCAGCAGTCGCTCGCCGGCGTTGTAGACGTACATCTCCGTCTCGATGCGGCCGTCGGGGTCGAGAAGCAGGGCGTAGACGCCCTCGCCGTCCTCGTCGGGGACGGTGTTGGTCACCGCGTTGTCGACGTAGTCGACCCTGTCTTCGCCCTCGACGACGACCACGCCGTAGCCGTGTTCGATGACGCCGACGCCGTTTCTGACGGCGCGGTGGGTCCGCTCGGGGCGGCCGTAGTGGCTCACGACCTCGATTCCGCCGCGCGTCTCGAACGTCGCACCGTGTGCCTCGTGGATGTCGGCGACGAGTGTCATTACCCCCCGTTTCGCCTTCGGCGCGTAAAACCCTCCCACTCCCGGACGACTCGCCCGGCTTTCGGTCGCGGGCCGGCGCGGCGTCGGTCGCTCGTGGCGCGTGGAAGTCAAAACGAGTCTGTGCCCCGCCTCGGTCCGCTCAGAGTCCGAACCGCTCGCGGAGTTTCTCGAACAGCGACGCGTCCTCTTCGACGGCTTCGCTCGGGTCCGGAACGACGCGCTCGTCGGCGTGGATGAGCACCCGCGTGTCGGCCTCCTCGACCACGATGAGGTTCTCGTCTTTGAGCGCCGAGAGCGCCTCCTCGATGGTGTCGATGTCGGCGTCCACGGCGGCACGGAGTTCGAACACCGTCATTCCCTCGTCGTGGCGGTCGACGAGCGCGTCGAGCACCGCGACCTCGATGTCGCGGCGGTTCCGAAACTCCCGCCTCGCTCTCATAGCGGGTACATCGTTCGCCTCCTGTTTACTTGTACCGCCCGTCTGACGGGCGTCGGACGGGCAGGGGGTACCTTTTTGTTTCCGAATCCCGGAATCCTCGCGTAATGGGACTTACTTGCCGTCTTCTCGGGCACTCCTACGGAGACGCCGAGACGGAACGGGAGCGCGAGGAACGCGGCGACGAGGTGGTCGTCTCGATTCGGGAGATACAGGTCTGCTCGCGGTGCGGACAGGAACAGATAATCAGCGAGAACAAGGAGGTCACGGCCATCCGAACGCCCGAGGAGGTCGGGATGACGGAGGGCGAAGTCGAGACCGCGGCCGCGGGCTTCGAGCCGGCGAAGCCACAGCCCGGCGCCTCCGAGGGCGAGGACGCCGCCATCGAGACGGCTCCGGACGCGGAGACGCGGGCCGGGATCGACGCCGCCGAAGCCGACGCCGCGGGCGACACCGAGGCGGACGCCGGCGCGGACCCCGCGGCGCAGCAGCCGGCCGAGGCCGCGAACGCCGCCGACGCCCAACCGGCCGCCGAGTCGGACGCGGGCGGCGACGCCGGTGCCGCCGACACCGGGACCGCCGACGCCCCGGCGGTGACCGACGACGGCGTCATCCTCGACGACGACGAATCGCAGTCGGAACCCCGCGACCGGACGCAGTGGCCCGACGAGGTCGACGAGGTCGAGACCGACGACCCGACGCCGCCGGCCGACGGCGACGACGCGGAGTTCATCGACGCGGACGCCGACGCCGCCGAGGCGGAGTCGGAACAGCCCCGAGAGCGAAAACGCGGTGCGTGGCCCGACGCGCCGGGCGACGACGAGGGCTGGAACGCCCAGCCAGACGACGGAGAGCCCGTCTCGGTCTCGTTCGGCGGCGGGCTGACACCGGAGGAGAGCGCCCCGCAGGGCCGGCAGTCGAACGGCCAGTACGTCGAGGCGGAAGACGAAGACGATTTCGTCCGCGCCGACGAGTCGAACGTCGGCAACGAGGCCCCCGACGACGCGGTCGAGTACTACTGCCCGAACTGCGGCCACGCCCGCGGCGCGTCCTCGTCGTCGATGCGGGCCGGCGACATCTGCCCCGAGTGTAAGAAGGGCTACATCGCCGAGCGGGAATCCTGACCGCGCCACGGCGTCACAGGCGTCGCGGAGTCGCGAAACAGGTAAACCGTACCCTGTCGAAAAGGCGTCCATGAAGGAGTACAAGATGCGTCGTGGGGAGACGCTCGAAGAGCGAATTCCGGACATGAAAGCGACGGTCGAAGACTACTTCGGCCCCATCACCGGCACCGAGGAGTTCAAGGGAAGCGACCTCTACGTCGTCGGCGAACCCGACAATCCCGTGTTCACCCGCATCGTCGCCGGCGCGGTCAAGTACAGCGGCAAGAAGGACAAGCTCGCGGTCAACTTCGAGGAGGCCGACCCGGCCGACCTCGCTCCCGAAGACCTCGAAGCCGCGGGCGAGGCCGTCAGCGCGAAAAACGACTTCCTCCTTGAGGCGACGGGCCGCGACGCGAAGTCCCGCCGCGACTCGATGAAGCGCGCGGTCGAAGACGACGCGCCCGACGTCTGAGCCGTTCGACGCGCCCCGATTTTCTCGCGTACCCGCCCGTCGAGCGGCCGCGCCGCCGGCGAAACGTACATAGTGTTAGCACGTGACGCTCCGGCTGACAGCGACCTCGCCAGCCACGAACACGAATTTTTATTTCGATTGTGAGTAAAAATCTCCGGCACGGTTAAGTGATGCCGGGGCGAACGGGTTGGTATGGCTATCGAAACTATCCTGCTCGCGATCGGCGCGGGCGACGCCGACCGAATCGACAGACTCGCCGAAGAGACCATCGACGTGGCCGGACCGACCGGCGCGACGGTCGTCATCGGGCACGTCTTCACGAGAGACGAGTACGACGACGCGCTCGACAACCTCGATTTCGACATCACGGCCGAGGAGGTTTCGGCGGACGACGTGGCCCGACGGCACGCCACCGTCCGCGAACTCACGCGCCGCTTCGACGAGGCGGACGTCGACTACGTCATCCACGGCCGGGTCGGCCACCACGGCGAGAAGCTCGTCGAACTCGCGGGCGAGGTCGACGCCGACCGCCTCGTCGTCGGCGGTCGGAAGCGCTCGCCGACCGGTAAGGCCGTCTTCGGGAGCGTCGCACAGGAGGTCATGCTCGAAGCGCCGTGCCCCGTGACGTTCGTCCGCGCGGACACGAAGTGACGGTCCGCGGGCGGCGCGAGCCCTGATTTCCCCGGCTCTCGCAGGCAACTACATATCTTAGCGCGCCGTCAGCTTCCGCATGGACCACTCCATCGACTACCGCCCGTCGTTCGCCCTCCTCACCGTCTCGCTCGACGAGGGCGAGTCGCTCCGGTCGGAGGCCGGCGCGATGGTCAGCTACTCCGACGGCATCGATATCGAGACGAACGCGAACGGCGGCCTGTTCGGGTCGCTCAAGCGGAGCGTCCTCGGCGGCGAGTCGTTCTTCCAGAACACGTTCAGCGCGCGGCAGGCGGGGGAGGTTTCGTTAGCGCCCCCGCTGCCGGGCGACATCGTCCACCACGGTCTCGCCGACGAGACGCTGTACGTCCAGTCCGGGTCGTACCTCGCTTCGGACCCCGGTCTCGACCTCGATACCTCCTTCGGCGGGGCGAAGACGTTCTTCGGCAGCGAGGGGCTGTTCCTGCTCAAACTGACCGGCACCGGCGACTGTTTCCTGTCGAGCTACGGGGCCATCCACGAGGTCGAACTCGGCGACGGCGAGCGCTACACGGTCGACACCGGCCACATCGTCGCCTTCGACGAGACGACGGACTTCTCGGTCGAGCGCGTCGGCGGCCTGAAGTCCACCCTGTTCAGCGGCGAGGGACTCGTCTGTACCTTCACCGGGCCGGGGACCGTCTGGACGCAGTCGCGCAGCATGGACTCGTTCCTCTCGTGGCTCATCCCCAAACTCCCGACCAACAACTCCGCGTGATCCCGAACCGAGAGTTACATCGCCGCGAGTAAATCTGCCGAAAATCCCGCTTAGTTAAGTGGTGGGCGCATCCCTATGGGAACGATGGCGTACTACGTGGGCGTCGACCTGGGGGCGACGAACGTCCGTTCCGTGGTGGGCGACGACGAGGGGACTATCCTCGGGGAAGCCCGTGACAACACACCGCGCGGCCCGACCGGAATCGCGGTCACCGAGGCGGTCCTCGGCGTCGTCCGCGAGGCGTGTGCCGAGGCGGGCATCGATCCGAGCGACGCGGTCGCGGCCGGCATCGGCGCGATCGGCCCGCTCGACCTGGCCGAGGGCGCGGTCGAGAACCCGGCGAACCTCCCGGACACCATCGACCGCATCCCGCTGACCGGTCCCCTCTCGGTGCTGTTGGAGACGGACGAGGTGTACCTGCACAACGACACGAACGCCGGCGTCATCGGCGAGCGGTTCCACTCCGACCGCAACCCCGACGACATGGTGTATCTCACCATCTCCTCCGGTATCGGCGCGGGCGTCTGCGTCGACGGGCACGTCCTCGCCGGGTGGGACGGCAACGCCGGCGAGGTCGGCCACCTGACGCTCGACCCGAATGGCTTCATGACGTGCGGGTGCGGCCACAACGGCCACTGGGAGGGCTACTGCTCGGGGAACAACATCCCGAAGTACGCCCGCGAACTCCACGAGGAGGACCCGGTCGACACCGCGCTCCCCGTCTCCGACCCCGATTTCTCCGCGGTCGACGTGTTCGAACACGCCGGCGAAGACGAGTTCGCCGACCACATCATCAGCCAACTGGGCCACTGGAACGCGATGGGCGTCGCCAACATCGTCCACGCGTACGCGCCGCTTATCATCTACGTCGGCGGCGCGGTCGCGCTCAACAACCCGGACCTCGTGTTAGACCCCATCCGCGAGCAGATGAGCGAGATGGTCATGTCGAACATCCCCGAGATTCAACTGACGACGCTCGGCGACGAGGTCGTGGTCGAAGGGGCGTTGGCGAGCGCGATGACCGGTGGCACCGGTGACCGGTCTCGACTGTGATGTCGAGACGACTCACCGGTGGTAGCGCAGGCGGAACTGGCGACCGCTCGCGGCTGTAACTCGTCGCTTCGTCGCCTCGTCGTCGAATTATCTCGATTGATACTCGGTGGCGCAGTCTTATAACCCCGGTCGAGAAACGCGATGACGTGCACCCGACGACGCCGAGTCATTCGGCGCATCGGTCGGCGCGTTCCCGTTCTCGTCGAACCGCACGGTGCACGGGCGTTCCACCGGAAGCCTAGAACGGGACCGGTCGACACCCCCCACCACCATCGTCGACCGACCGACGCGGGCGGGGTAACCCACACC